>JANXMF010000229.1 GCA_025354795.1 Pseudobdellovibrionaceae bacterium
TCTTTCACCGGGCCGCGATCCGCGCGGCTCAGGCTACAATTCGATTCAATCGAAAATTGCCGTCGGCAGCGGCAAAGTGCTGGGCAAGGGCTTTCGCAAAGGCACCCAGTCGCAACTCGAATTCCTGCCCGAGCGTCATACTGATTTTATTTTCAGCGTGCTGAGCGAGGAGCATGGCTTTATCGGCAGCGTGACCACGCTTGGGTTGTTTTTAATTCTTTACCTGATGTCGGTGCGAATCGCGGTGCAGGCGCGCGATAAATTTGGCGCCCTGATCGTGGTCGGAGTGCTGTCGTATATGTTTTGGCACATGTTCGTGAATATGGGAATGGTTATTGGTTTGATGCCGATTGTAGGTGCGCCGTTGCCGCTACTGTCTTATGGCGGCTCGAGCTTGCTTTCGACTATGACGGGCCTTGGGTTTATTTCTTCGGTGGCCTATCGGCGTTATCTGTTTTAGGGCGCGAGATCGCCACGGCACGTCCGTTCGTTCATCGCGAAAACTTGTTTGCTCAGAAGCAAATTAGCAAAATTTGCGCCATCACCGCAGGGCACTTCTAAAAAATTCCACGATCTTATCCAGGCGATCGCGCTGGGCCGCCGCATTGGCGGCTACCGTCCCGCCGGCCAAAATCGAATTTGGCCCTTGATCCACAAACCACGACTCATCGGCCGGAAGGCCCGGGAACGCAATAAAATTATGGCCAACATCAGAGTACACAATCATGCGGTCAAAATAAGAGCGCGTGGTGTTTTGCAAATCGGCGAAGAGCTTGCGCAGGGGCGCGAGCGGCATGACTTGATCGTCAGCACCTGCGAGCACCAGGAGCGGGGCTTGAATTTTGTGCAGCGGAATCAGAAAGTTTCGATCTCGAGTCGACTGAATGGTTTGAGCACGCACGGGACCGGCTTCGTAAACCCTTCGACCGTTTTTAGCGGAGACCATCCCCAGCTGCGGAATCAAATACGGTAGATCTTTGCCCGCCAAAGTCCATGCCGACCCTTGGGGAGTCCCCCACACCACGCCACTGGTGGCTTCCGTGACCACAGCGTTGAACGCCGGGTAATGGCTGGCCGCAAGCAGCGCCAACTCCGCGCCGCGAGACCAACCCCAGATGCCGATCTTGGTGGCATCGACGTAGGGGCTCGCACGCAGATAATCGATGGCCTGTTTGATGTATTCCACCGGAATATGGCTTAACTTTTGCGGTACTCCAGGTCTACCAAAATACGCCAAGCCGAGCGCGGCGAACCCTTGCGACGCCAAGTAGGCTGCGGTTTGCACAAAGTAGCCTTCCGACCCGCCGAGGATAATGACGACCGGACGTCGCTTTTGATCTGGAATTAAAAAATTACCGACCAGCCCACTCCCTGCCAATGGCACTTCGTAAAGAGCCTGATTTCCATAGGTGGAAATAGGCAAGTCTCCGCTCACCAAACTGGACGCCTTATCTACGAGCGAAAAGCGATAGGTCCACTCGGGAATATCGCCGGTGTTTCCGGCAACCTTCCGCATCGACCAAATCAGTCCGTCGCTATCGCGACCACGGTAACTTCCGCGGAGAGGTTCAAGGGTGTCCGTCTGTAAACTTCCCCAGCTATTGGCGCGCGCCTCGATCTCTGACTGATAAAGATGCCCGCGAAAGCTCATCTGGGCGCGTATAAGGTAAAGCTTGGACGGCAGGAGATTGGTGAATTTCACCACGAATTTCTCGCCGGTTAAAATGGAAGTGACGGCGGCGTGCGACTGCAGGCCGTAAAAGCTCAGCCGCGGCGATTCCGCCCGCGCTAAGCCACAGGTCAAAGCCATAAGAGCTAGTTTGACAAGCCCGATTCGGTACACAAGATTCCTCGGTTTTAAGTGGCGTGGTGAATATTGCAAAGGCCGGGCTCAGGAGCAGAAAATGGCGAGGAAACGGCGTTATTCCTGCGGCTTTTTGTTAGGCAAGGGGCCGGATTTTGTCATTCTGAAGCGGTTCTCCGGTTAGAGAACTTTTTGGGACATTAGCGACCCGCTCTGCGTTTAGGAATACTTTTGCAACATCGCCATAATCCCCTCCTTAGGGTGATTTCCGACGATTTGATCTACTTGTTGGCCGTTCTTGAAAAGCATGAGGGTAGGAATGCCTCGCACACCGTACTTTGCCGGGGAGTTGGGGTTCTCGTCCACATTGATCTTTGCGATTTTAATTTTATTTTTGAGCTCGGCGGCAATCTCTTCCAACTTTGGCCCCAATGCCTTACACGGCCCACACCACTCCGCCCAAAAATCCACCAGGACCGGCACGTTAGACTGGAGCACGTCCGCTTCGAAAGATTGATCCGTCACCGGTGTTGTATTTTGCCCTGCCATACTTCCTCCTTTGGTCGAGTTTCTAAAATACACATGCGCGGTTCGCCCGTGCAAGAAGAGTCAATTTGATGAGTAGCGTTATAGCCTAGAGTCCGTAAACTTCAGCGCCGTTCACGCCGATAATATAGTAGATGATTAAGAGCCAAATACACGTACTGATTGTGGAAGACGATTTCACCCAGGGCAATGCCTTACGCGAAGCTTTTACCCGCTCGGGGTATGCGGCGATTTTATGTACCAGCAGCGTCCAAGCTCTGACCTCCGCGCAACGTAACGAGTACCACTGCCTGATCGTCGACTGCCTGCTGCCTAAGATGAACGGCGTGGATCTGGTGGAAGAGATTTTACAGTTCGTGCCGAATAAACCAAAAATATTTATGATGACCGGAATTTTTAAGGACCGGGCGTTTATCAAAGACGCCATGGAGCGCACCCACGCGACCTCATTTTTTGTCAAACCATTGATATTAGGAGATATCGTAGGCGCCATCGATGAACTGTTTGAAACCCGACTAGGGCCCGAAACGCCACCCGTCTTGAGCCTCTACTCCGATCATAATTTGGGTGACATCCAAATCGTTGCGCTCATCGAGCGCGAATCGATCATCCATTCGTTTCATCTACCCAAACTTTACCAACGCATGCAAGAGAGCAGCCTAACCGGTGAACTGACGCTGATATCGGCGGTCGGCGATATCAGCACCGCGTGCTTTTACAAAGGCCAGGTGTTCTCGGTGAAAACCGGCGACCGCGACTCCTACTTCGGCAGTCTCGCGGTTAGCTATGGCTTTGTCTTGCCCGAAGACGTGATGGCGGCACTTAAAGACAAATCACAAAAGGTTCTGGGCCAAAAACTGGTCGATTCGATGAGCCTGAGCCCGCACGCGGTGCAAGTGATTTTAGAAGAGCAACTGGCACTACGCTTGAGTCAGACCATTCAAAACGACGTAGTGAGTTTGCAATGGATCACGCGCAAATTCACCGCCCCCACCTATGCGCTGGCGGCGACACGTTTTGAGCTACTCCTGGACGATTGGATGGACTCTAAGATCACGCCCGAATGGATCAAATCGCTGTTGCTAATCTGGGGGCAATATTTGTTAGAGGGCGAATATCACGCAGTCATGCGTGGTTCGCAAACCGTCGCCCAGGTGTTTTCAAATCCCCAGTTTGATGAGAATTCCGATTTGCAGGCACTGTTCAAGGCATTCATAACCAGCCGGGCGTTTATCGGCGCGCGCGCTGAGGGTGAAACCGATTTCAGTTTTCTGGCCTCGCGGCTCGACAAGATGGCCGATGATTTTAAGACTCAGAATTACTTTCAGTTCATCGGCGTTGGGGAAAAAGCTCATCCGCGCGAGATCAACCGCTCTTTCCAAGGTCTCAAGGAATCCTTTGAACCCGAAGGGCTGCCAAAGGATTGCCCCCCCGAAATTGTCGCCAAGTGCCAGTCCGTTTATCAACTGATCCTCAGAGCTTTCGACACAATTTCCGATGATGTGCAACGCTTACATTACTTGCAAACACTACAGAACAAGCGCGCGCAAGAGGTACTTGAAGCCGAGCCCATCTTTCGTGCGGCGATTCTAGAACTCTACACTCGCCGCTATCAACTCGCGGCACTGAAATTCCAATCGCTGATTGATCGTAAACTTGAGTTCAAAGATTTACGCGCCTACCGCATTTGGGCGGGATTAAAGCTCGACCGCAATTTCGTGAAGTTCCGCATTGATCAGGTGCCGCCTGAGGAACGCCACTCCGCAGTGTTTATGATGGCGCGTGGAGTTTACTACCGTGCCATGGGCCAACACCAAAAAGCGCTGAACGCCTTCCGCACGGCCCACGTGCTCGATTCACGCCTGCGCGTGGCCAGTGATGAAATCACGGCGGTGGCGGAGGAGCTTGACCGCAGCGGCACCAATAACCGCAACATGTTTGACGAGGTGACCAGCATCGCTAAAAATATGTTTGGCAAAAAACCGCGGCGCGGAGCCTAGGGGAATGGCTAAGCCTTCTTCTTAAAAAGCTGCTCCACAAACGCCTTACGCTGACGCTCCAGTTCCGCCAAGTCTTCAGCGCTTTCTTGCTCGCGCAGCTTGCGCACTTGCTCGGCGATATCCTTAGCTATAAACTTAACCTCTTTAGGCGGTTGCTCTTCCAGGAATTTTTTGTAACGCTCTTGCCGTTCGGGGCTGGAAATACTGGAGCCCTTGAGATTGCCAAAGGCACCCTCATCGCCGCGGGCCTCAAGCACGAGGCCCGCACCTTCGCCCGGGCGCAACACTCGGATCTTTTCTTCGATTTCCTTGAGCTGCAGTTTGTTGAACTTCTCGAGTAGCACAGGTTTATTCAGGCTGCACAAATCGGCCATTTTGTGCAGCAAGGCCAAGGCTGAAACCGGGCTATCCAGCCATCCGTCCACCATTTTATTTTCCTCAAAGGTAGAACCCGCTGGACGCAGAAGAATCACGCGTGGAATGCCACGCACGCGGCGCAGGTTGCGGCACAACTCAAGGCCCTTCACGCGCGGGCCCAGCGCCGACAGAACCAGCAGATCTGGATTCATTTGCAGCAAACTATCTTTGAATTTGCGCGGATTTTGTATGGCATCGACGTCAAAACCGATCTTCTTCATCACAGTTTGAAGAAACATCAGCTCAGCATAATCATCCAACACCAGTAAAACGCGTAACATCTTGATATTAGTATGACTTCCATGAAGTCTCTGGTCAACCTTTGGCACCGCTCGCGGCCTGTGCCTAGTCCTTCGTCGCTTGTCAACGATGGACACCTGCGCGAAACCTGTCTATAAAAGTGTCTGGCCACATTTAGCCAAGGAATAATTCATGAGCAATTCTGAGACTGGTCTAAAAGCCCGGGTTGAAACTGTAGTACTTCCCCCGCGTCGCTTTACGGTCGAAGGCGGAAAAGTGCCGATCGTGGTCGGCGACGGTCAACCGCTGGCATTAATTGCAGGGCCGTGTGTGATTGATTCAAAGGAGTTGGTGTTTGAAGCGGCACGCAGGCTGGTCGACATCACTCAGCGCGTGGGCATCGGGCTGATCTTTAAGTCGTCCTATGAAAAAGACAATCGCGGCAGCGAGAAAAATTGGCGCGGCCCTATGAGCAACGAAGGTTTGAAAGTGCTGAAGAGCGTGCGCCAAGAGTTTGGGATCCCGGTACTAACCGATGTCCACCGAATTGAAGATGTGGAACTGGTGGCCGAGCATGTGGACGTGCTGCAAATTCCCGCTTACATGTGTCAACAGACTTCGCTGGTGCTCGCGTGCGGCCAGACCGGCAAGGCCGTGAATATTAAGAAAGGTCAGTTCCTCGCGCCAGAAACCATGGATAGCGCAGTCAGTAAAATTCGCTCCACGGGAAATAAAAACCTTTTGCTCACCGAGCGCGGAGCTTGTTTTGGTTATAACCGTTTGGTGGCCGATATGCGCTCCATTCCGCTGATGCAACAACTCGGAGCGCCCGCATGTTTTGACGCCACTCATGTGGTGCGCCTCTACGGCATCTCGAGTGCCGACCCGGCCGGTGGCGAGCCGCGCTTTGTGCCGCATCTGACTTTGGCGGCAGTGGCGGCGGGTGCCGATGCACTGTTTTTGGAGTCTCATCCCAATCCTATGAACGCGAAGTGTGACGCAGCCTCGCAGTTGTTGATGGACAATCTTGAGCCGTTGCTCAAAATGTCGATTGCAGTGCGCAAAGCTATCGGGTCTCCTGAAAATGTGGGAATATTTAACGCCGCGCACCTGTAGACGACGACAAGGATAGGGCCTCAGCTTGAATGGTCATCGGGCGATAAAATATATCTTTTTTGAAACCCTCCCGGCCTTTCTTATGGGCGGCTTGATCTTTGTCGCAATTCTGCTGATGTTGCAGGCCCTACGACTCACCGAATTTGTGCTGGTGCATGGAGTGGGGCTGTCTACTATCAGCGAACTCATGCTCTACCAATCAGTTAGTTTCTTGCCGATCATCTTGCCCATGAGCCTGCTGTTTAGCGTGCTGTTGACTTACAACCGCTTGTCTAACGATTCGGAAATCGTAGCGCTGAAGTCATTGGGTTTGAGCATGGCCCAGCTTTCTATTCCGGCGTTTGTGCTGGCCGTGGCCGCAACTTTAATGTCGGCGCAAACTTCATTTTATCTTGCTCCGTGGGGCAATCGCAAATTTGAAATTCTTGCCAATGAAGTCGGCCGCCAGAAGGTCGGTGCCGCGCTCAAGGAAGGAGTTTTTTCCGAAGGCTTTTTCGACCTTGTGGTCTACGCCAATCATGTGAATTCCAAAGAAGGCATGCTGCGCGATGTTTTTATTTTTGATGAGCGCGATAGCAAATCACCGGTCACGATTATTTCTAAATCTGGACAGATGATTCAAGAATCCAAGACTACCGGCCAAGCTGCAATGTTGCGCCTCAACGAGGGAAGTATTCACCGCACCCATCAAAACACCTACACCAAAGTGGACTTTCATTCTTATGATATCAATTTGTTTGATCCCTATGATATGGCGGTGGCGGAGAAGTCCCCGCTTTCGATGACCCTCGATGATTTGAATGTGGCTTTGAAAAATCCAAAACTCGAAGATAAAGATCGGCGCAAACTTGAAATTCAGTATCATCAACGTTGGTCACTGTCAGGCGCCTGTTTAATTTTCGCCATCCTAGGTGTTGGCCTTGGCACGGTCACCAATCGCAGATCTTCGCGTGGCGGAGGATTTGTTCTGTGTTTGGTGGTACTCATTGCGTATTGGGTCTGCTTTGCCAGCGCCGACAATGTGGCCCAAAGCGGATGGTTGCCGGCAGCCGTGAGCCTATGGTCGGTCAATGCGGTATTCCTGATTTTCGCGCTAAGCACCCTGAAACGCAGCTGGTCTTGAGCGATCCCATAGGGCAAGTAAATCGCGGTGATCACGGAGCATAAAGGCATTTTCGTTGAGTAAATCAAGGTTTCCTAGACCTTGGGTGGCAGTGGGAGCCACCGGTAATGTGCAGACTTCGCGTGATTCTTCGACTGCACGCTGGGCTGTGATCAGTGAGCCGCTACGACGATTGGCCTCGGCGACAAAACAGACCGGACTAAGTCCCGCGATCCAGCGATTTCGTTCGTGGAAATAACTTTTGCGCATCGCCTGCTCCAACCCATAGGTGCTCAGAATACAGCCGCCCGTGTTGCGAATGCGATTCCACAAGGGCTCTTGGCCAAAGGGATAAGGATTCAATAATCCACTCGGCAAAACACAAACAGTCACCCGACCGCAGTCCATTGCTAGACGATGTGCGGCCTGATCGATTCCGCGCGCGCCGCCACTGACCACCCCCACCTCGCGCTGACGCAGAAATTCACTGAGGTCACGCTGCAACCACAAGAGAGTGTCGATCGAGGGGGTGCGACTTCCAACCACAGATATTAAATGAGTCGTAAGCCAACACGGTTCGCCCATATAGCAAAGTAGCGATGGCCGTTTGGTGAGCGTTAGCCAACTGTCTGGATAGTCCGCCATCCCAATATGCGATAAGCGAACGCCTGCCTTAGCACTGATTTTTTGCAAGCGAAGGGCGCGCTCCGGCCAATCTGGACTACGCCAAAGGTATTCCATGGCTTTGCGTGAGCTCAAGCTGCGAGTCACATTTTGGCGGTCGTCAAAGATGACCTCAGGCGAGAGAAGACTCTCTATATCAAGAGGATCCAGAATCAAACCCAGGGCTGTATTGAAAAAAAGTGCGCGGCGATAGTCCATGCTGGGATTGAATGCAAAGTGAGAACAGCGCTCAAAGCTGTCTCCATCGGTTTAAAGGAAAAGCCGGTTCATCAATCGGACAGATTGAGTTCGTTACCGGAACTATCAGACGCAGGAGAATCAAGACTATTCTCTTCAAGGGGTGGAAGCTCGCTGCTATCCATCTCTGTCGGCTTTTCAATTTTTGATTCCAAGGGAGCATCTCCGCTAACACCCACCTCGGAGTGGGCGACGTAGGCGCGCACCTGATCACCTTGTTGAATACTATCCACGGCGGTCAAAATCACGGCAGTGGCGCAACTGCTCGAGACTTTGACGATTTTAAGACTACCGGAGCTCACGTTTGCATAGTTCAATGGCGTGAGCGGATCGCGGATAGTGCGGTCAATGTAGATATCGAGCATTTGCCCAACCTTGACGCCGTTCTGGCTGCCCTTATTGATAAACACCAAATCGCCGATACCATAGAGCTCGCTCGCATAATTTTTTGATGAACCCAGAACCTGGCCGGTGACATTTCCACTTGTCCCCGTCGGCACGCTCGATACCGTTTCAACCGCCCCCGGAATGAGGTCAAAATCCGTGAGTGAGAGATCAATTACATGAATTAGTAGGGCCCGGTAAATTTCAAAATCACTGTCGGCAGCCTTCTTGAGTCCGTGCGCGGCCTCGGTGATCTCGAGATCACCGTACACTTGAATATAGCGCGCATTGATGTCATCCTCGACTTGCGGATTTAGGCGCTTAAGCAAGCCATGATCTTTCACCATCAGGAATTTTTTCCCGATATGACCTTGGCCCTTCTTGATTTTAACATATATATACTGCATAGCCACCGGCAGTCCCGACTCGCGCTCGACCTCTAAAAACTTACCGACCGATTCGATGCGCTCGTCCTGCACATAGCCGTCCACCAGGCGCTTTTGCGAGCCGTCGCGGTTCACTCTATGTAGATGGCTCAGGTCGGAATCGATCTCATCTTTTTTCCGGCTAAATACCTCTTGCCACGCGGGGAAACTGCCCGGAAGTTTAAGCACCGGACGCGGCTCGAAGGAAGGGGGAGGAAGTTGCACTTGGGGTGTCCCGCCACCTTCTGCGGCCACCAATTCCAGGCCTGCTTCTTCGGCCTCCGAAAATCTGAATGACGGGGCGTCATCATCAGAGCCCATCAGAAACTGCAACGTGTGGCCTTTACGCACCAGATGCGGATTTGTGATCGACTGATTTTGCGCCCACACCTTGGGCCAATAGTTGCCGTCACCATAGAGCATTTGGCTTAGCCCCCACAGATTTTCACCCTGTTGAATGCGGTAATTTTCAAGCCAGCCTTGGAATGATTCCGAGACTGCGTTATCAGTATGTTGGTGAGTTAAAAACTGGCGATGCAACTCAGACTCTAGATCGACATCGGGAGGATCGAAGGTGGCCCCGACGCTGACAATGGGCGCGAACACTGAAACTATAACTAGGACCTGGCGAAAATTCATACCGTGAACGTCCTTGTTCCGTATGGTTAAGTACTTTTAACGCTTCACTTTTTCCATCTTGAGCTGCATTGTCGCGCGCTGCGACTCAGGGCTGCCCGGGTACTCCTGCAAAATTCGCTCTAGCACCCTGTGCGCCTGAGGGACCAGCTTCAACTGCTGATACGTCATAGCCATCGCAAACAGCGCACTCGGACGCTTGTTGCTTTTGACATAACGGTTTTTCACCACATCAAAAGACTGGAGCGCCTCGCCGAAATGGCCTTTTTGATACTCTAAAAGTCCGGTCAGGTAATAAGCGTTGTCTAGATGCACGCTGGCTGGATAGTTGCGCTCAAGAATTTGGCGTTGGCGAACCACGTCCGGGAGCTGGTTGTGGCGAAAGGCCTCTACTAACTTGGTATACACTAGACGCTCACCCTCGGGAAATTGTTGAGCCAATGGACTTGGAGTGGCGGCGAGAGCACGCATGCCGAGCATTAGAAGTGCTCCACAACTCATTGCAACAATCGCGCGTACAACGGAATTCGTTGTCATGATCCTCCCCGCCTTCTTTTAATGATAGAGTACAACTTTCCATTTGCAATTACGATGTACCGAGTTATTAGGAAATCGTTAAGAATTATCCACACAAAATGTGGACTTCTCACCTGGTTGCATCCCTAGACTTCTGTACAGACAAGGGTTTCAGCGCTTTGCACAAGCAATAGGCATTCCTAAACTATTGAAATAAATATGAATTTTTCTGAAAAATAAATTTTCATTCGAACGAATGACACGTTCTTAAATCCGAAATCCGCACATCGTGTAAGACCGTGACCAATATGCTGCATAATTGAGCGTGAACCCGATTTGCAGATCACCGTCTTCTTGTGCTTTGGATACTCATCTGGCTAACCTCAGGAAATGCGACGATAGTGTGGATCACTGATATTTTGATCCACCAAGGTCCTGTTCTCTGTGAAAGAGCACTGCCCTCAACTGAGTTTAACAATCTTTACAATGCATTGGTCTGCGGCGCGAATTTACCCGCGGGCTCTGACAAACAACTATTTATTGACACCGGACTGATTCATCTCATGGTGGTTTCAGGTTCGCATTTGGTTTTTATCGAAACTCTGCTGGTCTTTTTGCCACGGACATGGCGGCTTTGCGTGATGGGATTTTATTGCTTTATCACTGGTTTTCAGGCTCCCGTGGTCCGTGCATTTTTGCGCCGTTTAGTGCAGCCGACACTGCGTTTACGCTCTGGCCTCACGGCTTTGCAAATCGAAGCGTTTACAGTCATATTAATTTTGTTTACATATCCGCCGTGGCTCGTTTCACGTTCATTTTTGATGAGCTGGATGTGTGGTTTGGCCCTCTGCGCGCCCGTTATTTTCCCACGCTGGCGACATTTGGATTTAGCCCTTAAGGCCTACGTTTTTTTATTTCCATTCTGTTGGGTGTCGCCCATTACGGTGGGCTGGAATACGCTGCTCGCGCCTTTCGTTGGCATACTCTTGTTTCCTGCTTGTTTAGTTGTGATGCTCATCCCGGCTTTTACTCCAGCCACTGACCTCTTGTGGCGCGGGTTTTTAGGACTGCTGGCGCTAGGACCGCAAACGATTCCGTTGGAGGTTTTTTTGTCAGCGAGCCAGCTGTGCTGGATTCCGCTGGTAACCCATGTCTCACTGTTAGTATTGGAGGTTCGATGGCGGCGCGCGCATGCCTTTTCCTGCTCGTTTCCTTAATTGGCTCCCGTTTAGGTCCTGAGTTTACTCCGGAGCTAGTTGTCTGGAATGTAGGGCAAGGACAGTGGGTGACAATCCTTGACGAGCAATCTTGCTGGCACCTCGACATGGGCGGCGAGTTTGCCCCTTGGTCACAAATTATGCGCGCGTGCCGCGGGCGCTTGAATCGAGTGTCGTTGAGTCACTGGGATTCTGATCATATCAATTTTGTGGGCCGCGCACGCCATCAATTGCCGAATTTGTGCGTCATCAATAGACCCTTAGGATTGGCCGCAGAACACAAGATGACGCTGATCAATTCGCTGCCTGAGTGCGTGCCCTCCCTACATCTGCGGCAATGGTCCTACCCCGAGGGCAAGACGCCCAATGCGAAAAGTTGGGTGGTACTCACGCACGGAGTACTGGCACCAGGGGACTCTCCTCGCGCTCAGGAAAAAATGTGGCTACATAAACTAGGTGATTTGTCCGACGTGCGCATCTTGGTTTTGGGCCATCATGGCAGCCGCACCTCCACCTCACGCGAACTTCTCTTCGCGTTGTCGCGGGTTAAAATGGCGATCTCCAGCGCCCGTTTTCAGCGCTACGGCCACCCTCATCGCGAGGTTGTCGAGGCGCTCGAACGTGCGCGAATCCCAATGCTGCGCACGGAGGAGTGGGGAACTTTGCATATGTTTCTTTAGACAACTTTCCACGAGGGAGACGATGACCGATCAAGATATTACGTCCAATCTTCGCAAGCTCATTGAAAATGAACGCAAAACCACAAGTGAGATCCTTTGCCTCATCAATTTAGTCGAGGACCGAAAAATCTACTTAGCTCGCGGGTATTCGAGCCTGTGCAAATGGTTGGTGAAGGAATTTAAATATTCAGAGACCTCGGCCAATCGGCGCATTCAAACGGCGCGAGTGTTGCGCCTTGTTCCCAGTATCCGACAGGACATAAGCTCTGGCAGACAAAATATTACAAACGTCACGAAGTTGCAGACGGTAATAAGAGCCGAAGAAAGAGCCTCTAGTAGTAAGGTCACGGCAACGAGAAAGACGCGGGTTCTGAATCTCATTGCAGGCAAATCTGCCACCGAAGTTGAAAAAACTCTGTACAAAGAGTTCCCGAACGCAGCGCAAAACCGGCCAGATAGTCAATTTCGAACAAGCGAAAACACAGTGCGAATTTGCGCTAACCTTGCAAATGAAAGTGCGGCGTTGTTTCGAAGGCTTAAAGATGAACTCTCGCATATTTATCCCGATGGAACTTTTGAAGAAATCTTTGTGCATTTGGCGCGATCCTATTTGCAGAAATCGACGTCGAGCGCAACTGCTAGGGAGAAAAAAGTCTCTTCCTCTTGCTCTAGGCGGAACAAATGAAAAGAAAAACATGAGGGTCCTCTGTCGCGGGCACAACTTACTTATGGCCGAGAAAAAACTCGGCCATAAACGGGCCAATCAATGGCGGACGAAGATCAAGGACGATAAGGACGGTACTCCATGTTCAGATCCTTCGCGACCGGCTCATAGGTGACGTGGCCGTTATAGACATTCAAACCCTTGAATAAGAATGGATCTTTGGCGATGGCCTCTTCCACGCCTAGCTCTGCTAAAATCGAGGCGTACTTAATCGTTGCGCTAGTCAAAGCGTAGGTTGAAGTGCGAGCCACGACGCCAGGCATATTCGGAACACAGTAGTGTATTACACCGTCGACATCGTAGGTGGGATTGGTGTGACTTGTCGGGCGGCAGGTTTCAATACACCCACCTTGATCGACAGCCACATCTACAACTACCGAGCCCGCGGTCATGGTTTGGACCATTTGACGAGTGACCAGGGTCGGCGCCTTATGGCCGGTAATCAGAACTGCGCCCACCAGAAGGTCGCAGCCCGCGACTGAACGCTCAATGTTTTGCACATTGGAGTAAAGAGTGGTGACCCGACCTTGGAAAATATGATCCAAATACTCCATACGCGCGCGATTCACATCAAGGATGGTCACCTCCGCTCCCAAACCGACCGCCATTTGCGCGGCGTTGACTCCGACAATACCGCCGCCCACTATGGTTACCCGGCCCCGCTTAACTCCCGTGACCCCTCCGAGGAGAATGCCCTTTCCGCCATGATCTTTTTGCAGATAGTAAGCCCCCACTTGCGTGGCCATCCGGCCCGCGACTTCACTCATCGGGGTCAACAGCGGTAAAGACCCGTCGGGTAGCTGAATAGTCTCGTAAGCAATTGCCTTTACTTTACGTTCAGCAAGAACCCGGGTCAGTTTAGGTTCTGCAGCTAAGTGCAGATAGGTGTAAAGTATCTGATTTTCTTTGAGCAATTCAAATTCGTCAGGAAGCGGCTCCTTCACCTTAATGATCATCTCGGCTTTTGCGTAAATCTCCTTTTTGCTGGGCAAAATCTTAGCGCCAGCCCGCTCGAAGTCCGCATTTGAAATTCCGCTGCCAAGGCCGGCATCGGCTTCCACATTCACGCTATGGCCTTCTTTCACCAGCTGCTTGACACCAGCTTCTGTTAGACCAACACGATTTTCACTAATCTTAATTTCCTTGGGAACCCCAATGATCATGATATTCGCTCCTTAATATGCAATAGGCGAAGCCAAGTCTTAGCTTTTGGTCCGGATTTCGTCAATCGTAGATACGAGAGGTAGTCTCTGCAGGCAGATCAGCGCCCAATTCGATGTGGCGGTAGCGATCCGGTGAATCAAGAATTTTTCGTACAAGTCGATTCATAACGTCGTGGCCAGCCCTATGGAGGACAACATGCCCCATAAGTGGCATGCCAAGGGTGACCAAATCGCCCAAGGCATCCAGAACCTTGTGTCGAACGAATTCATTTTCCCAACGCAACCCCTCTGGGTTCAAAATCTCGGAGTGATCAAGGACAACGGCATTCAAAAGGCTGCCCCCACGCGCCAGACCCCGAGACCGCAAAAGCTCAACATCTTTCAGAAATCCAAACGTTCGCGCGCGCGCAATTTCGCGGGCAAAAGACATTTCGGTGACATCTACGGTATAAGTCTGGTGTCCAATGCAAGGATGTGGAAACTCAATGGTACAAGAAATCCTCAAGCCATTGTAGGGGATTACATACGCGTGCTTTTCCTGATCGCCCTGAAATATCGGCTGAGTGATATAGGCATAACGACGCGGTTCATTTTGCTCAGCTAAACCGGCTTCAAGAATCGCCTCAAGAAAACACGCCGCACTTCCGTCACCAATCGGAATTTCCGGACCATCGAGCTCGATAAATAAATTATCGATTCGCAGTGCCGCCAGAGTTGAAAGGCAATGCTCCACTGTGGCGACTGAAAACGCGTCGCCTCCTAACGTGGTAGCTAAAGTCGTTGCGGTCACTCGGTCGGCCTGAGTAGAAATTGCGGGACTCCCTTGCAAGTCTCGCCGTACAAAATAAATGCCGGTGCCCTCTGGGGCGGGGCAAAAAGTCAGCTGGGAGCGCTGGCCTGTGTGCAGGCCGACACCCTCCACTTTTGCTTTTTGGCGAATGGTTCTTTGAAGGAACATGCAGTCTTTCTATACAATCTCTGTGCCCAAGAATGTAGCTCAACCAAAGGCCGAGTCTTACCTCTTAAACACTTGATATAACTCTGATCCAACGTTCGCCTAGGAAAACAAACAACGGGTTTTTTTACAACATCTGTTGTACATTAGAGGCATCAGTTAACATGATGCAGCCAGGATCTCAATGAAGTGGATTTCCCTACCAATATTTTTTTTCCTGCTCAGGTGCCAGTCTACATCGGGATGGAAAATGCCTGAGTCTGACCTCAACAATCAGGCCGACCCCGCATCTTATGCCGGCGACGCTATGATGTTCCGTAAGGACATGCCTCATCGGGAAGATTTTAAATCTTGGGAATTTTTCTATAAACACTGTTCGATTAACAGCAATGATCCGTTTTATGCCCGTAACTCTTACGACTGCGCCGGGCCCGGGTTTTAACTAGGGCTCTTCCATAGTGAGCAAATGGGCGCGGCTCAGCTCGGTGATCACGCGTCCGCGGGGCGTCTTCTGCAATAAACCCTCTTGCAGTAAAAATGGCTCATAAACCTCTTCCAAAGTATCCACTTCTTCACTTAACGCCGCGGACATAGTTTCGATTCCCACGGGCCCGCCGGCGAATTTGTGATGAATCAGCCATAATATGCGGCGGTCCATAGGGTCTAGCCCAAGCTGATCCACTTCCAGCTTATCGAGCGCATAGGCTGCAAGATCCGCAGTTATGGTGCCGTCGCCGTGTACGTCGGCGTAGTCGCGCACGCGCCTCAACAGCCGATTGGCTACCCTAGGTGTTCCGCGCGACCGGCGAGCGATCTGTTCGGCGCCGCTATCTTGCATATGGATTTTCAACAAGGCCGCGGACCGGCGTAAGATGGTCACCAACGACTCTCGGTCATAAAATGAAAGCCGCTCGACGATGCCAAAGCGATCACGAAAGGGCGCTTTTAAAAGGCCCGCCCGCGTCGTGGCGCCAACCAACGTGAACGCGTTCAACTGAAAACGCATCGAACGCGCGCCGAGCCCGTCGCCGGTAACGATGTCAATGTAAAAGTCTTCCATCGCACTGTAAAGATACTCTTCCACGTCGCGACTCAGACGGTGAATTTCGTCAATAAAAAATATTGCTCCAGTTTTTAAACTCGTTAGAATCGCCGCGAGATCACCTTTGCGGTGAAGGGCGGGACCAGAGGTGGACTTAAAATCCACCTCTAAAGAATTAGCCAAGATGTGCGCCAGCGTAGTCTTACCTAGACCCGGCGGGCCACAAAAAAGCGTGTGATCGAGTGGTTCACCGCGTTTTTTTGCCGCCTCTATAAACACTTTTAATTTGTCTTTAACTTTTATTTGGCCGGGGAAATCGGCGAATAGCTTGGGACGCAGACTTACTTCGGCCGCGAGTTCTTCACCTTGTGCTTCGCCATCTACAAAACGTTGTAGCTCCAAAGGTTCTCCTTAAGTGGTGAGCGCGGATAGCCCCTGCCGCAATCCTTGTTCTAAATCGGTTTCAGGCGGCATATGCTCCACCACTTTTTCCACTTCACTGGCGCGAAATCCGAGATTGACTAACGCCGACACGATCTGTGCGCGGGCTTTAAACCGCGCGGAAGCGCTACCGTCTTCCGCCCGCACAAGCTTACCTTGCAAGCTTAAAATAATTTGCTCCGCACTTTTCTTTCCGACCTTAGGCAGTCCCGTCAGGGCTGCGACATTGGAGTCTTCGATCCAATCCACGATCTTTTGCGTGGGCGCGCCGCTGACAACGTTGAGCGCCGACTTCGGCCCGATTCCATTGACTTTGAGCAGCGCCAAAAACATCGACTTCTCAAGCTCGGTGGCGAACGCGAAGAGTTGCAAGGCATCCTCTCGCACGTGGGTATAAACCCAAACTTCGACAAAAGTTTTGCCTTCCAGACTCATCAAAGTTTGCGCCGAGCAGTTGAGATCGTAGCCAACCCCTTGCACCAGCAAAATAAAACCGTCGCGGGCAAAGCGCAATGGCCGCCCCTGTAAATATCCAATCATAATTCTGCCAACCTCGAGTGAATCTCCCGCATACGCGCGTGAGTCACAGCTAATGACAACGCATCAGTGGCGTCAAACGCTAACTTTTGCGCCGGAATCTTCAACTGCCTTAAGATCATCAACTGCACATGTTCCTTGTCCGCCGCACCAGAACCGGTGATGCATTTTTTTACATAGCGGGCTGCGTATTCCGCGATAACCATGCCGTGCTCCGCAACAGCGAGCAGGCACACTCCGCGGGCGTGACCCAGCTTAAATGCGCTATCCACATTTTTGCCAAAAAATATTTTCTCGACCGCCGCCGAAGTGATTGTATAGCCCGCCAGAAGCCGCCGCAGTTCTTGATGTAGGAGCAAAAGGCGTTCATGAAAAACCAGTGTCGGTTTGAGCTGAATCACCCCGTGACAAACGTGCTCCACCTGGTCTCCCTTCACTGAGACAATTCCATAACCGGTAAAGCGGCTGCCGGGATCAATTCCCAAAATCAATTCGCTCAACGCCACCCTCCCTTGCGCAAAAGAAATTATGGTGGGAAGATAATCTTGATGCAAGACATCCAACCGGAACTGATCGAAAAATTTCAGATCCTTTTACAAAATGACCCGAAGTCGCAGGTCTTCGCACCGCTCAGCGAAGCGTATCGCAAAATGGGTCTAGTCGAAGAAGCCTTTCGCATAGCTACACGCGGCGTTCAGTTTAACCCACAATTTGGCGGAGGACGCATAGCATTAGCTAAAATTTTCTTAGAACGTGACAATGTTCCAGGCGCAATCGATGAACTCGTCAAGGCAGCGGATCTTTCTCCAGACAATATCCTCGCTCACTCTTTGCTCGGCCAAGCTTATCTGAAATCCCAGCGCCCTAAAGATGCGCTCAGGTCATTCAAGATGGTGCTTTTTCTCGCTCCGCAAAACGAAAAAGCGCTCAAGGCCGTGAGCAAATTGGAAGCCCTAACTGCCGATGAATATGACGACGACCTTTTCGAAATGAAGCAATTGCCGCAAGTGGGTACTCTTGGCGTCGAAAAAGGCACGCCCATCAAGCCGCTAGCCACGGATGAAAAGCTCTCCAGTGAACTCGACCGCTTTATTTCCCTAAGTGATGCCTATATCGTACGCAATGATATGGAGCGAGCACTTGGAGTTCTTAAGGAAGGCGAAACCGCATTCGGAGGCCATCCAGAGATTGTGAAGCGCATGAAACTGATTAACCAGCGAAATCTAGACAAAGATGTTGCGGAGGAAGTGACTGCCCCACCTCCAAATCGGGCCCTGAGCGCCATGGAGCGTAAAATTGCGATGTTGCAGATTCTGTTAAAGCAAGTTCGTGAATATTCGCAGTTTACAGACGGCCATTCTTCCACTATTCCAAAGTGAGCAAACTCCAGAGGTAAATCTAAATGTATGATCTAAGCGATTTCAAAAAAGGTCTCAAAGTGTTGATCGATGGCCAGCCTTATTCGGTGGTTGATTTTCAGCACGTCAAGCCCGGCAAAGGCAATCAGTTCACCCGCACCAAGCTTAAGCATTTGCTCAACGGCAGCAATTTGGAGCGCACTTTCAAATCTGGCGAGAAATTTGAAATTCCTGATGTCGCCTTCAAGGAGATGAATTTCCTTTATAAAGATGAGAGCGGATTTAATTTCATGGACCAAAGTTCATACGAGCAGGTGTCGCTAAATCCTGAGCTCGTCGGCGAAGCCGCCAATTATTTGACGGAAAACTTAGGCGTAAAAGTGGTGTTTTTTAACGATCGCGCGGTAGGCATTGAAGTTCCGAAATCCGTGAACCTGCGCGTGATTCAAACTGACCCCGGGTTTAAAGGCAACACGGTCAGTAATACCTTTAAACCTGCCACCGTTGAATCCGGCTATGTGGTACAAGTACCCCTGCATATCGGCGAAGGTGACTTGCTCAAAATCAACACCACCGATGGGGCTTACGTCGAGCGTGTGAACGTCAAATAATAGCCCACGAGACGCATCCGGTCAGGCCTCGCGACCTTAGGGAATCCCTAAGATAATTAAACGGATAGGTGACAACGCCGCGAAGGGGATTGCGTGCAGATCCATGATGAATCTATAATTCGCGAGCTATTATTAAAACGGTTGGCACCGAAGGATCTTTTGGTCGCCGTACTTGAGCGCATTAGTGACAGCAGTGTAACTTGGGAATCCAAGCGCGGGCTTTGGCACTTTCTTTACAACACCAGCCGCGATCAAATCTTAGTTCGAGCGCTGCAGGAAGCCGTTGTGCGC
>JANXMF010000234.1 GCA_025354795.1 Pseudobdellovibrionaceae bacterium
TGCAAGCCAGCCCTCACGCCCATCATCGAAACGAACAAACCATTCATTCCAAAAGCCGTCCTCCCAAGACACGCGAACTCGTCCGATCAATGAGAAATCGCCCTTGAAGTGTCCAGATGTGCCTAGTTGAAGAGGGGTGCCGTCGTCCTTAAGGTCGGCCATTTTGCCTAGGCTCTCAAGGTTCATATCCTTGCGAATCAACGTTGAGCGACAGAATTTGCAGACCGAGAACACTGAGGCCGAAGACTGAAATTCGACTTCAGCACCGCAGGACGGACAGGAATACTTTTTCATCAACTATGTGACCTTTTTCAAAAGCTCAGCCTTTTTGGCGTCGAACTCTGCCTGGGTGATCACATTTTTCTGCAAAAGTTCGTGCATCTGATTTATTTTTTGAAATGGGTCCTCGGTGGTGGCTCCTGATGACGCGGACATCATAGTTTGGCCCATGGCAACTCCAACGCCGAGACCAGCTCCAGCACCTGCGGCGCCGCCCGTATTTGCCGCCGCGATCGGAATGCTACTCGCACCTTGAAATTGGGCGAACTTCTGCAAATCGCCAGTCATGCGCATGGAGGCCAGCTTGTCGATCTGTGCCTGAACCTCCTCAGGGAGAGAAATGCTTTGAACATAGAAATTGCATAGTTCAACACCATAGTCGGCAAACGGTTTGGTCAGTGTGGCTTTCAATGTTTCAGAGAACTGTGTTTGGTTGGCGGCCATGTCGAAAAACGCAATCTCCGCACGACCGAAGAAACTTGAAAGTGAAGTGATGATAATCGCGCGCAATTGGCCCTCTAAATCTTCCGTGGAATAGAGGTCCCGACTGCCGCTCAATTTTTTAAAAAACATTTTTGGATCGTTTATTCGATATGAAAAGCTGCCGAAAGCCCGAAACCGAATCGGTCCAAGTTCTTTATCTCTTATCGCAATCGGTTGCTGCGAACCCCAGCGCTGATTCACTTGCTCACGAAGGCTAAAAAAATAAATATCTGACTTAAACGGTGATGTGAACCCCTTGTCCCAGTTTTTGAAATCCGTAAGGACGGGCAGATTTTTTGTTGCGATTGTGTGCAGGCCCGGCCCGAAGAGGTCGGCGATCTGCCCTTCGTTTACGAACATGGCCGCTTGGGTTTCGCGCACGGTTAATTGAGCGCCATTTTGAATTTCATTGTCATGCATCGGATATTTGAATGCCAGGACACCATCACCATGCTCATTCCATTCGATTGCGCTGATAAATTGCTTTTTGAAAAAGTTCACAAATCCCATAGAGAATTCCCTTTTTTTCGAATAAATTTTAGATATTTGAGAATAGGATTTAGTTGCATTTTAGCCAAATAAAAACGCACCATTGAGGCCATTAAGACGTTAAATTGGAACGGCCAATTTAACGCAGTGAGGCGTTGGCGCTTGTTGACATGCGCTGCTGACTCGCCAGGGGGATTATGAGAGCCTGCAGTTATGTCAGATGATAAAGAAGTGCTGGTAACGGATATAAACTCCGCAGTTGCAAATGTGACCCCACGAGTCCCAATGGTGGTGGTAGGTGCTATCGTGGCGGGCGGACTCGTCGCTGGCGCCCTTGCAGGTATTTATTGGGTTTGTGGCATTTTCGCCGTGGGCGGATTGTTCGCGTTTATGCGCATTGCGAAGAATAGAACCGCGCAACACGAGCGAGGCCTCAGTTTGCCACCGGCCTTGGTCACAATGAAACAGCGCCTTGGAAGTCTAAGCCTAGAGCCGTCACTAAATCCCATTGCCACTCGGGCACAAAACCAGCTGCAAAGGCTCGAGTCTGGACTCAAACAGGCGACCGATTTGCTCCGCCGGAAACTTGACCCCAGTGAACTTGCGTTTTCACGGTTTCAAATGAGCCTTCAAGATGGTGCATCAGCGGTTTTTTACGAACTACAAGATACGGTTGAACATTTGAACCAAGCCTCTTTAATCGGTGCTAGGGAGCAAGCCTCTGAGCCAAGCAAGACTCAAGCGACAAACTGTTTGGATGAAAACGAAAAGGCTTTGGAGACTTTTGCAGCAGCGGTCGCGGCTATTGCTGCCATGGAAACCAATTCGGCGAGAATAGAACTGCCACAGGCCATTCATGAACTGGAACAAATTGCGGCAAGGACTAAACGCCTATCGCTAAAACAGGGGGATCAAAATGAGTGAAACAACTACCGATCAAAAACCGCTTCAGGTCGCAACCCCTGATTTGATCAAGCGCGATCTTGGCCTCACGCCGCCGACGGCAAATCTTGTCGAGACCAAGTCCACGAATGACTTGGATAAAATGGCTGATGATTTTGTGGAACATTTGATCGCCTACGATCCATCCAAGATCACGGACAAGGAGAGCGGCAAGTCGAGCGTTGAAACTATGGCAAGTGATACCCAACGGCAAGCCGCCCGCATGAGTGACATGCTTAAAGAACCCATCAGCACGATTTCCAAGCGCGGCTCCAATGACGGAGAGGTTGGCAATGCGCTCATACAACTCAAAATGAAAGTTGAGGAACTTGATCCTTCAAAATTTAGTTTTGAACCGGGGTGGTTTTCGCGAGTAGTGGGCAAGGTGCCCGGAGTTGGAGACCCGCTGAAGCGATATTTCACCAAATACGAGACCGCGCAAACCGTGATCAAGGCGATCATCGCTTCGCTCGATAAGGGTAGAGACCAACTCCTCCGAGATAATCAAACTATGCTTGATGATCAAAAAGAAATGTGGGAAGCAACCGTCAAATTGCAAAGGGCAATCACCCTGGCGCAGCTCATAGACAAAAAGCTCACAGCCAAGTCCACATCCATCGACGACCAAGATAAGAAAAAATTCATAGAGGAAGAGCTTCTATTCTCCCTTCGCCAACGCACGATCGATCTCCAACAGCAGCTTGCGGTCAGTCAGCAAGGCGTTATCGCTATGGAGCTAATTGTCCGAAACAATAAAGAACTTGTGCGTGGTGTGAATCGCGCAATGAACGTAACGATGTCAGCCCTCCAGGTCGGCGTCACCGTAGCGATGGCCCTGCAGAAGCAAAAAGACGTTTTGGATAAAGTTACCGCTGTGTCTTCGACCACCTCCGATCTCATTGCAGGAACGGCGGCGCGCCTGAAAACTCAAGGCGCGGAAATTCAGAAGCAGGCATCGTCAGCAACGCTCAACATGGACTCGCTCCGGACGGCATTCGCAGACCTAAATTCTGCGCTTGATGACATTTCAAAATTTCGCTCAAATGCTTTGCCACAAATGGCGCAAACGGTAATTGAGCTTGATCGCCTAACAGGTGAAGCGTCCAAAACGCTTACCTCGATTGACCAGTCAAATAAGCAGCGACCCGCATTGAAAATCGATGTCGATTAGCCGGAAACCCATCTGTCACCGCCCGGAATGACCGCTACCACGTAATAGCGGCCATTCCCTTGGCGCGGTCCGCCACATCTTCTTGGCCAACGCAATCGGTGAAACGACGGCCTCGATAGACTGTTTCTGTTCAGCACATTAACGAGATCAGTTGCCATTCCCTTGTACTTCTCCGATCTTGACTGAGTCTATGGGTCAGGTTAAAAGGAGTCCGTCAAACATGACTGGTGGTATGGATGTTGTTAAAAATAGAGGAACGCCTTAAAAAATTGAGAATTTCCAAGAACGAATTTGCAAGACGACTTGGGAAACCGCACCACGCAGTACGGCCATTTTTTCAGGAGGGCTATGACCCGAGGCTTAGTACCCTTGTGAGCTGGTGCAAGGTCTTGGATTGCCGCCTAGAAGATTTAGTCACGAAGCCAAATACGAAAGCAAAAAGCCGGATAAAAAAATGAGCGAGGGAAAATTTTTGGCTCAACGCTACCCCTTGCAAATTTCGGCTGAAAGGTTGGGCACAAATATTTTTTCAATTCTTGAATACGCAAGTCGTGAACTTACTGAGATTCAGGCGTTCAGTAAATCATTCGATTTTTGGGGAACGGTCTATTGCGGTTCACTGAAAGAATATCTAGCAAATGATTGGCCGGAGAAAACTGATTGCGAATTCAGGCTCGTCGACCCAAGTGGGCCACCTTCCGAACGAGATGCTACCCCCGACTGGCCACTCTCGCTATTGGGCACCGTTCGTGGTTTGGACAGGCTATTTATTAATTCGGAGAAGCTTGAGCAACTCCATAGGGCCATCAAGAAGGGTGAAAGCGGAAATCACCTTTTGACCTATGGATTTGAGTATGATCGTTCAACTGGTATCGTAACTACTATTGACGGCCAGACAGTGAAGCTCAATGGGCTGCAGAAGCCAACCTTTGAAATTTTGTACGAAAATTTAGTCAATTCAAAAAACAAGCCCATCTCGCAGGACATTATATTTACAAAGTTAAATACCGACAGCTACGAGCGGCAAATGACAAAATTATTTAAAGGATGCGTTCTTCTCGGTAGCGACAAACTCATCGTCACTTCCAAGAACGGTCACTACTTCTTACGTATCGCTAAGAAGTAACTACTCCCGAGCTTTCTACCAACTTCCACTCAAACCTCCCAAGTTCAGGTCGTGCACGTCACGACTTCCCCCTGCATATTCCCTCCATGCCAATCACGCATTTCGCGTGAGGCAAACACGAGGAGGTGAACATGGAAAATCGATCGTTTACAAGGACAGCACGTCAGCTTCTGGATCTGACGGAAGGCGCGCTCGGCACTGATCCGCGCTGGCCGTTTTATCGCAGATCAATTTTAAGGCTCATCAATAACTTGAAACGCGAAACCGCTGAGATTGTGAGCGCCACACCTAGCACTCTCACAGCGGCAGAAAGAAATTGGATTAACCCACAACAATATGGAGGACTAAAGTGATCGCAAACGACGAACAAGTGCTAGCAGTAGCCAAAGCCATCGCTAAAAGTGATGCCCCGGATGCCGCTGTAATCAAGCAGGTTGAGGATAGCTACAACAGCATCTATCCGACATTTATAGACGCGAACCTTTCCCCGGAAGAAGCCGACTCACGTACGTGGGAGTCGCTCTGGCAAGGGACAAAAATGAATGCAAATGGAAACGGTGCGCGCGCGGATCTTGCGCTCAAGTTGAAACCGTATCTCAAGGAGCGGCACCAAGCGGGAAAGAAGGACGTTACCGCCAAAGAGGCATTCGAATTCCTCAAGGCCGAACATGATTACCGCGCAGCGGATGCCAAGGGCGTGGGCGACCTTCTGGGCTTCCACCACTTTGAACTCGAATCGGGAAAAACCACGGGTGGGAAAAGGTATAAAATTCCTGATCCTGATCTTTTCCCGGAGTGGTACGACACCGATTCTAAGTTGCCCGTGTCATATTACGCGGTGAATTTTCTCGTACAATTGAATGCCCGCAGGGCACGGAAATCGAACGCAAAGTTCTTGGTGAGCGACCGTAGATAAAATTCGGCGGGCGGCGCGCATGCTGCCCGCCATTCCGGCACTTCGCGCTTGCCGCAAAATTGGGAAATCAAATGGATAGAGAAACGCTTTTGCGCGACCATCGTGAGCACTTATTAAGAACTGCTGGCGTGCGTGATCAAATAATAGAGAAAGCCGGCCTTCGAAGCATTGATAAGGTCGAAGGTCTGTCTTTGCTCGGGATTTCTGCGGGAGGGATTTTATTTCCATATTTTAATCTTAGAGGTGAAATTGTCGGCTACCGATTGCGACTCGATGAACCAAAGCCCAGCGAAGATGCCAATAAGCCGATCCGTTATTTTCAAAAAGCCGGGACAAAGCTCCATGCTTACTTTCTGCCTGATGCCGTCCCGGCAATTTTAGATTCGACCAAACAACTTGTTGTCACTGAGGGCGAAAAAAAGGCGCTAGCATTGGCCGAAATTTTTGACCAAAGCATCACGCCCGTGATCTCATTCCCCGGATGCTGGAATTGGACAGCAAAATCCGAAACGGCCAACAAGCATCTTGCGGGAATCTGGAAAGAAAATCCGCTCAATGGGCGGAACGTGCTCTTATTTCCCGACACGGATTTCTTTTTCAATCCAAAAGTTAATTATGCGATTGAATCGTTTATGCGACGCCTTGCTGAGGCTGGCGCAAAAATATCCCTGATCGACCTAAGAATAACGGAAGACCCACTCCCATGACAAAGATTGGCGTTGACGACTTTCTTATTTCTCAGGGAAAGGCGTCGCTAATTGACCGACTGGTACGGCCTTCATGGACCATTTCTAATACATATGACCCGCCAGGCACC
>JANXMF010000022.1 GCA_025354795.1 Pseudobdellovibrionaceae bacterium
GCTCAAAATGACCACCACCGAACAAGGTTTGGACATCATGGCAGAACTGACTTCATTTAGCATGGGAACTGCGAAGCCCTAATCATTTGTCGAAATGCAAGGCGCCAGGAAATTAAGCCTGGCGCACTTGCTTGCGTGGAGGCGGGTTTGGCGAAAAGATCTTGGTGTTACATACCGGTGCACCCAAATACTAAGGCTAAAATCGATCAGTCGGACTATGCTCGTGTTAATCAGCACAGTTGGCGGATCACCAAGGGAACCACGGGCCGCAAGCGAGTGGTGACTTCGATTCGCGAGAGCGATGGTGTTCGCAACGTCACGTTGGGGCGTTTCTTAATGAAGCCGCCTAAAAATAAGCAAGTCTATCCGCGGCGTTTCAATGACGAACTCGATTATCGCAAAGACAATCTGATTGTTTGCACGCTCAAAGAACGACAGCGGCTGCTGCCGAAAAATCGTAAGAAAGCGACTTCGAGTTATCGTGGAGTCTCAAAAGCCAGCAGCGCCAGCAAATGGCGCGCGGCGATTGAGGTTAATGGTTTGGCGATTAATCTTGGGCACTTTAAAAGTGAGCAAAAGGCGGCGCAGGCGTATAACCTGGCGGCGCGTGAGCACTTTGGTCAATCGGCCTATCAGAATCAAGTGGGTAAACGCGTTTACAAACGTCGCTAAATTCGGCCCCCTCGTGAGAGACCGAATTCCGAATGCTTTAGTCCTTGTTAATTCATCTTGCCGTTCGGATAAGCTTGGCGGAGTTGATCCAAGGATTCCACGACATCACGGGTGCGCTTAATCCCCATGCGGGTTTCAAATCCTTGTTGAATCCAATCAAATTCCTTGATGAGCGCATGGGTCTTGCGCTTGCCGGCGGGGGAGAGAGTGAAGGCATAGCCACGGGCATCGCCCGGAAAAATATCCCGGCGTATCCATCCACTTCTTTCGAGCCCGCGGAGAGCGTGGGAAAGCGTGGAGCGGTCAACTTGCAATACCTGGCTCAATTCGGAGGGTCGAATGGGGCGGTCTTCAAAAAAAATCGCGGTTAAAATCAGACCCTGGAGAAAATGCATATCGAGTTTTCGCAATCGGCTTTGCATGGCCTCCATCACATCACGTGATGCGAGGTACAGGGCGAACAATGGACTTTGTGAAAGGAACTTACGAATGCGCATGCCTAGCGGTTCTTACCGTATTCTGTTGAATGGTACAACTATTGAATATAAAACATGCTGCAAAAATATTGACAATCATGCGCGGCGGGCTTTCCCTCCACTCTATGCAATTGCAAGAAATTTCTGAACTCTATCACTCGCCGCTGATCGAGCTTGTGCGTCGCGCGGCCAAGGTTCATGTCGAGCGCTTTCCCGCTGGAGGAATTCAACCCTCGACGTTGCTCTCGATCAAAACTGGCGGCTGTCCGGAGGACTGTTCCTATTGTCCGCAGTCCGCACACTATAAAACTGGCGTCACTAAAACCGGTTTGATGGAAGTGGACGAGGTATTAAAGGCTGCGAAGGTGGCGAAAGCCGATGGGGCGACGCGGTTTTGCATGGGCGCCGCGTGGCGGGAAATCCGCGATGGCAGTGAGTTTGATCAAGTTTTGGATATGGTATCGGAAGTTGCTAAACTCGACCTCGAAGTGTGTTGCACCCTTGGCCTGCTGAGTAAGAATCAGGCGGCGCGGCTCAAGCAGGCGGGGCTCGATTTTTACAATCACAATCTGGATACCTCACGTGCGTACTACGAGAAAGTGGTGCAAACCCGGACCTATGCGGACCGGCTCGATACAATTGCTAATGTGCGGGCCGCAGGTCTGGCGGTATGCACCGGCGGTATTCTCGGGTTGGGCGAAAGTCATGACGACCGAATTGCATTCATAAGCGAACTCATCCATCTCCAGCCGATTCCCGAAAGCATTACTATCAATACCTTGGTGCCATTTGCGGGGACTCCGTTGGCCGGGCAGGTGGCGATGGATCCGCTGGATGTTGTCCGAGTCGTGGCCAGTTTGCGCATCCTTTGTCCGGAGTCTATGATTCGCCTGAGTGCGGGGCGGATGGCGCTTTCAACGGAGTCCCAGTTTTTGTGCTTTCTGAGTGGCGCGAATTCGATTTTTCTTGGGGAGAAGTTACTGACCTCTCCCAATGCCAAACGTCATGACGACGAGGTCCTACTCGATAAACTCGGCATGCAGTTTCAGGCGGCGGTGCATGAGCCTCACGATCGAGCGTGATTTAAGCGCTCTGCGCGAGCGCGGTCTTTACCGAAGTCTAACAATCTTTTCGGGCGTCGATTTTGCTTCCAATGACTTTTTGGGGTTGGCTCATTCGCCGCGGATACGCGCTGAGGTGAGTGCTTATCTAGCGGCCGGAGGTGCGCTAGGTTCAACGGGTTCGCGGCTGGTGTCGGGTGAGTCGCATCAAATTCGTGCGGCTGAGAAAGAGCTTGCCGAAATGTTTTTAGTGCCGGCGACCTTGTTTTTTGGTTCTGGCTACTTGGCGAATTTGGGTGTCACGGGCGCACTCGCGACGCCTGAGAGCGAATTTTTTTCGGATGCCCATAATCACGCGAGCCTGATCGACGGCATGAGGCTGAGCCGCGCCAAGATTAGTGTTTTCCGTCATGGGGATCTCGACCACCTGCAAGAACTACTCAAGCGAAGTTCGGCCGGGCGAAAGATCGTGGTGACGGAGTCGATTTTTAGTATGGATGGTGATGGGCCGGATTTGTTGCGGCTAAAGTCGATGGTGAATAACGCCGGGGCGTTCCTAATTTTGGATGAAGCGCATGCGACGGGCGTGATGGGAAAAACTGGTCGTGGCTGTGCAGAGGGTGTGGATTTTGATTTCGGCCGCACCTTCATTGTGCACACTTGCGGCAAGGCGCTTGGTGGGTATGGGGCATTTGTGGCGACCTCAGCAGGCCTGCGCGACCTGCTAATCAATCGCGCTCGCAGCTTTATTTTTTCGACGGCCCCGACCGGGGTGCAGGTGGTGCAGACGCTCGCGGCGGTTCGGCAAGTGTTGCGTGAGCCGGAGTTGATCCATGCCCTAAGGCGTAATGTTGAGTCTTTGCGCCCGCGCGTGGCGGGGGCTGCGGGGCATATACTCAGTATTTTGATGCCCGGAAATGAGCGGGTGCTCGCAGCCGCAGAGATATTAAATAAAAATGGTTTATTTGTTAAGGCGATTCGCTCGCCCACTGTGCGCGAAGGCAGGGAGCGTTTGCGGGTGACGGTTAAGAGTTTTCACACCGAGGCACAGCTGATGCGTTTGGCGGAGCTTTTGCATCAGGTGGCGCGATGAGGATTTTTGTTGCGGGGACGGATACGGGAGTGGGGAAAACTGTGGTGTCGGCGATCTTGGCCCTTAAGTTAGGCGCGAAGTATTGGAAGCCGGTGCAGAGCGGCCACGAAACCGATTCAGATTGGGTGGCAAGGGCGTTGGGCCATGAGGGCGTTTATACGGAAGCCTACGCCCTTGAGCTTCCGCTCTCTCCGCATGAGTCCGCGCGACGGCAGGGCGTGCGTATTGAATTGAATAAGATCCTGACGCTGTTGCCCCCCGGGCCGTTGGTGGTGGAAGGCGCGGGTGGAATTTTCACGCCGTTAAACGAAACCTATTTAATGGTGGATCTGATGGCGGCCTTGGCGCTGCCGACGGTGTTGGTCGCCCGTAGCGGCCTTGGGACCATTAATCATACGTTATTAACGCTTGAGGCTCTCAGACGGCGAAACTGCAAATTGCAAGGGGTGGTGTTGGTCGGTCCGGATCACCCTGCGAATCTCAGTGCCATCGAGCACTATGGAAGAGTTTCCGTGCTGGGGCGGGTGCCATGGATGAACGAATTGTCGCCGGAAACTCTGGTAGAATTGGGTGCAAATCTCAACTTGGAGAACGAAAAATGCAAGTCGCTGGCTTATTGACCGATATTATTGCGCAGCCGCATCTCCATGCGCGTTTTCTCAACAGTCTTTCTTATCTCGAGTACCGGGGGGCGCGCAAAATTGCTCGCGTCATGAATACCGAGGATATCGACGATGAGGTGCTGAGGCACGCAACGGAGGAAATGGGCCATGCCCTTTACTTTAAAAAGCTGGCGCTCAAGGTGGGCGGGCCCGAGTTTCGACTCTATCGCCCAAGCACTGTGCTAGCCGAGGCCGCGCTGAAGCACTATTTTTTTGCGTTGGATCGCGGGGTGGATGAGTTGCTTCGCAACGCCAAGAAGCAAGTTTACTACTATGTGACGTGGCTGATCGAGGAGCGAGCCGTCACCGTTTACCGCGAGTATCAGCGGCTGCTGACCGGCACGGGGCAAAGCATTTCGCTGAAACCGATTTTGAGCGATGAGGTGGGGCACCTTAATGAGGTGAAGGCGGCGCTGTCTAAAGACGTCGCCTACGCACCGCTGGTGGCGCTGGAAGAAAGTCTATTCACGCAGACGTGGAAGGCGATAGCGGCGGAAGTTGAGAGTGCGAAGCGATGAAGATATGGCGGCCTTACACGCAAGAAGGCAATGCCATGCCGGCACTGGAAGTGGCGCAGGCCCGTGGCGCCCACCTGGATTTGGCGGACGGTCGGCGTATTTTTGATGGGATTTCCAGTTGGTGGCTGGTCACCCATGGCCACGGCACCGCGGAAATTCAGCAGGCGGTTGCGACCCAGTCGCGCAAATTCGCGCAAACAGTCTTTGCCAATTTTACTCACGAGCCGGCGCGCGAACTTTGCTCCGAACTGGAACGGGTTTTGCCCGTCAGTCTCACGCGTTGTTATTTCTCGGATAACGGTTCAACCGCGGTCGAAGTCGCGTTGAAGATGGCGTATCAGTTTTGCGCGCAGACAGGGAAAGGCCGGCGGCGCAAGATTTTAGCCTTTGAACGGTCCTATCATGGCGACACCTGCGGCGCCATGAGTGTGAGCCAGCGCGGGGCGTTCACCGAAAATTACTCAGGAATGCTGTTTGAGATCGTTCGTTGTAAGCAAGGCCTCTCTATAAACGATCCACTTGCGAGTTGGGTCGATGATTTTGATCGTCAAATGCAGGTGCACGGGGAAGACATATGCGCCGTGATCGTCGAGCCGCTCCTTCAAGGTGCGGGCGGAATGATCGTATGGCCAAAGGCCGCTGTGCGCAGGATCTGTGAGGAGGCCAAACGCCGAGGAATCCTGGTGATCTTCGACGAAGTCATGACCGGTTTTGGCCGCACGGGATCACTGTTTGCATTTGAGCAAATCGGCTGTACTCCGGATCTTCTTTGTCTTTCGAAAGGTCTTACGGGCGGCGTTTTACCAATGGGCTTAACCGTAGTGAGCGATCAGGTTTTCCAGGGATTTTATGCGGAAGAGCCTGATAAGATGTTGTTTCACGGACACAGTTTCACCGGCAATGCGCTCAGTTGCGCCGCGGCCGTCGCCAATCTTAAGCTCTGGCGTCAGAACGACGTCAGAGTCCGGCTTGGAGAGATTGAGCGCGCGCAGGTGACGGCCCTTGAGCGCGCGCCCGCCGGACTCGCAATTCGCGAGCGCCGCAGCTGTGGCACCGTTGGCATTGTAGACTTTGATTTGCCGGGGGATTACGGGGGCTGGTTCTCGCGTAGAGTATATAAAGATTGTTTAAACGGAGGGGTTTTTATTCGCACGTTGGGGTCGACGGTCTATTTGATGCCGCCCTATTGCGCCACGCCAGGGGAGATTCAGGAGGCGTGGGCGGTGATTTTCGCGGTGATAGAAAACCTCCCGAGTCAGCACTCGAGAGGCTAAAATAAATTTACAATTCGGACGGGTGGAGAATCCCGCGTAAGACGGCGCTTGAGATGTCATAGTCGTTGCCATTGCTGATGTTCACTTTTTGGAACGTGGGGATAACTCCCGGAACCACCGCGCCCGCCGACGGGGTGACGGTGCCTGAAGCATAGATTGGATTGTCCAACACTGGCATCAAACCGCGTAGCGCGACTAGCGCGAGAGCTTCGTCAAAGGCGAATTTCCGTTGCGTCCTGCCGATGGTGATACCCTGACCGACGGTCTTGGTGGCGTAGTTGATCAACTTGATTAGGGTGTTGGGTCGGCTGATCGCATAGGTGTTGTTCGCTGCCACGGGCTTGATCAAGCGGATAGGTCCAGAAGTCGCGGC
>JANXMF010000052.1 GCA_025354795.1 Pseudobdellovibrionaceae bacterium
AGCTCGAAGAAGAAAAGAAAAGGCTTAAAATCTAGGCAAAGAACTCGGTACTCTCAAGTTTCATAGTGACCCGCGAAGGACCGGACACCGCGATGGCGGCCAGTTTCCTTTCGCCGATTTCATTGGTGCAAAAATTTGATGAGTTGGTTCCGCTCTTTGGTACCGATCAAATCAACAATGATGTCTGTTCAAAATTGCAGCCTCTCATTCAGGCCGAAAGTAGCGCCGCTCCGGCCATCCAATCTGAGGCTACTCCCGCGGTGATTGCCGAGGCGAAACGTCACGATCCCTATGCGCTGAGACGTTGTATCGAGTGCCATGCGCATCGGTCTTTTGAAACCGCCCCATACATCCCGTTTGATAATCCAACTGCTTTGCGCTCCGCCTTACTGGCGTCTGACGGCACATTGTTTAAGGAAATTCGGCGTCGCATTCGTCTGGATACACCTGACTATGAACGGATGCCCAAGGGGCCGGTTGGGTTGCTGCCAGAACAGTCCACTGAGCTAATTCGATATTTAGAAAATATCGCCAAGTAACTGCAAGTGTGCCATTTGGGTGCCGACCATGCTCCACTGGCCGGTACTTCACGGTAGTCAGAGGCAATTTGCAAACCTGACTAACTCACCGCCACAATGGCTATTTAAGGTAGCGCCTTTTATCCGACCTTATGCCGAGCGCTTTTTCTTAACTTGATGAATCGGCGCTACAGTGATCCGCAGGCCGAAAGGTTTCAACAAACGGTTGAGCGTGTCTTGTGTTGGGTTGTGTCGAAGGTTGATTGCGCGCAAGATGTTGGGGCTCGCCATCTTCACAGCTTTTGAAAATTCGCTCACCCCAAAGCTACGAATCACTTTGCCCAGTGCAGCCTGCACTGGAATGCCTTCCTCCATAGCCGCCAACAGAAACTCACGAGCGAACTCTGGGTTTTGCAAATCCTGACTCAAGCCTTCGTTCCAATCCTTACTTCTCCGAGCCATGTTCGACCTCCTGATAATCTGACCAAAATTCCTGGGCCTTAACGATGTCCCGCCTTTGGCTGCCTTTGTCGCCGCCCAACAACAGCAGAACCAGCGTTTTACCGCTCACACCAAAATAGATCCTGTATCCAGGACCAAAATCGAGCTTCATCTCCCAAACGCCATGACCAACGGGGCGATGATCTCCCAGATGGCCCATTTCAAGGCGTAAGACCCTTGCCTGCACGCGAGCCTTGGTCTTCACGTCCAAAGAGTCCAGCCACTCGCGATAAGGCGTGCGCCCGGCTGTGGTTTCATACTCGCGGATTCTTGGTGGGCCGGAGAGCTTCAACATCCTGATTTAATTATTATCATATATGATAATAAAAAGTCAATTCGATTTTTGCCGCTGGTGCGTGTGCGTGCGTGCGTAAAGCTGTTTAGGTCTGCGGGCCACGGGGCAGAGGAGCAGAATTGGGAGTCGCTTGGATACTGGCACTCTGCTTCGTCTTGGCCAGATTGGCCTCTTCCAACACCGCGCTTCGCTCTTTGCGCGTCATGGACTGCGCGCGCATGGGTGCAAACTTGTCCGTAATTTCCTCGCGCGCGGAGGTAACGATTAGCTTATCCAGCTTATCAATTTTTTTGTCGAGATCGCTCCATCCCCATATTCCCCTGAATGCACGAAGCGGCTGGCTCAAAGCCTCCAACAACACTTCACGAACTGTATATGACTGCTGAATTTGGGAACGGTTCCTTAGCCAGGAATACCCGTCTTTCCCCTTGGCCGCGCTCTTGATTTTCTCTATCTGTTTTGAACTAACACCAACTGCAGCGGCTGTGCATTTCATCGCCAAAGCAACGGGCCCGCCTGATAATTTACTTGGATCCTTAGGCATCCCCTCGAGCAACTCGTCCAACTGAACGGTAAACTTCTCGACCATGTGTAAATAGGTTCCATGAGGAAGCTCCTCAAAGCCCACCGTTTCCAGCGCTTCCATTACAATCTTGCGCTGTCGCTGAGTGTATTCAGCGCCCGACATCGCCTTCACGGCACCACCAGCCTCAGAGAATGCGGTCAATTTTTCGAGTAGTATCAAGATAAAATGATAATAGATGCCCTGGCGCTCATGATTGCTTTCGCTGGCCGACCAGCGGTCCACCGCCGCCGTAAGGTCTCTGATCAGATTTAGGTCATGGAGTTCCGCCTGCCGGCCCTCACCGAGGACTTTGGAGATCACCCGAACCACCTGGTCGACCGTCCTCGCGGCTGAACCGACATTGAAACCTGACGCTTCATGCGTCATTTTCTCTAACACCGCAAGCGAGTGCTCGATCTTG
>JANXMF010000135.1 GCA_025354795.1 Pseudobdellovibrionaceae bacterium
AACCAAATGCCCAGCGAATTTGAACTCTCAGTGAAAATGCTGAGTACCCGCAGAAAGACGGAAAGACCCCGTGAACCTTTACTCTAGCTTGGCAGTGATCTTAGATCTAGCATGTGTAGGATAGGTGGGAGCCTTTGAAGCTTGGGCGCTAGCTCAGGTGGAGGCAACCTTGAAATACCACCCTTGTTGGCTTTGAGATCTAACCTGCGCCCTAAACAGGGCGAGGGACACTGTCTGGTGGGGAGTTTGACTGGGGCGGTCGCCTCCAAAAAAGTAACGGAGGCGTACGAAGGTTCGCTCAGCCTGATTGGAAACCAGGCGGTGAGTGCATTGGCATAAGCGAGCTTAACTGCAAGACCAACAAGTCGAACAGATGCGAAAGCAGGTCAAAGTGATCCGGTGGTCCCGCGTGGAAGGGCCATCGCTCAACGGATAAAAGGTACTCCGGGGATAACAGGCTGATTCCGCCCAAGAGTTCACATCGACGGCGGAGTTTGGCACCTCGATGTCGGCTCATCTCATCCTGGGGCTGGAGCAGGTCCCAAGGGTATGGCTGTTCGCCATTTAAAGAGGTACGCGAGCTGGGTTCAGAACGTCGTGAGACAGTTTGGTCCTTATCTTCTGTGGGCGTAGGAAAATTGAGTGGAGCTGTCCTTAGTACGAGAGGACCGGGATGGACAAACCTCTGGTGTTCCTGTTGTCGCGCCAGCGGCATCGCAGGGTAGCTATGTTTGGAACGGATAACCGCTGAAAGCATCTAAGCGGGAAGCCAACCACAAGATTAATTTTCCCTAGGGCTTCGGCCCTCTAAAGACTCGTTCTAGACTAGGACGTTGATAGGTGGTGGGTGTAAGTCGAGCAATCGATTCAGCCAAACCATACTAATTGGTCGTGCGGCTTCTTCATTTTATTAAAATCTGTTTGCTAAGAATGACTTAAATTGAACGCTTGTTTGGGTGTTTCCGCGAGGGCACATCCTTCTTTACAACTGCTGTTCTAGATTTTCCAATTTTGTTGGTGTCTATAGCGGCGGGGCCACACCTGATCCCATCCCGAACTCAGAAGTTAAGCCCGCCAGCGGCGATGGTAGTGCGGTGGTGACACCGTGGGAGAGTAGCACGATGCCAGCTTTTTTTGTTAAACCCGATTAGGAAACTAATCGGGTTTTTTTTGGATCTTGTAGGCCGGAGAGGCTGTTGGGTCGGAGGAACATCTCGTTGACCCTTCCGCCGCCTTCACCTATTTTCCTGAATAAGGTGAATCAAACTTGACGGAGCAAGCCAAAACTCTAGAGGAGACAATCCAATCCGCGGTGGAAATGGTGGCATTTCGCGCGGTGAGACTTGATGAGTCGCTGTTGTCGACGTTGATCATCGATTCCATCGGTCTGGTCGACCTGGTCGTAATTCTCGAGAAAAAGCTCAGCATAGGTCTCGATTTGGGTGCGATTTCGCGCGAAAATTTCGACACGGTTAATGATATGGTTCTTCACGTTCAAGAGCTAGCTGGACGGAAATGATAAAATTCTTGAGCACTCAGGTGCTTGCTGTGATAAGCGCGGGCTTGTGCATTGTGCTGCTCGATAGAGCCGTGGGATTTTGTGCCTCACCCCCGGTGGGTAGGACCGTTTATATTCAACCTGAAGACCTGTTTTTTCGGAATATGCGTTGGCCAGGAGCCGTTGAAATTTTGCAGAACTATTTGCCGGCGAAGCCGGTGCTGTTTGGGTCATCAGAAATTACCGGCTCAAGCTCGTATATGCCTTATCGGTTCTTCGCAAGTAAGCTTGGGCGTCCGTTGCCTTCGTTTGGCCGCGAGGGGAATCAATCACTGGCGAATTTGATTAATTTGATGCAACGACATGACAGGCTGACTACCGATAGCAGGTTGGTGTTTATGCTTTCTCCACTCTGGTTCACCGAGGGGGGAATTGAACCCGGGGCGCTATTTGAGTTTGTTCAACCCGAGGCACTAGTGCAAATTCACTACGATGGCAAAATTCCTGTAGCGCTTAAAGCTCGAATTTCGGAAAGCTTTCGTCGACTCGGGAACCAAATCAATGGTTTGGTTTTGCAGAAGGTCTTATTTGTGACGCCGGAGTGGGTAACCAGGCCGTTTGCAGCGCTGTTACGCTTTCTCACGATTGGGGGGCCTGGTTTAGTGCGCAGTCACAGTGCGATCCATGCCCGATGGTATGGGGCCGCCGAGGCGAATTTTTTGCCGGTTACGGTGCCGGCAGTTTCCTATGAGTGGAACAGCCAGCTCAAGGCTGTGCGAAATGCCGTCCGCGATGCCGGCAATAACAATGACTACGGCATCGATAACCAGATGTGGAACAGTCACTTTAAGGGAACGGTGCCACGCGAAGCGAATATTCCGGACAAAGATCGGAATGAGCTCAGGGACCTAAGGGCGTTGGCGGAGTTTTTGAAATTCAAAAAGGTGCGGGCGCTCTTCATTCTGCAGCCCCTAAATCGCGCGGTATATAAGAACAGTCAAATTTTTGATCCGGTAGAGGATGAAATCGCGGATATCATGTGCGAGAACGGTATGACACTTGTCGACTTGGCGCGCCCGCCCTACGAAAAAGAGCTTTTGAGCGATACCATGCATGCCAGTGATTACGGTTGGTTAAAGATGAACTGGGAAATTCAAAAGTGGTTGGAGAGACCATGAAGAATTTTGGCTTTTTTGTTCTGCTTTATTTCCTACTTATGGCGACGTGGATCTATTTTAACATATTGGAGTATTCAAATCCATCCAACACTACCTTTGTCTACCAGCAATTCTAGTTGGAATAGGGTCTATCCTGTTCTAGTCACAATCGGGGTTGGCGCGGCGGCCTACTTCGGTCATGACTTTTATTTTGCCAATGCTCTCCCGTTTGTTTCCTATTTGTTTTTTTTGTTTCTTTTTTCCGTGGTCGTTCTCACCTATTGCTTGAGAGAGCGGCTGGGGCGTTGCTTTGAGACGTATATTTTTGCGCTCAATTTATTTTATTGTGTGTTTTTGTTTCCGAAACCCGTGCTTATTCTGGCTTTTGGGGTTTATTTCTACGCGGTTTATTTTTTTCTGTGCGTGCGGCCAGCGAAAAAGCTTTTGGGGCAGGCTTTGATCATGGCGATTCTTCCGATGATTTTGGCGCGTTCGACCAATGAAATTCGTTTTGTAGGGCTTTCGTATATTACTTTCCGGGCCTTTCATTTAATGATGGATTCGCACTTGCTGGGGAAGCTCGATGCTCGGCGATTTTTTACATTTTTAACTTTTTTTCCGACGGTGACAGCGGGGCCCATTGATCGCATGCAGAATTTCGGGCGGCAACTTGGTGCCGGTAGTATCTTGGCGGGAAAAATTGAGGCAGGTTATAAGCTGTTGTTGACCGGCGCTTGTATGAAATTTGTTTTTGCCGAGGCTGTGCAAAAATTTGTTCTTGGACGGGGTTGGCTTGGCGAATTGTATGGCTACCCGCTTTTTCTTTATTTTGACTTCGCAGGCTATTCGGCGATGGCGATTGGTTGTGCCTTGATGCTCGGGATTGTCGTGCCGGATAATTTTGATAAGCCTTTTTTGTCGCAAAATTCGGCGGATTTTTGGCGCCGATTTCACATCACTCTGGGAGCATGGTTGAAGGATTTCTTTTTTACACCCATATATAAGTCCTTTCATGGTTTTTCGCTGTTTGCAGCTTGTCCGCTTTTGCGCCAGAACGTGGCACTTTTTTTGACTTTTCTTTTGATGGGTTGTTGGAATGGACTGAAGCTGCATTTTGTTTTTAGCGGGGTGTTATTCGGAGTTTACAGCGTTGTATACAATAGCTATTTATTTTGGAGAAAGAGGCGACCTCCGTGGGCCAGCGCGCTCATGCGTGTGGCGGCGATATTTGTGACCGTGAATTGTGCTTGTTTTGCGCTTTATGTGTTCAGTGGGAGATGGCGGTGAGTGGTTTTGACTTTATAAAATGGTCGTTTCAATATTCTGACGGCGCGCGCACGGCTCTGGTCGACGTTGACCGCAGCCTGAATTGGAATGAGCTCGAGGAGCGGGTCCAAATCATGGCTGAGCAGTTGCGGGGCCTGGGCCTTCCGCGAGGGTTGCCGGTAGTTGTTCGTGGCGTAAAAGGCATTGATATGGTTGTTGCCATGTTGGCTTGTGCGACTATGGAGTTGCCTTACGTTCCGGTGGATAAGAGCCTTCCGTTGTTACGCCTGAATGCGATTCGGAAAATTCTAGGGACCGACGTGCTTATTGGTGAGCTGTCGGATGATTTTTCGATTTGCATTCACGCGGGAAAAGTGGTGAGACAGCGCGCTCCCGCCTTTCGCAGTGTGGAGGTGTTGCGCGATCCCATCGTGTATGTGGTTTTCACTTCGGGCAGTACGGGGGAGCCGAAGGGCGTTCAGGTCACTCGCGGCAATATCGCCGACTATGTCAGATGGTTGAGTGGGAGTCCGTTTGCGTTTTCACGCGATGATGTTTTTGTGAATCCGTCGGCGTTTACCTTTGATCTGTCGGTGTTTGATTTTTTGATGAGCTTGCACGTGGGCGGTACGCTTTTACTTTTTCCTGCCGATGAATTTAAGTCGGCGGAATTTTTGCGGCAGCGGTTAGCGCCGTTGCGTCCGAGCGTTTGGACCTCGACGCCGTCGACGTTGGCCTTGCTGGCTATGAATCGCGACTTTAACAGTGCTGAGTTCTCGCATTTAAATGATTTTTATTTATGTGGAGAAACACTTTATCCGACTTTGGTGAAGAGGGTGCAGGAGCGCTTCCCACACGGTCGAATTCGCAATACTTATGGACCGACTGAGGCCACGGTCTTTACCACTCATGTGGTGATTACGGAGCAGATTCTAGAGAAATATTCGTCGCTTCCGGTGGGAGTGGTGAAACCGGGTACGACAATACACATTGATGAAGCCGGCGAGCTATTGATAGAGGGGCCGAATGTCGCGGCTGGGTACTTTGCACGTCCGGAGTTGACTGCTGAGAAATTTAGAAATGGGGTGTATCGGACTGGTGATCATGGATGGTTTGAAGATGGGATGCTGTTTTTTACTGGGCGGACGGACCGGCAAATTAAGCTTCATGGTTTTCGCATTGAGCTGGATGAAATCGATGCGAAGATTATGGAGCATAAGTTGGTTGAGCAGTCGGTGACGCTGGCGCTGAAACGGGATGGTGAGGTTAAGAAGATTGTAAGCTTTATTAAGCTGGGTTCGGTGTGTGAGGACGCTTTAGCCCAGATTCAGCGCTACCTTGTGGAGGCGCTACCGGCCTTTATGATTCCGGGTATTTTTCGTTTGGTGGAGAGCCTGCCCTACAACAGTAGCGGTAAGGTTGACCATAAACAATTGCTCAACCAACTCTAAACCAGACTTTGCAGCGCGACCGATTTTTTTCCTTTGGGTTTTTGGTTGGCGAAGTATTTTCTGGTGGCGTCGGGCAGTTCCGTCCAAATTCGTAGAGCGAGGAAAAATCCCATTAGGCTAAATGGGATGAGAAAAATCGGCCAAAACTGCCAGTTATGGGTGGTGAGATAGCCGAGACAGATGGATTGGAGACCGGTGCCTAGGTATACGAAGCCATCGACGATTCCGCTTGCGGTGGCGGAGGCTTTGCGTCCTCCAAAGTCGGCGGCGGCGGTTCCGGACATGAGCGAGTGGATGCCGATACCTGCGGAGGTGATAAAGATCGCGCAGAGTCCGATGGTGATCGGTGAGATGAAAAGCACAGCCGCCATGATCAAGGCGAGGACGAGCATAAAACCGTTAAACAAGACGACTGGAGGTGCGCGGCGGGATTGGAAGTAGTGGTCAGAGATCAGGCCGCCGCTGAAACCTCCGACGATGCCGGTGATGCATAGTAAGAGCCCCCAGTTTTTTAAAAAGAATTCGGCGCCAACTTGAGGCACCTCCGCGGCAAAAACAAAGTACCACTGCATGATGCCGTTGCGAAT
>JANXMF010000176.1 GCA_025354795.1 Pseudobdellovibrionaceae bacterium
TGATCGGACGCACAGCTAAAATATTGGTTTTCTTAAAGTAGACTTCCACAAGCATAACTTAAAAAACAAAGTTGCGTTTGTCCAGTCTTTTTTTCAAATCTTAAAATTTCAGCATGTTACGCGAATAAAGATTTATCCCTGAGAACGTGTCCGCTTGGAACTTCCGCCGCGCAAACCACCATATGAAAAGCATCCTCATGCAATCCACGAATCTGATTCAAGAGGCGATACTGGGATTTTGTAATTCTGAGTCGTTCGATCTCGCCCATTTACATTTGTCTCCCAAATTAAAAAACTTAATGCGTCCGCGCCTGCCGATTCTGTTTTACTGATTTTGTTTTCAACGTCTTGCGAGTTTTTTTCTTGGCGACGGGTCGTGATTTTTTGGAGCTCAATGCGCTATCCGCTAGAGCTCCAGCCTCAATCTCAATGCCAAAGAGTGTTGATAGATTCTGACCCTCAATAGTCTGCGCGTTGCCACTTCGTTTTGTTGGCGTTTTTAGATTTGCCTTATTAATCAGGTCGAGATGGTCAACGTGGCGGAGTTTGAATAATAGTTCCGGCTCCTCATCAAGCCTTGCGCCAACGCCATAGAGGGCCGCTGCCACGTGCTTACACATCTCGGCCCAATCAGGGCAGGAGCAGCCCAAGTAGATCTCCTTGGGCCGCGGGAACAGGCCATTTTGTTTATCAGTGATCTTCTTCATCACTCCAGACGACAACTTGCCCTGGAGCAGTTCTATGACGGAATCAATCTCGCCAGAACAGCTATCCAAGACTTGGCGCCATTTCTTGCTTTCGACACACTTAATATCAATTTTGACTTTGTAGAGAGACGAGCCTTGGACAAGCGCCTCAACCTTGCCCTTATCAATACTTAAATGAATAACGGAACCATTTCGCACATAGGTGCGGCCTCGGGGTAAGCGATTTTCGTAATCACTGAAGGATTCAAGATGATCGCACCAGGCCTTACCCCAGAATGTCTTAGCGATGGTGCGGCCGTCGATTCTGACCGGCGACACCTTTTCACCCTTTTTCGCCATCTTCGCCGCGGTTTTTTCGGCTTTCCTCCGCCGTTCCGCTACCGACACATAGGGTCTAAATCCATAGCCGCCGTACATGCTTTCCCTCCCTTTAAGAATCCATGACCGCCGAGTTAATATCAAGTGCGACAATTTTTAGCAATTCCTCGTTACCGAGTTCCGTCAACAATGTCGCGTCGCCGTCCTCAAGAAGTTCTTTCGACATGGAGCGCTTCGATTCGATGAGCGCGTCGATCTTCTCCTCAAGCGTTCCTTTGCAAATAAACTTGTGCACTAGCACGTTCCTCCTTTGGCCAATTCGAAATGCGCGGTCGGTGGCCTGATTTTCAATAGCCGGATTCCACCAGCGGTCAAAGTGGATCACGTGCGAAGCTGCTGTGAGATTTAATCCAGTACCACCGGCCTTAAGCGACAAGACAAAATAGGGAGGACCGTCCTCATGCTGGAATTTTTCTACCATTTCAGTGCGCTTTTTTATTGCGGTATCACCATGAAGAACAAGACCGCTTTTGCCAAATATGCCCAGCAGAAAATTATTGAGTGGCTCGGTCATTTCCTTGAACTGAGTGAAGATGAGAACTTTTTCCTGCTTGTCCGCTATGACTTCGCAGATTTCTCTGAGGCGTTGAAATTTCCCGCTATCGACCTCTTGAAAACGCCCATCCTTTACTAACTGGGATGGGTGATTGCAGATCTGTTTAAACCGCATCAGGTAGGAAAGAATCACGCCGCGCCGTTTGATGCCTTCAATTTGCTCAATATCACGGGCGAGGGACTCAACGGATTTTTGGTAAAGTGCGGCCTGACCTTTGGAGAGTTGGCAATAGGATTTCAATTCTGTCTTTTCAGGCAGGTCTTGTATCACACTCTTGTCAGTCTTTAGCCTGCGTAAAATATAAGGCCCAACCAATTTACGGATCGGAGCAAAGGGACTATCGCCATCCTTCCCCTTTCTCTTCATGAAGGATTCGAATTGCTTGGATGATCCCAAAAGTCCTGGTGAGACAAAATCAAATAGTGACCACAGATCAGACAACCGATTCTCGACTGGGGTCCCCGTCAACGCGAGCCGGTGTTGCGCTTTGATTGCTTTGACTGCTTTTGTTTGCTTAGCTACTGGATTCTTGATTGCCTGGGCTTCGTCGGCAATAACAATGCCCCAAGCCATGTCGAACGCCCACGCGATTTTTGCAACTGACCCATAGGTTGTAATCGCGATATCGAAGGAACTCTGTTCTGGTTGGCCATACCCATCACCCGACGGGTGCGCGATCCAAAACGTGAGAGATGGCGCAAATCGGCTGAGTTCTGCCTTCCAATTACCAATGAGCGAAGCCGGTACAACAAGCAAACTTTTGAAATCTCCGCCGGTCAAATGGCGCTTCAAGAGCAATAGTGAAAGCACCTGAATGGTTTTTCCAAGCCCCATGTCGTCGGCAAGAATTCCACCAAGGCGCATCTGATTCAGGCGATAAAGCCAGGCAACGCCGTGTTTTTGATAAGGGCGAAGTTCCGCGTGTAAATTGGACTTCAAAATTTGATCGGCTTTGCGGTCTGTTTCGGGACTTCGAATGTCATCTAAAATTTCTGTCAGCCACTTTCCCGGGATGACTCGAGTAAATGATTGCTCACTTTCGGAGGGTAGCTCGCCGACTCCCCTATCAACGCCGGACAGGAGTCGCATCGCCTCGCCAAAGCTTAATCCGTCACCAACCGATTGTGCGGCCGTCTTCCACTTTGCAAGTATATCGCCCAACTTCTCCTTATCGACTTCAACCCACTGCCCCTTGAAGAACACTAGATTTTCGCTGGCTCTGAGCAAATCCTGGATTTCTTTTTTGTTCAGCTCTTGTTCGCCAAGTACAACGGACATGTTAAAATCTATGAGCGCGTCCAGGCCCATTCTGCTCGGCGTTTTCTCTCCAAGCTTTATTGAGACGTGCGGACGATTCGAATGTTTTGGCTTCCACCAATTTGGAACCCGAACAGCTATCCCGGCCTCTTCGAAAATAGGGATGTCTTTTAAAAAGCTGTGAGCTTCCTTCGGTGTCCAGGCCAGAGTTTGATAGATATCGCCCGATTTTACCAACTCATTGACGAACACACTTCCCTTGGATGCCTTCTGAACGGGCAAAAGAAGCCGCAGGAAAATGCTTTTACTCTTGGAATCTGAATACTCATCCAATGCACGATTGAGGGGCACATGTTGCGTATTTCCATCCTTTGATACTTGATGGGCATAAGTGGCAAGGAATGCAAATGGCGTCTCGGGTGAATTTTTATTTTCTGCAAGATGGAAACAAACGCGGCCAAGTAGATTGAGGGAGGAGTGCCGATTCTCAAAATACTCAGGCGTGCTTTTACCTGAGCTCAAGATATCAGACTGAAGTGCGGCCCCAATTTCATCCCACAACTGGGTCAGCGATTCTTCCCTCACATATTCGACGCCTTTCATCGGTGGCGCCATTATACGAAATCGGTCGAGATCGTCCGGAGGCAAATCAATATTTACAGGGTCATTTTTTAAATCGCGTTTGTCGAGATTCGCCGTGGCCGCAAAGAGTGAAAGGTAAAGCCGCGCAAAGTCTTTCCAATATGCAAATGTGGGCTCTTCAGTAAGAGCGTCGGAGGCCAAATCAAGATATAAAAGGCCCGTCGCAGAGCTACTTGAAAAGGCCCTTCTTAAATCTCCGCGTACGTCGAGGTCATCCCCATCGATGAAGAGGCGACCGTTTGGAGAGAGTGCAATCGCGGGCATCATTGACACGCCGAGGTTATCCAATCCAGCTTGCATTGAACGCGCTTCTTGGCGTTCCTCACATGTTTCTTGCTATAACCATTGGTCTCTGTCATGCTATTCACCATACCGATTCAGTCCTTCTGTCTCGCGAATCGAATTCAATAACCCACGGGTGGAAAATCGTCCAGTTCGGCCCCCTCGGGAAGCACATCTAAATCCGAATAACTCAATGCGTAAACTTGAGTGAGCCGTAATCGCCAAGTGGGATCTCCTATTGAACTCGTGAGTACCGAGTTTTCGCGACAAACGTCGGTCAAGCAACCATTCTTTGCCTGTGCATATTCAAATTCGTAGTATAGCAAAATAAATCGTCATTTCGTAGACTTGAAGATTCCGCGAAAACGGCCGAAGCTGTGTTATGGGATCAGTTTTTGCGCTATTTTTGGACCTCATCCGGCTTCTCGCAAAGTTCAGTCGACCTGGTGGCGCGAGGGCCTTAATTGCCGAGCATCTCATTTTAAGGCAACAGCTTTTGTCGGTGCGGCGCAAACGTCACGGAGCCCCGCCACTTTCCACTTTTGATCGTGTCGTGATTGCGATCTCGTCG
>JANXMF010000185.1 GCA_025354795.1 Pseudobdellovibrionaceae bacterium
ATTTCGGCCACCGGCAGACCTATGTATCCGCGATTATTTCGGGCTGCGTGGGGTCGGTTATCCAGCGAACCCAGATTTAGCAATTAGACAAATATTCGCATACCGTACAGACCAACTTCCAACCTCTCTATATCCACGACTCAACTCTGCCCACGAAAGATTTATCCAATAAAATTAAAAAACAGGCCCACGCGTAGCGATAATCGGCCGAAGGATCGCCTGCTCAGTGCGCGACACTCGGTCGAGCGGGGTCGGGAACCGCAGCGTCGCGTGCAATTTCCCGTCTTCACTATATTGAAACGTCACCCGCGGCTCAACCCGCGGCAGATCGAGCCCCTCACGCTGCCCAAGCCGTGCCATCGAACGCCGCGCAGGCTCCAGAAAAGATGCACATTCAGAGTTGGCCGCACTCAGCATAGTTTTTTCCAACGCCTGCCAATCTTCACCGGGATAAACAGTTAGACGAATCGTCTGTAAGACATAGAGCTGCTGCAATGACTGATTAAAAATCGGATAGCTCAAGATCATACTGTTCGGCAGTACGATTTGCCGGCCCGACATTTGTTGGTTCTCGCGCATCGGCCCGATCTCCAGCAAAGTCGTGGCAAAAAAATTGTGATCAATGACCTCACCACGTAGTCCATTCACTTCAATGCGATCCCCGAGCTCAAAGGGCCGAGCGCTGGCTTTATAAAAGCCGCCCAGAAAACACTGAATCACCTCTTTGGTGGAGATCGCCACAGCCGCAGCCACCGCCACCATCGAAATCGCAAACGCGCGCAACTCCGAAGCCCAAATCGCAAACAGCCCCGCCGCCAATACGATGAGCGACAAATTCTTAACTTGCACAATCCAGCGGCGCTTTTCTTCAGGTGTCGGCGCATTCCAACGGCGGATCGCCAGAATTGAGATCCAGCGAAACACAAAAAACGCCAAAAACAACATCAGCGAATTGGTCGAGGCCGTTAACACATTCCAGGTTTGCAGAGTCTCAATCACACTATGGGCAGAATCTAAAAGAGAGTTCATTTTAAGGTTGCAATCCAGGCGTGCAGTTCGAGCTTGGCCAGGCCCGCCTGTTGCTCCATGAACGAATAGGGTGTGTCGGCATTCCTTTCGAGCAGGGCCACCAACCCGCGCAACTGCACCAACGACGGACACGCCTCGACGGACGTTACCACTTCACCATCGCACATATTCCTGGTAATCAATTGAAAGGCGGGGCTCCATAACACCTGACGCCATTGAGCTTCAGGTTCCTTCGCTGCAGTCGCGCACTTTTGCGCCATTCGATCCAAATCCAGCATGATTTAATGCTAGGTCTGGATGCGGTTGTAGTCATCTAAATAGCGCACAATATCGTCCTCACCAAAGTAAGATCCAGTCTGCACTTCGACAAAGATCAATGGATCCTTGCCGGGATTGCGAATGCGATGTTTAGCGCCCATGGGAATATCGATCGACTGATTGGGCAGCAAGGCGATCTTCTTTTCGTTGAGGGTGACTTCGCCTTGGCCGGACACCACTACCCAGTGTTCGGCCCGTTTCTTATGACTCTGGTAAGAAAGCTGGGCCCCTGGATCAATTGTGATCTTCTTGGTCTTAAAAAAATCCTCGTCGGCCAAAACTTCAAAGCCACCCCAAGGTCGGGTTTCAAACGGATGCGCGGTCGCTTCGGGAAGTCCGGCCTCCTTCATGGCGTCGACGAGCTCCTTCACTTTTTGCGAGGATCCTTTATTGGCCAACAGTAGCGCATCGGGCGTATCTACGACAATCAGGTCCGTAACATCTACCAGACCCACCACTTTGCTTTGGACACTAAATACATAGTTATTCTCAGAGTCCTGATTAAAAACTTGCGCCAGCGAGCGCGAATGCATCTCGTTGGATTCCTCTGCGATGCGAGCCATTTCGTCCCACGAACCCACATCACTCCAGCCCATATCGCACGGCACGCAGGACTGTTGCCGCAACTTTTCCATAATCGCATAGTCGAGGCTGATACTCTCCACCAAGGCATAATTGTAGCGGGCGTTTTTCATTTCTCCGTCAATCTGTGTGATCTTATCCCACAACGCGGGTTGGAACTCGCGAAAATGCTCAATCATTTGCCCGACACCAAACACGAACATCCCCGCGTTCCAAAAATGATGCCCTGACGCCACATACTGTTTTGCCATTTGCAAATTTGGTTTTTCACGAAAACCCTTCACTTGAAAAGCTTTGAGGTTTCCCGACGCCCCCAGCGCTTCATCGGTCACTTCAATATAACCATAGCCGGTCGCCGGCCCGTGCGGCTGCACGCCCAATGTCGTCACAAATCCGTGCGCAGCCACTTGCTCTGCAAGCTTCACCGCATCCGTAAATACCGCATCCTCCGCCACTAAATGATCCGCTGGAAACACGCCAACAATTTCTTTTCCTTGGCCGCGCAAATTTAAAATATGGCAGAGCAAAGCGATGGCCGGAGCGGTGTTCTTGCCCATAGGTTCCAAAATCACATTATTGTGCGCCAAACCATGGCGCGTCACCGCCCGCTGCGAAAGCGAATCCATGGCTTGGGTCGTCAGAATATGAACTTCGCCGAGCCCCTTTAGCCGCTGAATAGTGTTGTCGAGAAATGAGCGATCGTAAAATTCGCAAAACTGTTTGGGATAGGACGCGCGCGAGACCGGCCACAACCGAGTTCCGCTTCCACCAGACAAAATCACGGGAATCATCGCCAGACACTCCTAGTTAAAGATGACTTTAGCAAAAGCAAAAGTTAAAAATGATCTAATCTAAAAAAGGCACTCAAGTGAAGACTATCCCATTTATTGACCTCAAAGCGCAATACCAAGCTCTGCACAAACCCATCCAAGACCAAATCCAAAAAGTACTGGAGCACGGACTCTTTATCATGGGTCCAGAAGTCGACGAGGTTGAAAAACACTTGGCGCGATTTTCGGGCGCCAAGCATGCGCTCACCTGTTCGAGCGGCACCGATGCCGCAATTCTAGCGATGATGGCCTTGGGTGTAGGTCCCGGCGATGAAGTCATCGTCCCTGCACTGTCTTTTATCGCCACCGCGGAAACTGTGGTTTTAGTCGGCGCCACTCCCGTCTATGTGGATGTTGACCCGAACACCTACAATCTCGACGTGCGTGCCCTAGAAAAAGCACTCTCCGCAAAAACCAAAGCCATCCAACCGGTCTCGCTCTATGGTCAACCCGCCGACATGGATGAAATTAACGCCTTCGCTAAAAAGCATAATATCTTTGTCCTAGAAGACGCAGCGCAAAGCTTTGGCGCGCGCTATAAAGGTAGATGCAGCGGTGCCCTGAGTGTGATCGGCGTCACTTCATTTTTCCCCGCCAAACCGCTGGGCTGTTATGGCGACGGCGGAGCCGCCTTTACCGATGACGACACGCTTGCGGAAACCATGCGCGAAATCCGCACCCACGGTCAGAAAAAGCGCTATTTTCACACCCGCATCGGCATCAACGGTCGGCTCGACACCATGCAGTGTGCAATATTAATCCCCAAATTAGATCGCTTTCCCTGGGAACTAGAACAGCGCACCCGACTTGCCCTCCGTTACAACAACGCCTTCAGTGGATTACCACCTGTAATTCCTCGCTTAGCACCCGAGCGCACCAGCAGCTGGGCCCAATACACCTTGCAGGTACAAAATCGCGACGCCTTTCAAAAGCATCTCCAAGCCCAGGGCGTCCCAACCGCCGTCCATTATCCGCGCACGATGCCGGACCAGCCGGCCTACCAAGAACTCGGCCGCATTATGAATATCGAAACCAGCCGCAAGCTAGCGGATGTGGTTATCAGTCTGCCGCTCTATCCCGATATGACTGAAGAGCAACAAGACTACGTTATCCAAACCGTGCGCGGTTTTTTTACTAAAGGGTAAACGATGACGTTGATTCTGAAGCAAATATTCGCGTTTCTAAAACTGCTCAATTCCGAAACTGGCCAACATTCTCTTGCCGCTGGCGTGGCCTGCGGCTTCATCCTCGGCATGACGCCGATGCTGAGCCTGCAGAGCCTGTTTGTGTTCCTGTGTCTATTTATGTTTCGCATCCAAATGGGTGCGGCTTTCGTGACCGCGTTTTTTTTCGCCTTTGTCGCCTGGCTTTTGGATCCCGTGTTTCATTCGATCGGCGGTATGGTGCTCGAAACCGAATCGCTGCAAGGCCTATTCACAAGCGCGTACAACCTGCCGCTGGTCCCGCTCACCCGCTTCAACAATTCTATAGTAATGGGGTCCGCGGTCCTTACGATCTTGCTGAGCCCGGTAGTCTATATTGCCAGTTTATACGTGATCCTGAAGTACCGCGAGATTATCGTGGCCCGCTTCAAAGAAACTAAATTTTGGAAGGCCGTGAAAGCGACTTCCCTCTACAATTGGTATTATAGCTATGACAAACTCTTCGAATAAAAAACCCAAACGCAAGGGCCCAATTCGCACCGGAGCCGTGGTACCCGTTATCATTCTCTGCGTTTTACTCTATGTTTACTTCACGTTGTTTTTCGACGCCAACGTGCGCAGTGGCCTTGAGTACGCCGGCACCCATATCGTCGGCGCGGAGGTCGACATTGGCCGTGTACACACCAGCTTCCTGCATGGCAGTCTGGAGATCAACGACATCGAGGTCACCGACAAAGAGCACCCCGAGCGCAACATGATCCAGATCGGCGCGGTCAAATTCGGCGTCCTATGGGACGCCCTTCTGCGCGCAAAGATTGCAATCGACGAAGCCTCGATCTTGGACATTCAGGCCCTCGCCCCGCGCAAACACAGGGGTTACGTCTTGCCGCCGCCCCCGCCGAGCAACGCCCCTTCAGTCCTCGATAAAGTTCAGCAGCAGGTCGCGGAGCAAGCGCAGAAAAAATACAATGGTAACTTCCTAGGCGACCTCGCCGGCATCCTGGGTGGAGCCGATCCCAAAACCCAACTCGCCAACCTCCAAGACCAGCTCAAATCTGATGCCAAAATTAAGGAACTGCAAAAAGACCTGGATGCAAAAAAAGCCAAATGGGACCAGCGCCTAAAAGCTCTTCCCCAAGGCAAGGAACTCCAAGCCTACTCCGACCGAACCAAGGCGCTAAAATTCAATATCAATAATCCGGTAGAACTCGCCAAAAGCGTGCAAGAAGCGCAGAAAATCCTCAATGAAGCCAATGAAAAAGTAAAACTGATTGATCAAACCCAAAAGGATTTGAAGACTGACATCGCGACCTATTCCCAGGCTTACAAAGATCTTGAAAAAATGATTCAAGAGGATGTCCGGGATTTACAGACCCGCCTGAAGCTCCCCAATATCGATGCCAAAGAATTCTCCCAACAGCTGTTCATGAGCATGATCGAGAAAAAACTGGGCAGCCTCGCCAAGTACGTCGAACTCGGGCGTAAATACATGCCAGCAAAAAAAACGGAAGCCCAAAAGCAAGCCGAAAAAGCCGAACTGGTCATTCCCCCCAAGCGCGGCCAGGGCAAGAGCTACCGCTTCCCAATTACTGCCGGCTATCCACTGTTCTGGCTAAAGCATGCCGCCATCAGCTCCAAAGCCAATCAAAGTTCCTTTAGCGGCAATATCAAGGGCGAAATCAAAGATCTCATCAGCGATCCCACCTACCTGGGCCGCCCCACTCTGTTAATTGCACAAGGCGATTTTCCTAATCAAAACATCCGCGGGGTCGACGCCAAGATTACCTTGGACCACACCACCGATGTGGCCAAAGAAAGTCTACTGATGAAAGTGGCGCATTTTCCTGTTACTGAAACCAAACTTTCCGACAGCCCCGACGTCACCCTCGCTATGACGGGCGCCAACGGCAGCAGCGAAGTCACTGGGACATTCGTCAACTCTGAGATCACTTTGGCTATGCACAACACTTTCAACGAGATTAAGTACAACCTCGAGGCCAAAAATAATGTGGTAAAAGAAATCATCGACGGCGTGCTCAAGGGCATCCCCCTCGTTAACGTCAATGCCGACATCAAAGGCTCACTTCATAACCTCGACATCCACATCAATTCTAACCTGGGCGATGAACTCTCCAAAGGATTTCAAAAACAGCTGCAAGTCAAAATCGACGCCGCCAAGGCCCAGTTAAAAAAATTGGTCGACGAAAAGATCGGCGCCAATCGCGATAAGTTAAAAGCTGAAATGGATAAACTCACCGGCGATACCACCAAAGGCCTCGACGGTAAAAAATCCGAAGTCGACAAGGCCATCAAAGACACCGAAAAACAGGTTTCAGCCGGAAAGAGCGGCGGCGGGCAGCAGAAGAAGCTCGAAGAAGAGGGCAAAAAACTGCTCAAAAAGTTCAATCTGGGCGGTTAGCCTTAGTGCCTGATAGGCTCAGATTGAAAGGCTCAAGGGCTCAGATTGAAACGTAGTGCCTCGCCAGGTTGACACCTGTCAAAAAAATATACAAAACCCTCTCATATCCTCACGTTCCGCCGGGCCCACACTTTGCAATATCTTGAACATAGTCCAGAACAAAGGAGTCCCTATGCGTTTCTATAGCTCTTTGATCGCATTGGCGTTAATTGGGTCGAATGGATTAGCACTTGAAAAGGCTACCACGCCCGTTTCAACCGCAGAGGTCAGCACCGACAAAACCATAGTTAATCAACAGGTGGGCTTTGCAACAGCAATGGGCTTACGTGAAGACGTGGTCTTCAAACGGACCCGAGATTCCCGTCCCTATATGGACTACTCTCCCAACGAGGTTGATCCCCTTCCCGATGATGAAATCTAGATTCCCAAAATATCGGTAAAAAACTGCAGCGCTGTGGGCTGATCCCAGAGCTGCTCCCCCGCGACCTTGCGCACCAGCCTGTGCTCGCGAGTGAGAATATAGGTTTCAGGCAACTGATCCGTCCCGAAAAGCTCACTGGTTTTGCGGTCCTTATCCCACACAATCACAAAGTCCTTCGGCACCTTACCAAAGGTGCGTATAAAACTATCGAGATCGTCACGGCTATGATCATGAGACACCGCGAGCACCACCAGCTTGCCAGAAAAATGCTCAACCAAGTGCTTGAGCGATGGAAACTCCTTCACACAAGGTGAACACCACGACGCCCACAGATTCACCAGCACCGGGCGTCCCGCAAATTGATGCAATGACACCGGCTGCCCCGCTAGATCCGGCAGCGTGAAGTCCGGAACGCCTTCTTTTTCAAGTTGATTAAGTCTCAGGGTCGAACCCGAAGGACGCATTCCCCGAGTTAAGAACTCCCAGTAATAATAAAGTGGAACAGCCAGAATAGTGGCCGTTATCACGACACCGATAAACCCCTTAAGTCTGAGCATAGGGGCGTTCCCTTATAAGCGGGCATCCCGGCGCGAGGCATTCTTAATTTTACGTACATTCTTGCGCAATTTCGCTCGTCCAACGGCTTTTAGTTTCGCGCGTGCACCTGCATCCACCTTGTCACCTTTTACGGTCTCTTCACCAGCCGAGGCCTTCGCAACAAAATCTACAAATTCTAAAAACGCCACGTCGGATTGATCTCCCGCACGCGCGCCCAATTTCACAATGCGCGTGTATCCACCCGGTCGAGTGGCAAAACGCTTCTGCAAATCGTCGGCGAGAATGCTCACCACTTTTTCATTGGGAAAACGTGACATCAGCAAACGGCGGGAATGCAAAGTTCCCTTTTTCGCCAACGTGATCGCGCGCTCCACATGACGGCGCACTTCCTTAGCGCGAACCACCGTAGTCTTAATACGGCCGAATTCCACTAAAGAATAAACGTAACCGCGAATCAGAGCTACACGCGGCCCCGGGCGACGATGAAAATTATGGCGTTTTGACTTATGTCTCATATCTTACTCCAACTACTGAGGCGTGCCGTTGCCGCGATTTGCCGGGGCACCAGCCGTTGCCGTAGCTGCCGCAGCCGCTACTTGTGGTTTAATCGGATTGTTAGGGTCCCATCCCGGAGGGGGCCAACCATCGACCTTCATACCCAACGACAATCCCAT
>JANXMF010000198.1 GCA_025354795.1 Pseudobdellovibrionaceae bacterium
AGTTTACGCCCCTCACCTGCGAGAATTCCTGATAGTGTCGCAATTCGAAATCGCGGAAGGCGCGGAACTCAAGATCACCGCGCGCAAAGCGAACGGCGTAAAATGTGAGCGCTGCTGGCACTTTGATGAGAACACCGGCAAGGACTCTCGATTCCCGGGAATCTGTCCGAAGTGTGTAGAGGCGTTAACGTGAAGTTAGAAAGGAAGTTTTTGGTTCTGGCCACTGTAGCCTGCGCGGTGTTGGCGCTCGATCAACTCACCAAACTTTACATACATGCCAACTTCGGCCTGGGCGAATCGGTGCCGGTGATTCGCGATATTTTCCATATCACCTATGTGCGCAACACCGGTGCCGCATTCGGTATTTTCCGTGAGATGGGCGAAATGTTTCGCCACTTGTTTTTTCTGATGATGCCACCGATCGCGATGGTGATCATAGTCCTTATGTTACGCAATGTTGAAAACACCGATCGCTGGCAAGTGTTTTCGCTCTCGCTCATTTTCGGCGGCGCGTGGGGCAATTATATAGATCGCCTGCGTTTTGGCTTTGTGATCGATTTCTTGGATATTCATTACAAGGAAGTGTGGACCTATCCCGCCTTTAATGTTGCCGACTCGGCCATTGTTTCGGGCGTGTGCGTGCTGTTGTTACTGATGACCATTCGCGATCGCGCGATGAAGCGAGCACAGCGAGATACCGTCGCTGAGCGTAGGGCCTAACATCCATGCTTCCGATTTTGAGCTTTGGACCTTTGAGTGTCTCGACTTATTTCCTTACTATCAGTTTGGCCTCCACTCTTGGCGTGTTGTGGTTCGTTCGCCGGGCGCGCGCCAAGGATATGAATTATGTTACAGCCATCGATATTGCCCTGCTTTGTTTAGTCAGCGGTTTTGTAGGGGCGCGTCTGTTGCATGTGCTTTACGAAGAGCCCGAGTTTTATCGCGCCAATCCGTGGCGGCTGGTTCAGGTTTGGTACGGTGGCTTTGTTTTTTTAGGCGGGCTGCTGCTGGGACTCGCGGCTGTTGTGGTATTTTGCGAGCGCCGGCGCGAGCCGCTCTTGCTGTGGCTCGATCTTGGCATCATTCCCCTTTCCTTAACCTATGCTTTGGGGCGAGTGGCGTGTTTTTTCAATGGCTGTTGCTTTGGCCGCCAGTGCGATTTGCCGTGGGCAGTGATGCTAGCCGGTGAACGCCGTCATCCCACGCAGCTCTATGCCACGTTTTTGGAATTGATGATTTTGGCGTGGCTGCTCCTGCGTGAAAGGCGGCCGCGAGCATCGGGCCTGATTTTTTCCACTTGGCTGATCCTGCATGGGACGAGTCGCATCGTAATGGAATATTTTCGTGATGATCCGCGCGGCGCCCCCATCGCCGGTTTGAGTTTGAGCACCTGGCTCAGTTTGATTTTGGTGGTGGCTGGAGGGGTGTTGATGAGGCGGCTGCCGAAAACGGCATAGGCTGGTCTTTGCTTTGCAATACTCAGTGGAGAAGAACAGAATGGCCTTAGAACTGGAGCTAAATATATGAAAACCCTAATAGCCCTGACTCTCACTTTGTTCACTCTATTGACAGCTGTACAAAAATCTTGGGCACAAGACGATGCTTCCTTGCGCACCAAATTGTTCGACGACGCCGGCCCTACCCGACTCAGCGACTTAGGCATGCGTTTAAATCCGATTCTGGGTGTCTCGGATTTCTCCTATAGTGGAGAAAAGGGCGGCGGCCACCAAAAATTCACGGGCGGAGCGACCGTCGAATTCGGCCAGGCCGCGCGTAAGCTTGAAACCGGCCTTTTATTGGTTCAAGCCGGCGGTAGCGCCACCCTCACTAATGGCAGCGACGCACGAGTAAACAACACCTATTTAGCAATTCCGTTGATGGCGAAATTGCGCCTAGTCACTCAGCGCACCCAATCTTGGTACGCTAAGTTTGGCGTGCTCAGCGCCTTCGCGATCGGCTCCAGCAAATCCGCCGCAGCCAATCCAGTGGATGTTTTGGGTTCAGTGGGATTAGGCGGAAGATTCGTATTCACTTCGAAAACTGATTTCTTGGTTGAGGCGACCTATAACCGTGGCTTTATGGATGCCCTCCAATCCACGGTTGGGACCTATCGGAACCAAGGGGTTTTGGTTTTGGCCGGACTCAGCATTAGCATCTAGTCGAGCCGTTTTTCAGCTCAAAATCCTCACCTGTGGTGACAGATTTTGTCACTACCGTATTCCAGCTCAAAACTAACCGGAGCTGACGCTGGCACGAATAGTGATCTCCATGGCAATGGCCCAAAGCGCGTCTTTGGTTTGAACATGGAGAATTGTATATGAAACTAATGTTGCAGCTGTTCAGTGTTATGGCACTCGCGTTCGCTCTCACCGCATGTAGTGGTGGTGGTGGTGGCGGAGGTAGCGGCGAAGATCCCAATCCGAATGGAGCTTACGCCGCCGTTTCCAATGCCCCTGGCTACATTGGCGAAGGTCAATGGAGTGGACATTTGTATGTGCCCCCGTCACTGATGCCGCACTACCAGCAATTCTTAGGGCAAAATGGTTTGGGTTATTCCAGTGGTTCTGACTTTAAATTGTCGATTTCCACTTCCAGTTCCCGCGGTCGCCTCCCGGGACAAATGGTTTTTGAAATCACTCCCGCGGGCGGACAGCCCTTTCGCCAGTATGCGTGGACTTCCATGAGTGCTGCGGGAGCGCGAGCATTCGTCATGCGTTACACCGGCAATTCCTATGAACCCTTATATGGCCCAAAGTACGGAATGCCCTCTCAAAATCCGAACTTGGCGATGATTCAAATCACCGCGCAATTCGTTGATGCGCCAAACCATTATGGGAGTCCATATAGTATTGCCGGAGGCCGAATCTTAAATGTGCAAGTCGCCTATTTGGGCAGTCAATTCGCCACGGGACAAATCTTTTCGGACTCAGATGATATCGGCGGCTCCAACCTTTTCGGACCAGGCTCGTCATTGCCCGACGCCTATGTCGCACCCGCCACCGGATACTACAGCGGAAGCTTTTATCGCGCACGCCGGATATTTACGAGAGGCCCCTAGATCTAAGCGCGCGCATGAGATTTTTTGCCGCCGAAGTTGACAGTCACCGTGCTGAAAACGTAGGAATCAAAATATGACCGCGTGCTGCCCGACCTGCAAAAAACCAATCGCTCTCGATCCCAGTAACCAGTTTCGTCCATTCTGCAGTGAACGCTGTAGCATTTTGGATTTGGGTGCGTGGGCGGATGAAAAGTATAAAGTTCCCGTTGCCGTGCAGGAAACTGAGTCTGTCAATCAAAATGCGGATGATGAAGAGTGACCTTTTTCACATTTTTATGTTCGCGCAATAATAAATTTAAAAATTTAACAACGCATGCGGATTTTTCTATTGACGGGCGAAACCATCTAACGATTCAATAGTCACTATTCACACACATCAAACGAATTTTCCATATGGGGGAAAAAGATGAACAAAGCTGAACTCATTGAAAAGGTAGCCGGCGAAGTCGGAATCACCAAAGCGCAAACTGAGAAACTTCTCGATTGCACAATGGACACCATTAAAAAAGCCGTCAAAAAGGGCGACGAAGTTAAATTGGTAGGTTTCGGAACTTTCGTAAAGGCAAAAAGAAAAGCACGCACGGGCCGCAATCCGCAAACTGGCAAAGCGATCAAAATCCCGGCGACTTCTTTTCCGAAATTTCGTCCCGGCGCTGAGTTCAAGAATCTCGTACGCTAACTAGCTATTTACCTAGCTTTTAAAAAGGATCAATTCAGTGAATTGATCCTTTTTTATTATAATGCTATGGAGTTCTATGGCTGAGTCTACAATCCGCAAAATTGCCGTGATGACCAGCGGGGGTGACGCCCCAGGCATGAACGCCGCGATCCGCTCCGTTGTCCGCACCGCGATCACCTCTAAAATCGAAGTGGTCGGAGTTTACCAAGGTTATGCCGGGCTGTTGGCTGGTAAGACCACCCCGCTGCAGATGAGTTCGGTGGCCAATATCATCCAACGCGGCGGCACCATCTTAAAGTCGGGACGTTGTCCTGAGTTTCATAAAAGCGAGGCTCGCGCGATAGCCGGGCAGAATTTACGCCAGCTTGGAGTGGAAGCGCTCGTCGCCATCGGCGGCGATGGAACCTTTCATGGCGCGCATCTTTTGTCACAGGAACAGGGCTTTCCCGTGATCGGCGTGCCCGGCACTATTGATAACGATATTTTCGGCACCGAAGAAACCATTGGCTTTGATACGGCTTTGAACACAGCGCTAGAAGCCATTGACCGCATTCGCGACACCGCCGCAAGCCATGACCGACTCTTTATTGTCGAAGTGATGGGCCGGGACTCAGGCTTTATCGCCATCGATGTTGGCGTCGCCGGCGGTGCGGAAGAGGTGTTTATTCCTGAAACTTTGGCCAATGTGGATCAGGCGATCCAAGCAATCCAGCGCGGAGTTCAGCGTGGCAAGACTTCGAGTATTTTAGTGGCGGCCGAGGGGCAAAAGGTTGGGCGCTCCTATGACTTGGCGGAACAGATTCGGCGCAAGGCGGGCTATGAAGCTAAGGTCTGCGTGCTCGGACATATTCAACGTGGCGGTCCGCCGACGGCGCGAGACCGAATTCTCGCCAGTCGATTGGGTTTTGCGGCGGTGCGGGCGTTGCAACAGGGTTTGACCAATGTGATGGTGGGGATGCAAGCGGGGCAAGTGGTGCCGGTGTTGTTTAAGGATTGTGTAAATAAAAAACGTAGAGTGCCGCAGGAGTTGATCGATTTGGCGCATTTGTTGTCGCATTAGGGGTGGGAGTCACAGGATTCTAATGTAAATCGCAATTGTTTTTAAGGACGAAGAAGGGGACCGTCTACAGTCCCCCACTATCTACCTATTAGCGTTTCAGATTAATAACTTCGTTCAACAACTCATCCGTCGTCGTGATCGTCTTCGCATTCGCCTGAAAGCCGCGTTGGTTCTGAATCAGATTTACGAACTCCAGCGCCAAATCCACCGTCGAACGCTCAAGTGACTTCGCGAAAATCTTACCACGTCCCGCGCGTTGAGGAGCGCCCACCGCGGGTGCGCCGGAATCGCGCGCTTCTTTCAAACGATTGTTTCCGACCTTGAACAGCGCCTCTGGATTTTCAAATTTCGCCAGCGCGATCTGAGCAATGTCGGCGGTCTCACCGTTTGAGTAAAGTGCGGTCAACACCCCCTCGTCATTGAACGAGAGGTTATTGATGGTGCCAGCGGCACTTCCGTCTTGCTGCCACGAAATCAAATCGGATTCCTTGCCGTATTGCTTTGAGCCGTTCATGCCCGTACCTTTGTCGGTCGTGATTGAATCGCCAAAATTGATTTTGACCTGTTGGTTTTGCTGCGCGCCACCCTTGAAATTAAAAGCACTGACCGATTGCACCTGGGTGTCGAGCTTACCATCCGTGGTGAACGTAATCGTGCCCGCCGTGACTTGTGCGAGTTCGTCGTCCTTCGCACCCATCACTTCCTTGCCGTCGACCATACCATTGTAATTCCACGTGCGGTCCGCCACTTTGGTGAAGAACATATTCACTAAGTGCTTGTTGCCTTGGGAGTCGTACATTTCAAGACCAGTGGAATAGTGCGAACTATCGTAAGCTTTTTTCGGATCGAAAGTTTTCAACGTTTGAATACGCGAATCTAAGTTAAGGTCCAAACTCATCTTATTGGTGCCCTTGGCTGGCGTCAAAGCGCGCGGAAAGCGAATGTCACCGAGTTTGTTAATGATATGTCCGGCGTCGTCGGCCTGAAAGCCCTGTACCCGCTGATAATCATTGGTGATCAGGTAACCTTCTTTATCAAATTTGAGTGAGCCGTCACGAGTGAAGGATTCGCCATCAGTGCCCTTTAAGGTGAAGTAGCCATCGCCTGCGATCGCTAAGTCCGTGGTTTTTTCGGTTGAATCCACGTTACCTTGCGCCAGGATCGGGTTGACGGCGCCGATTTTGACTCCGCGGCCGACTTGGTTACCGCCCAAAATCCCCTTTAAGCTTTTGCTCACGATGTCCTGAAACTCGGCGCGTGAAGCTTTGAAGCCAACGGTGTTGGCGTTGGCGATGTTGTCACCGATGACGCCCAAGGCTTCGCCCTGAGCCGCTAAACCGGATACACCGGTATATAATGAAGAGAGAACTCCCATTTAAGACCTCCATGTCTTGGGCCGGCCTCCATCCGTGGATGCCGGTGTTACATAAAGGGCCCCCTCGACGAGGACCAGCCCTTAACTTTTACTAACTAAATGACAACGGTTGAGTCAATTTTGGTGAAGACGTTGTCTTTCAACGCCGCCTTATCCATCACTGTCACAACTGTGTTGTCCTTTACACTCACAATCAAAGCTGAGTTGTCGGTGAGGAGCAGAGTTTCCTTGGCTCCCTTACTCGAGGCTTTGCTCACGGCATTTTCGATTTTCGCCATTTCTTCTGGTGAAAAGCGGATACCGCGAGATTGCATGCGATCAATCGCATGGTTGGAAAACTTAAGCGTTGAGGCCGGCGCAAGGCCCGGGGTGGTGTTTTCACCCTCACCTTGTAGCGCGGTCAACTGCTCCAAAAACTCGCCGTCCATCTTTCCCGGCGCGCGCGCGAGATCAGTGGCGCGCGGCGCTTGGCGTATGATGGTGGTCGGATTGGCGCGAATTTCTTTCATGAACCTACATTCCCGCCTTGGCGCCGGCCTTGTTCAATTTATTGATCAGACCCTGAGCCATAGCGGAGTCGTTAATATTGCCTTTACCCAGCTTGGCACGCTTTTCCGAATTTTCCTTGCTCTCTGGGGTAGACTCGATCTTTTTTGGACCAGGGACAGGTGCCGCTGGCGGCGCGGGAATCGTCTGCGCGTTGGCGGCGACGCTCGGATCACTGATCGATTTCACATCGGAGAGATTGATGACCTGCTTGCCCATCATCAGTTGCGCGCCATGGGTGGTGAAATTTACGCCGGTGATGACGCCGTCGGCTTTGGTTTGCACATATAGCTTTTTGCCATTGGAAGCGAGGGCTTCGACGTTGAGAGTGTAATCACCTTTCGGCGCGGTGCCGCCCTCTTCGGTCTTGCCGTTCCACGAGATAGAATTGGCACCGGCTTTGAGGTTTTTCATTTCCAGCTTGCGAATGGTGTTGCCGGCCTCGTCACGAATCTCCACATTGGCCTTCTGCGCGTCTTGGGAAACGGTGAAGCGCAGGTCGTGGGATTCATTTTCATCGGTGCGGGCGATCTTGGAATTGTCCATGGTGACAGTTTTGCCAATAAACGCCAGCGCCTGAAAATTGTGGTCGGGCTGATTGTCTTTACGTAAGGCGGCGATGCCTTCATTGATATTGTTTAATTTCTCGAGCGAAGTGAATTGTGCGAGTTGCGCGGCCATTTCATGACTCTTCAGCGGATTGGTAGGATCTTGATTTTTCATTTGGGTCAGGAGCAAAGTCATAAACGCGTCTTTGCCGAGCTGACTATCACCCACGGTGCGCATTTTTTTCGCCGGATCCACGTAGTTGGGGTCCGCAACTTTGTTAAGCGTGTCGCCAATGTCTTCGCTAGAAAAATACTTTTGCTTATCGGTCGCGCTAATATTTTGCGCCCCGTCGGATTTGAAATCGGTGCGCTGGGGAGAGTTGGACCAAGTCTGGGTACCGCCTTTGACATTGATCACTAAGCCACCAGATCTAAGCGTCTAGAGTTATTCTTACTGCGAGCGGCTGCGTTCGGCGCGCGCGCGTCGCGGGGGGCGTCGCCTTGACTGGTGTAAGGATTGGCGGAGCCGGTTTCAAAGAAGCTGCGGCGCCAGCCCTGATGGTCTTGGCGAAATTGCTCCATGTTTGCCTGCGCCTGTTGGCGAGAGGCATCGCGGTACTGCTGCTCCAATTGTTGTCCCATATTGCTTGCCGTGTCGACTTTGATTGATTCCACTTGCAAATGATTGGCGGAGAGGCCGGCCTTGAGCTCACCGATCTGACGCTCGATTAATTTTTTAGCTTCGTCGCTCTCGGTAATCATTTGCACGCTGACTTTTCCGTCTTGCACGCTCACCCGCATTGCCAATTGGCCAAGGCCGTCGGGATGCAGCGTGACCTTCATATCGCCGCCACCTTCGCGCACCATTACTTGCGCCTGTTGCATCAGTTCGGGTACGGCCATCGGTTGGCTGCGGGCTCCGGCCTGCGCCAACTGCGTTTGAAATTCATTTTTTGGCTGAGTGGCCGCGCCGAGGCGATTTTCACTCGCCACTGCGGCAGTGCTAAAACCGGCGTCTTCGCTGAAATCATCGGCGCCACTGTCAGACGGCGAGTTTTTACCGCTGCCTGCAAAAATTCCGCTGAGTGCGCCGCTCACGGCCTGGGTGGCGGGTGCGACCGGTGCCACTGCTAGCTTTTCACCGGCAATGCCCGGTGCGATCGTGGCGGGGGTGGCGGCGGAAATGTTTTTTGCGGCTTGGCGCAAAGTGAAATTTCGAACGATCTCATCGAGCGCTTTTTTATCGCCGGGAGGGGCGTTGTGCATTTCGGCGACGAGCTGATTGATTTCACTCGGTGGTGCGCTCGCCATAGCCTGCGCCGCCGGAGTCATCGTCTGTTGCGCTTCTGCCGCGCTTAAAGAAATGTCCTGTGCCGTCGGGAGACCAGTTAGGGGTAACGGGGTCACAGACAAGACGGAACTTTTATCCAGCGTTGACGCATCGAAGAGACTGGAGTCGGGAGCCCGCGTGGCCGCAAAAAGCGGTCCACGTTCCCGCGTGGCCGCAGCCGGCGACGGCGCCAGTTGGTCCGCAGGCAGTTTTTGCTGCGGCATAAAAAAGTTGCGATCCATTTTTTCAAGGGATTTCTGCAACGTGCGCTTTTCCAGATTGCGCTGTGAGAGGATAGCCAAACTGTTCTGCGGAGGTGCCGAGTTGAAGCCTTCGCCCAGAGTGGTGGCCTTGGTTTTGAGCATCAACTCTTGAAAACACTGCTTGGCCTGGACGGCCTGTTGGCCTTGCACGCCTAGGGCTTGCACCAATTTGTCGATACTTTGTTCGGGCGGTTGCGCGAGTTCCTTCTCGCTCAGGGCGCCGAAAGCCTTGAGCACATCTTCGGCGGAGAGGCCGAGGTCACCCATCTTACGCAGGAAATCATTCCATACCACGCGTCGGGTGAGAGCGTTGGCCTGGTCTTCCGCCGGTGCACCCAACGCCGGAGTGAGAGCTAGGTTCGCCGCGCTTGCACGCAAAGCCGCGGGGGTGCGCGCCGGCGTACCGGTCGGTAAACCCGGTGCGAGCGGCGGCAAGGCCTTTTCGCAGTCTAAATTAGATGTATTTAGTGAGGCACCTTCTGGCCCGTCCTCACGGGCGGCCCCCACGGGGCCACTAGCCGTCTTGGCTTTGAGCATTTCACCGTTGCTGACGGAAGTGAAATTCTTCGAACTTTCAAGATTTTCCGTTTCTGATTCGTCTGTCGGGGTATTCGCCGGTGCCGGATTCGGCTCGGCTTTGTCGGTTGTCTTGGGCGGTGGAGTTCCACTCATCATGCTGGCAAAGGATGTTTTTGCGCTGTCATCGCTGGATTTGGCCGCAGACGTAGGCTTGCCTTCGGTGCTCGCTTTGCGCGTCGCCTGCGGCAGACCTAGTTTGCTCAAACCCACGATATTCATTCTTCCCTATCCCTTTGGCTCTTGACTGCTGATGCGGCGATAACCCGTGAACTTCTCCGATAACACCCGCGCCTTCTCTGGTGCGAGCAGGTTCATAATTTCAGCCGCGTTCTTCTTTTTCATCTTTGACAAAACTTCCACGGCCAGCTCTTCGTTGATCGTGCCGATCACGTCCGCGGCTTGCTTCGACTTCATATTTGAATACAAATCCACCAACTTATTCACCTTCTCCTGGTCGACCTCGACTCGGTCCTTCAGCGTCTTACCGATCTGACCACGCATCTCTTCCAATTGCACAATACGCTTGTCGAGCTCAACCTTCTGCTTCTGCAATTCTTCTTCCAACTCCGTGAGTTCCTTTTCACGCGCATCAAGTTCTTCTTTGCGCTGCTTTAACTTCTCGAAATGACTAAAATCTTCTTCAACTGCGGTCTTTTCTTCGGAGTCTTTGGTCTTAACCCCTGTGGTTTCGCCGGCGGCAGACTTTTCCGCTTTGGCATGCTCGGGCTTGGATTTTTCTGCCGGGGCATGGCTAGCCTTTGCGCCGGCTTCCTTGTCGGAGGCCATGGCGGCACCGAACGCACCGATTTCAATGCGGTCTAATATGTGTTCAAAAAAAGCCGGAAAAAATAGATAGGAAACCGCTGTCACCAGACTGAGCGCCAAACCCAGGACCGCCTTCCAGGGAAGAGGTGGTCTGTTGCTAGTCTTATGAACCAGCGCTGGGCGCGACACGGGCTTGTGGCCGCGTTTGACGGCCTGAGCCTTGGTGAAGAATTGATCGTAAGGATTTTTTTTCATTTTTTCCCCCAGGACTGCCGCATTTGGGTTTGATCATCGAGATTTTTAGCTTCGATGTGGCTGAGCCACTCTTTATATTCCGCTAAGCGCTTTTCCTTGAGCTTCACCAAAACCTTTTTCTCGCGCGCACAAGCGATCAAAGCCTCTTGTCTATCTTCGGCGACGAGCAATAAAGCCCGCACTTCTAAGCGCAGCTTTTCAATGCGCAGCTTTTCACCGGTGATAAAGCCCTCGCTTTGACACACTTCCGCGACCTTAGTGCGCGACGCCCCTAGCTGAGTTTGTAAAATGCTTTCGCGCACTTCATCGAGCCGATTGTACATCGCTTCGAGGCGCTTGAGCGCGGTTTCGACCGCAGCCTGGGCTTCGGCGAACTCCCGCTGCGCCACGTCTTCCAAGCGTTTGCGGTGTTTGAGTACGGATTCAAGCGCAAAAAGAAACGCCATTCTATTCCAATCTCATCAGCATATCCTCGGCGTCTTGAGCCGTAGCCCGTTCCTCGACCGGCTGTTTGAGCATGTTCTCGATCGGGCCTTCCATTTTAATCGCTTGATCAATGCGCGCATTGGAGCCCGCCTTGTAAGCTCCAATATTGATGAGATCCTCGGCCTCTTTATAAACCGCCATCCACTCGCGCACGCGCAGCGCCTGATTGAAGTGCTCGGGCGTCACTACATTGCGCATGACCCTCGAGGTACTCTGCAACACATCCACCGCCGGGAAATGGCCCTTCTGCGCCAATGCCCGTGCCAGCACGATGTGGCCATCAACGATCGAGCGCACCGAATCTCCGATCGGATCGTTCATATCGTCGCCCTCAACTAAAACCGTATATAAACCAGTGATGCTGCCCTTGCCTTCAAAGTTGCCGGCGCGTTCCAGCAGCTTTGGCAGCAGCGAGAACACGCTGGGCGTGTAACCTTTGGTCGCCGGCGGTTCACCGACATTCAAGCCGATCTCCCGCTGCGCCATCGCGAAGCGCGTGACCGAATCCATGATCATCAAAACATCTTTGCCTTGGGCACAGAAATATTCGGCGATGGAAGTGGCCACAAAAGCCGCGCGGGTGCGGATCAAGGCACTTTGATCACTAGTGGCCACTACCAACACCGATTTTTTTAAGCCCTCGGGTCCAAGGGTGTGTTCGATAAATTCGCGCACTTCACGGCCGCGTTCTCCGACCATGGCAATCACATTGACGTCCGCTTGCGAGTTGCGCGCCATCATACCCATCAACACCGATTTTCCAACGCCCGAACCAGCCATGATGCCGACACGCTGACCTTTTCCAAGTGTGACGAGCGAGTCAATCGCGCGCACCCCGAGGCTGATCGCCTCACGAATGGGTGGGCGATCCAAGGGATTTCCGGCTTCGGCATAGAGCGGAACCTCTTCACTTAGAAACAATTCGCCTTTGCCATCGATGGGCTCGCCCATACCGTTAATCACGCGGCCCAAGTGACCCTCGCCGACGGAAATGGTCGCGGTGTGACGGCGCACGAGAATGGTGGAGCCCAAACCGAGCCCGCGCATTTCACCGAGCGGCATCAACAGAACTTCGCGGTCACGAAAGCCCACCACCTCAGCCAAAAAACTAGGTGCGCCGGAGATTGGAAAAATTTCGCAAACGGTTCCGACTGAGACCTCGGGAATGTATCCTGAAATTAAAAAGCCCGTGACGTGGGTCACTTTGCCGATGTCACGGGTGAGTTGCGCCATTTCGAGTGCGCGCTCATATTTTTGCAGGTTTAAATTCTCCATGACCTATTCTTGGCCGCCGGGCGGCTTATGGGGGATTCGGGTGAGCAAGGTCTGCCACGTGCGTTCGACTCGCTCCTCGACGGTGGCGTCGACGCTGCCGTATTCAGTTTCAATCAAACAGCCGCCAGACTTAACGCTTGTTTGGGGAATAAATTTAATGCGCTCGAGCGATGCGATTGGTGCGCCCGCTTTTTCTTGGATCGCCTGAATAAATTGCAGATCGCCGGGTGACAAATGCACCACCACCCGCTCGTCGGCCTTGGCTTCGCCGATAACGTTGACCAAGATCTCTTTGACGGCTTCGCGATTGCCCTCAAGGTCGCGCAGGGCGATTTTCTTGGCGATCAAAAATACCAACCGAATCAGCTCGGCCTCGTGATCCAGAAGCAATTGCGCTTTGAGATTTTCAACGCGCTTGAAGAGAGCGTCCAACGCGGCCACTTTGACCACCAGACCGGCTTTTGATTCTTGAAAAGCTTTCTCGGTGCCTTCGATCAGGCCGATCTCGTAACCCTCTTCGAAGGCCTTTTCTTGATTTTCGCGGATACGCGCCAAAACTTGACCATTGATTTTCTCCACCTGAGCTTCGTTCTCGAGCTGCGCGATGCCCGCCTGGGCCGAAACCAGCTTGGAGATCTTAAAATCGGGCGAACGCTGCGAGTCCACATCCACATAGTTCTTGGCTGCCAACGAC
>JANXMF010000215.1 GCA_025354795.1 Pseudobdellovibrionaceae bacterium
TCTTGTTGTTAGCGTCGTGCACTTGCCATGGCGTGTAGTTCCATAGCGCCTGGTGAGGGCGTTGTTCATTGTACCATTTGATGTAAGCGCCAATTTCTTCCTTTGCCACTGCTTCGGTTTGATAGTCGCCAACAACGTAAACGCCGGCCCCATTTGCTTGAGCCACCTGTAGTAAGTCGACTTGGCAACTTTCAAATTTTTCAACACGTCGGACAAAGCGCGGCCCTTCTGTCTCTCGTTCGCCACGAAAGACAGCACTTCATCTTTTTGATTTTCCATTAGATGCCCGCCCTTTTTGATTATTCCCAGTTCGTCTCCTTTTTTAAATCCGCAAGTGCTTGTGCTTGTGAGAGTACGATCTCCTTTAGGCGCTCGTTCTCGCGCTCCAGGCGCCGTTTTTCGCGGTCCTGCGGCAGTTTGCTGTTGCGCAGACTAGCCTTTACACCGACCGAGAGCTGGCGCTTCCATTTGCTGTAATTTGCATTGGGAATATTGTGTTTGATCAGCGCGTCGCCGACCTTCATGCCGCCTTTGATGTCGGCTTCGATGGCTTGCAGAATTTGAAATTTCTGCTCAGGTGTAAAAGACCTCTTCGTTCGCTTTTCGGTGCCCATTCGCCAGTTCCTTTCCAGAAGTGACGAACCATTTCTGCAAAAACCGTCCCATTTTCAAAAAACAGTAGAAGCTGCAGAATGCCAAATTCAAAGCGGGTCTTGAGGCCGAACTGGAAAAACTGCATGGTCAAAGACTTGAGGTGGTCGCCAAGTTGCTTGGTGATACCGTTGCCGTTTGTGAAGAATATTACTTAGGTTTCGAGCAAAACGACGATTTATTAGACGGCGTAATTAAGGCAATTGAGATTCGTAATCGCTGAGAAAGTCACTATAGATAGACGAAAACGAGTGCCGCCCTGGATACACTCTGTCTATCGCTTCATGAAAAATCTTGGAATCTTTAAAAACCTCAATGTTGGTCAGACTAGTGCCGCTAGCTAACGCTCGCGGCCCTATGACACTAGCACAAGAATTTTGCGTTCGCTTTATCGATTGGAACCTAAGCAAGTTTTGGCTGTCTCTTAGTCGCCGCTTCTTCATCTGTCTACCAGTGGATTTTTTTGAATCGGGTAACCTATTGAAATGGTGCCTGAAAGAGGACTTGAACCTCCACGGGCTTTCGCCCACAGGCTTCTGAGACCTGCGTGTCTACCAATTCCACCATCCAGGCATTCAATAAATTTCCAGCGCCGTCGCAATTTCTTTTTCACTTTCAAAAATTTGGCTGGAAGATTTGTCTAACAGCGCCTAAAAATCCGTCTACCAGTACAAAAATCCAAACTTCGTAACCTTCAAAGATCGCTCGACAAATTCCACAAACCAAACTCACCAGTCACGCGCCCACAGGCTTCTGAGACCTGCGTGTCTACCAATTCCACCATCCGGGCATCGCAGTAGGATCAAGGACGCAAGGTAATTCTGGCGACGGTGGTTGGTCAACTTGGAAAAGTGAGGGTGACTTCGGTTCCGGGCGAGAACTGGCCTGGTGCGGGTTCTAGGGGGCTCACGAGGTTGATTTTGACGTTGTGCAGTCTGGCGATTTCGGCCGCGATAGAGAGGCCAAGGCCTGAGCCGGGGACGATGTTCGAGGGTTGAATTCGGGTGAAGCGCTCAAAGATTTTTTGGCGGAGCTCAGGGGGAACTCCCGGTCCCTTGTCGCGCACGCTCACTTCGATGGCTTGCGGTAGCACCTTCATCGTCAGTTCCACCACGCTATTGGGCGGCGAGTATTTCACCGCGTTCTCGATAAAATTTTCGAACATGGAATCTAAAAGCTCCTCGTCGCCCTGCATTTCGACGTCGAGTTCGGAGCCCGGCTTTTCGGCAAAAAAGTGAGTGGTGATTTGCACCTGTTTGTTATGCGCAAGTTTTTGCAAACGGGCCACGACTTTCATTAGCACTTCATCAATTCGCACACCGGTGAAGGCGATGCTATCGTGCCCCGCCTCTAGCCGCGCCAAGAGCAGAAGATCATGAACCAGCAAAATCAGCCGATTGATTTCCACCGCGGCTGAATCCAGGCCACTGCGCACGCCGTCGGCGAGAGCTGCGGATTTGCGCAGCAAATCGAGTTCACCTTTTAAAATCGTGAGCGGAGTGCGCAGCTGATGGGAGGCGTTGGCAATAAAGCGTTCCTGACTGGCGAAGGCTCTTTCAAGACGATCGAGCAAACCATTAAACGTTTGCGCGAGCTCGCGGATTTCATCGGGCGGCACCGGCACCGGAATGCGCTCGGTGAGTTTGTCAACGCCCGTGATTCCACGCGCTTTCACAGTCATATCGTGAACCGGCTTCAAGGCCCGGCGTGAGAGCCCGATTCCCGCCATCCCGGCGATCACCAAGAATGCGGGAATTCCGAGCAGGAAGAACAGCAACAGATCTCGCCGCTCACGCCGTAGCAGATCGAGCGGCACGGCGATTTGTAAGATCAGCGGCTCTTTCCATCCCGTGCGATGAGTCCAGTAAGTCAAGAGGCGCAAATCGGGAGACGTCGATTCCACGCCGAGCGACGCCGTGGTGATTGTTTTAAAAATTGCCTTCTCCTGCTCGAGACGCTGCAGTGTTTCTAAATCGAGCGGCATCGTGGGCTCGTTTAGCGAGCGCGAATAAACCAAAACTTTGCCCTGACTGTCGCGGATTTCCAAAAAACTTCCAAGTAAGCGAAACGGAAAAAATTTGCCCGCTTCAGGCCTTGGCGAATTCACCACGAACAGGCGACCAACAAAATCCATTTCCAAATTGGTGCTGATATCGACCGCGTAATTATATAGGGTGGTGTCAAACGCCTGAATCTGAGCGCGCTGAAAATATTGAAAAAGCACCGCACAGAAAACACTTAAGCCTACGGCGAAAAGACTCAAGTAGAGCAGGCCCAGGCGCAGCCGAATCCCCTGCCGCCTCAGAATGTTCATTGATCTCCGCGTTTCAAAACATATCCGTAGCCAGTCAAGGTGTGCAACAGCCGCGGCGCGAAGGGCTCGTCGATCTTCTTACGCAAGTGACGCACGTAAACGTCAATCACATTGCTTTCATTGTCGAAATGCACGTCCCACACATTCTCGCCGATCTCGGTGCGCGTGAGCGGGCGATTGGCGTTGCGCAAAAAATATTCAAGCAGCGAAAACTCTTTTTGCGTGAGCGAGATCTCAGCTCCGCTGCGTTGGACTTTACGCAAAACCAAATCCATTTGCAGATCTTCAAAACTCAGCTTGGTACGTCCACCTTCTTTGCGGCGCAAGAGTGCACGAATTCGCGCGAGCAATTCGTCAAATTCAAACGGCTTCGCTAGATAATCATCGGCGCCTGAATCCAGTCCCCGCACTTTGTCGCGAGTTGAATTCAGCGCAGTTAACATCAAGATAAAGCCTTTAAAGCCCTCGTTGCGCAATTGCCGAGATACATCGATGCCGTTGCCATCAGGCAACATCACATCGAGCACGATCAAATCGAATTCGGAATTGGCGGACATGGTCAAGCCCGCGCTAGCACTCTCGGCGACTTCCGCTACGTAGCCTGCCTCTTGTAAACCCTTACGGATAAAACTCGCTGTTTTCTTTTCATCTTCTATGACTAGTACTCGCATGGGCCCAAGCTACAAGCAGACAAGTCCCTCCGCAATAAGAATTAAATTCTTTTCATTCTACTTTCATACCCTCTTTAGGGACTTGCGCTAGATTAACCGCAGACAACGTACTACCCCCTTCATAATGGGTGGGGAGATGAGGTTTGCACCTCTCCCCACCCACCCTTCCTTGACCAACCGCCGACTTCATTCTTTAATAAAAGGAACCGAGGAGCATGGCTTTGAAATGGATAACTATAATTCTCATCGCGCTTTGTGGTTCGCAGGCCGTGGCCAAAAAAAGGGCGGTGAAAAGCTTCAAGCCCTTTGCCAATAAAATCCACATGACCAAAGTCGAGACTTGCCATGTGGAAGGCGATGCCCCCGCTAAGACAGTGATCATTTTAAAGCAATGGCATCTGGCCCCCAAAACCGTGACTCGCGGTTTTAAAGAGAAATATCCGCAGGAAAAAAACCAAACCGCGATCTATCAATATCTGCAAGACGAAGTGAAACACCAAGCTATGAGCATGATCGTCAGCGAAGGTTGCGAGGGCACTATCGACAAAGAGTTTAAGCCGACGTTCAACGGCTGGGACGTGGCGAGCCTCAAAGGCCAAGCTTCGCAAAAAGGTTACGATAAAATCATCACGCTGGCGCCACTTAAAATTTTCGCCAAGTACGGTGAACAGGTGAAAACCGTGTGCGGCGATAGCGACGCTTTGATTCAGGAGGGCAATTTGCGCCTCTCCAATCTGCGCGGCTGGATGGGATTCTACACCCGCCTCAGTGAAGATCGCCAAGCCACGGAAAAGTCGCAGGTCTATGCCGACTCCGCCACCGATCTGTTAAAAATCCCGCGCACTACGGGCCGCCCCGAGCTTCTCAAGCAAATCAAAGATAAAATTAAGGTGGAACTGGAAGCCTTTCACAAATCGCTCAAAGACCGCGACGACGCTTTTGTTAAAGTCCTTCAGGCTCAGGATTTCAAGAAAGCGGCGATCGTTATCGGCGGGCTGCATGCAGACGATCTCAAAGAAAAGGTGGAAAAGGCCGGGATTGGTTGCGAAGTTCTTGAGCCGCCGGGCTACCAAAACGATGATGAGAAGCTGATTCAGGATTTTCAAAAAGCCTTGGAGTGAGTGTACAGCTTTGTCGAGGCGGCAATGGGTCAGCCGCGTAAAATTTCTAAGGATAATAAAGCGAAGGATAATAAAGCGAATCGAGGTCGCATTTTGTTACTTTGTCGATCTCATGCACAGCACTGACCCGTTATCTAATTGAAATTATTTACCTAAAAACCGGTCTCTCCTTTGCACTCTAAAGACTCTATGACCTACCAAATCGCCAAACTCTGTTTCACCATCCCAGGTTTCGTCTTCCTAGTCAGCCTCTATTTCACCACTGCGGCGCTCTTACCTATATTCTTCAACTAGTCTGTTTTACTCTCTGGCATGTCTCGTAACGACGTTATCCGCGCCACTGATGTGCGCAAGTCATTTGGCCAATTACAGGCAGTCAACGGAGTCTCGTTCCACGTCCGCGAAGGCCAGTGCTTTGGCTTGCTTGGTCCCAACGGCGCGGGCAAATCTACCTTGATCAACATGATCTACGGCACCACCCTGCGCGGTTCGGGCGAGCTCACGGTCTTTGGTTTAGATCCCAGTCACGAAGCGCGTTCGATCAAACGCCGCATCGGCGTGGTCACGCAAGACAATGCGCTGGACGAGAGCCTCACCGTGCGCGAAAATATGGAAATCTACGCGGCCTTCGCCAGTGTGCCACGCGATCAGCGTGCCCCGCGTGTGCAGGAACTTCTTCATTACATGAATCTAGGCCACAAACAAAACGAGCCGATCGCTAGCCTTTCCGGCGGCATGAAGCGCCGCTTAGTTTTTGTAAGGGCGCTGCTCAATAATCCTGAGCTTATTATTTTGGACGAGCCAACCACGGGTTTGGATCCCGCCGTTCGCCATCTGCTGTGGGGCAAAGTAAAGCAGCTCAAGGCTGAAGGAAAAACCGTTTTACTCACCACCCATTACATGCATGAAGCCGAAGTGCTGTGCGATCAGTTGCTGATCATGAGCGCAGGACAAGTGATTGCCGGAGGTTCGCCGGAGCAACTCCGCGCCGAGCACACTCCTGGTTATGTGGCCGCATTTGATGACCCGCCACGACTCGCGGCACTCAAAGCTCACGCCGAAAGCCATGGCTTACAAGCGAGCCAGGACAGCTCGGGACTTTACATTCGCGCCCCTCACCTCGAAATGCTGTTGCGTTTTCAAAGCGAAAATAATTGCGCGGCCATTCAAATGCGCCCGTCCAATTTGGAAGATGTGTTCTTACAACTCACCGGACAGGAGCTCACCGCCGATGCTTGAGACCTTGACCTTGAGCTTGAGTATTGTTCGCCGCAATTGGTGGGTCTACCGCAAGGATTTCTTGGCCAATATTTCGCCTACTATCGCCGACCCGGCATTCTTAACACTATCTTTGGGAGTCGGGCTCGGAGCCTTTGTCACCTCGGTCGATGGTCACACCTACTTGCAATATTTAGCGCCAGGCCTCGCGGTCTCGACCGCCATGTTCACCGCGTTTTTTGAAACCAGCTACGGTTTTTATGTGCGCATGACTTTTGAAAATATATTCAGAGCCATGTTAACCACCCCGATTGGCATCAACGAAATCGTACTTAGCGAATTTATTTGGGTGGCGCTTAAGGGCGCGATGATGGTCTCGGGAATTTGTTTAGTGCTCGCTCTATTTGGTCTGTTTACCAATCCGTGGCTGTTACCGATCTGTCCGTTGATTGGGGTCTTGGTCGCCTTGCCACTGGGCGCCATAGGTCTTATCGCATCCTGTTATGTGAAGAACATCAACCAGTTCCAAACGGTTTATTCGTTTGTAATTTCACCGCTTTATTTTTTCTCCGGAATATTTTTTCCTTTGGCGCAAATGCCGCCGGCCCTGCGCATAATTGCTGAATGTTTGCCGCTTTATCATGGAGTGCAGTTGAGCCAAGCGTTATTTTGGAATAGGGAGGTTGTGGCCACTTGGACGGTGCACGCTCCTATTTTAATGGTTTACTCCACGGTGTTGGTGACCTGGGCCTTTCGCCGTGTGCGACTGCGTTTACAGACATAAATTCTCTGGACTGGACTGAGGATTAAGAGTTGCAAATGGCCTTGCGCGGTCCGCTCAGCTATTGAACAATAGATGTATGACAAAAACACCGCCAAAAGCTCCCGCCGTAAAGTCGTTTATGAGCCAGGTTCTCTTTTCCCTTGAAGAAACCATGACCCTGGAAGATGCCGCGCAATTCTTTGCGTCGCACAAGCTCACCACGGTTCCCGTGATCAAGAAAACCGGCGAAATCTTGGGCGTCTTGAGTGACTTCCATCTGCTGCGTTTTCTGTTGCGTTCGCGCCAAGAGGCCAAGAAAAATCTTTGCCTTGCGGACGTCAAAGAAGAACTCGATCCCGTGGTCACCGTGCATGAAGACGATTCGATTGTGACCGCCTTTCGCATGATGATCCAGTCGCCCAATCATCGCATCTACACCATGCACAACGACAAGCTCACCGGCGCCCTCAGCCCAAAAGATTTGCTGCTTTACATGGCGGGTATCAAAGACAAGAACGACAATGTACTGGACTCCGTAGTACAACGGCAGATCGAGTCTATTCTTAAAGAGTTGCATGACACTCGGCGCATGCTCTCTGACTATCAACAGATGTTTCAAGATTCGCCGTATCTCATGCATTCAGTGGATCTCACCGGAAAAATCATCAATGCCAATCGCATGATCCACTATGTGCTCGGTTATGAACAGGGCGAATTGATCGGTAAATCCCTACGCCAGCTCTATCCGCCGGAGAATTATAAAAAGGCCATGCAAGGTCTCGACACCGTGAAAATGTTGGGTTTTCATCCGCTGGTAAACGTGGTCATGGTAAAAAAGGACGGCGATGTCATCCGCCTCGACGTGGCGTCGACGCTTAAAAAGGATTCCAAGGGCAACCCTGAGGGGACTATAACTGTGGGCCGCCTAAGCGATTCCTATAGGATGTTGAATTATCTGCAGAAAGCGGCCCAACTTTACTCGCGTAAAGCGCAAGGCGCCTAAAACCAAAAGTAGCTTTCCAATTGCCTAAAGATGTGGCTATTATCGGCCTCCTCCTAGGAGGGCCGCATTCCTACTAAACTGAATACCTATATTCTTAGCTTAGTGCTCTTTGGCGTGCTTTTCGGGGCCGGCCTGACCTCCTTTCCGATTGAGGCGCTCCTGATTCTCGGCGGAACGGTCATTGGTTTATTTTCGGTGTGGATGTCGCGTCGGAGTTTAAGCCAACCCCGAGTTCGGATCCCCACGCCAACTCTGGTGGCCAGTGGTATTCGTCCCCAAACAGAACACATCGTGCAGGTTGAGGCCGGACAAACCGCTCAACACCTACAATTTCTTTCCGCCGCGAGCGCAGCCCTGAACGGCACACTGGATTTAAATTCCATGCTTGAGGCTTTCGCCAATGTCGTGGTCGCGCAGTTCTCGGACTGGTGTGAGATCGTGCTACTGGCGGAAGATGAATTCAAGGTGGAGGATGTGGTCATTGCCCATCATGACCTCGCCGACGCCGAGCTCGCCTATCTCTATCGCCAAACTCATTCCATTGGCTGGGATCAACCGGGAGGAGTCGGCCGTGTAATTCGCACTGGCCGGCCCGAACTCTACAGTGAGATCACGCAAGAGATCATCGACGAGACCAGTACCCATCCCGCGCGCCATGCGATGCTGTCGCAACTGGGAATGCGCTCAGGAATTGTGGTGCCGCTGATGTCAAACGGCAAGGTCGCGGGCGCGATCTTTATGATTGCGACCAGGTCCGAGCGTAAATATCTTCCTATGGATCTTTCGGTGGCGGCCGACCTGGCTAAACGCCTTTCGCTCTCGATCGACAATTCGCGGCTATTCAGCAAAGTTCAAGAGGCGAGCCAGGCCAAGAGTGCTTTTCTGGCCCAATTGAGCCACGAAATTCGTACGCCGCTCAATGCGGTTTTGGGTTTCGCCGAATTGCTTTCTGAATCGGAGCTGCAACCCAATCAGCGTCAGCATTTGTCGACCCTGCTGCGCAATGCCCAGCGCTTGCTCGGCTGCGCGAATAAGATTTTGGACTTGTCGAATGTGGAAAGCCAAATCCTCAACATCGAACGCAGCGAATTTTTACTTCCAGCGCTGATCGCGGAGGTGATGAGAGTCATGACTGTCCAGGCGGAAGAAAAGAAACTGGAATTTCATGTCAGTTCGCCTCCGGACCTGCCGCAAAGAGTGATTTCTGATCCCGCGCGCATTCGTCAAATTTTGTTTAATATCATCGGCAATGCCCTCAAGTTCACCATCCAGGGTTCAATTGACGTCCACATCGAGCTTCATGCAAACGAAGTCCAGCCGGCCTCACCACTGCTTGAAATTTCCGTAATCGACACGGGTATCGGACTCACCCGCAATCAACGCGACCGTTTGTTTGATCCCTTTGTACCGCCGGAGATCGCCGCTGGCCGAGGCTTCGGAGGCACCGGTCTTGGCCTCTTCGTCGCCCGCCGCCTGGCGCGCCTGCTCGGCGGCGACGTGGTGCTCGGCTCAAGCCACCCGCTCAAAGGCAGCCAATTTATTGTCACCGTGGCGATCGACCTGGTGGAGGAATCAAAGGCCGCCAAATTTTCCAACGTGGGCATAGAGGACGGTATGAGGGCTAGTGTGCTAGTCGTCGACGACGCCGATGACACCCGCCATTTGATTCAACAGTACTTGTCACGCATGGGAATCGACGCCGACACCGCCGCCTCTGGTGATGAAGGGGTGCGCATGGCGCTGCAAAAACAGTACTCCTTGGTTTTGATGGACGTTAAAATGCCGGATATGGATGGCTTTGCCGCTATCCAGAAATTGCGCGAAAGAAACTATGGCGGTCCAATCGTGGCCCTTACCGCTTACGCCTTAAACGGCGACCGCGAACGCTGCCTGGCTGGGGGCTTTGACGGCTATTTGGGTAAACCCATCGACCGCCAGATGCTCAAACAAAGTCTGCTCAAATTTGTCGTCCCCCACCCTGCGCTCCAGGTATAGGTCGAATCAGGACCAGCGAGAGCGCCGCCACACACGCCCCAATCGCCGCAAAAATAAAAGCTGTACTGGCCCCCCAGTGGTCCCATAGTAAGCCTGCGGAGGCACTTGCCACCAGTGTGGCCAAGCCCGTCACCGTGCCCAGCATCCCCACGCCCAAAGCCCGCTGCGAGGGTTCCACCAAGTCGATGGCAAAGGCCTTCCCCACGCCGTCCGTGGCCGCCATGTAAAGGCCATAGATCCCAAACAAAAACGAAAATTGCCACCAGCTAGAAGCCAGCGCAAAGCCGCCATACACCGCTGCAAAAGTTAAAAGCCCCGCGAGCAGCAATGGCTTGCGGCCAATCCGATCTGAAAGACCGCCGAGGCTGGGACTGGCGAGTGCATAGATCAGATTGTAAAAGCAGTATATAAAAATAGTATTGGTTAGGCTGAGGCCTGCGCCCTTAGCTTTCAACAGCAAAAAGACATCGCTTGAATTTGCCAACGAGAATAAGCCCCAAGTCAGCAAGTACCGGCGAAAGGGCACACTCATAGCGCACCAACTATTAAACAACTTCAAATTATTTTGGGTGCGGGCGGTGGGCTTAACTCGATCGCGTACGGAAAAAGTCAGCGCGAACGCGATTAAGCCAGGGATCAAAGCCCATAAAAAAATTCCCCGGAGCTGATCGGAGTAATAATGTAAGTAAAGCACCGCGATCAGCGGACCGATCGCGGCCCCGATGGTGTCCATCGCCCGGTGCCAGCCAAAGGCGGCGCCGCGGAGGTGCGGGGCCACCGCATCGGCAATCATGGCGTCGCGTGGACCACCCCGCAAACCTTTGCCAGCCCGATCCAGACTGCGTGCGAGTAAGACCTCCGGCCACGCGGCGGCAATCCCGATAATCGGTTTAGAAACAGCGGTCAAAAAGTATCCGGCACACAAAAACGGTCGGCGCCGGCCCAAGCGGTCCGACCACGCCCCTAGAGGCGTCTTAAGTAAGCTTGCCGTGGCTTCGGCGCAACCTTCGACCAGGCCGACCGACGCCATTGAAGCGCCTAGCACAGTGGTTAGAAAAATCGGTGTAATCGGGTAAAGCATTTCACTAGAGATATCCGCGAAGAGCGAAACCAGGCCCAATTTGATCACGGTCGGATTAAGAGCGGATTCTTCGTTAGTCCTGTCATCCATAGCTTCCATTAAACCGTGAAAGAAACATAAACTCGAGGCCTTTTTTACACTAGTACTTGCTTCAAAGACGCACAGGCCCTACGGTGGGGAAACTTTTTCTGACGGGATGTCCTATTATGTCTTTAAAGTCTTTTTCTGACTTCGGTTTACTTGAACCAATTCTACGCGCGGTTTCCGAAGCCGG
>JANXMF010000232.1 GCA_025354795.1 Pseudobdellovibrionaceae bacterium
CTCGAAGGCGCCCTTTTGAATTCCGGACAAGTCCTGCCAGGTGAACTAACGCGAGCTCATCTTGGGGTTCTTGTCGCCGACGAGTTCTTGGAATTACGCCGAGATGTCATTGAAGCATTTCGTCAGCCATTAGATGAGGGCATCGTTCGCCTGCAACGCGCGAAGTTTCGCACGGTGCTGCCTTCCAAGTTCCAGCTTCTCGCGAGCACTAATTTATGTCCTTGTGGTCAATTTGGTCTGGTCGGAAATCTTTGCCGCTGTTCAAACCCAAGAAGACAGGCATATCAGATTAAGCTTTCAGGGCCGATCATGGACCGATGTAACGCGCCAACGAAAACAGGCATGGAGCGCCAATTAAAAACGGATCACCTCAAACGCCCAAAAATGGGCAGAAGGAACCGTTATGTTGCTTGTGAGCGCCAACGAATTTTCCAGCGGCGAGCAGATTCTCTTTAAAGGTACGTTGGATCTCTGCAACGGCAGCGGGCATGTGAGTTTGTGGAATATCTTGAGCGACTCGGGTCAAGAGAACTATCGCAATGTCCTTGTAGGCCTTAGATATCTCAGGCGAATAGAGCAAGACGGGCCGGAGATGGTCTGGCGCCAACCAAAAACGGCATACTGTTAGCCAGAGGGGCGCTGCTCATAATTCGATAATGCTTAAATTTAGGCCGACCCCCGCCCGGAGGCTTGTTGGCGCGATGACGTTACTCTCAAAAGGAGTAATGCGGGTTGCGCCAACTTAAACCACTCAGGGCACTCTCAAAGCGTGCGGGGTCGGTCATGGTGAGTCTATACATGTTCCAGCAGATCAGAAGATTGAAAGCCGAAGGCAAGGGCTGTGCGGCAATAGCACGCGTGCTTGGGATCAACGAAAAAACAGTGGCCAAGTACCTGCGTTCAAATACGCAGCCCAAATATAAGCCGCGAGCCGTTTCTACACGAAGTGATCCGTTTGCAGGCTTTGAGCAGAGAGTCAGCCAGTGGCTCACGCGCACACCAACTCTTCAAGAGATGGAAGTGTACGAGCTACTAATCGCTGAAGGCTACACGGGAAGTGAGCGAACGTTAAACCGGCGACTGAAACGAATTAAAAAAGAAGAGAAAAAAGAGCGTTTTTTTGATCAAGAATATGAGCCGGGAGAGCAGTCGCAGTTTGATTTTAAGGAAAAAGTTGAACTCCCGTTCATTGATGGAATGAGAATTGTGCAGCTACTCTTTGGCACACTGCCATTTAGCGACACATGCCTTGTTCGCGGTTATCCATTTAAGAACTATGAATGCTTTATCGATGGTGTCGTTAGTTTTTTTGAAACCATTGGAGGCAAAACGAAAAATATCCGTTTTGACAATCTCTCCCCCTGCGTCAAAAAAGTATTAGAGGGGAGCAAGCGACTCTACACAGACGACTTTAATCGAGCAAGCGTATACTACGACTGGGGCCTACTGCCGTGTGCGCCCGCCAAAGGTTCTGACAAAGGCGATGTAGAGCGCGACATTCGATCATATGCCATTCGGATTAAGAATTTTGTCAGTCATACGGGCGTTGTCTTTCGTGACTGGGCACACTTAAACGAATGGTTGAAGGCATTCATGCAGCTACGCCAGAAAGAGGAGTCCAAACTCAAATTAAAAGCAGAGCAAGCTGTTTTAGAAAAACTTCCACCGCGCGAAGAAAGTGTTTTGTGCAAGATTCAAATTGGACCCGCAAGTTCTTTTGGCAGCATACGAGTAGGGAGTTCAACATACTCAGTGCCAGACTCGATGATCGAAAAAAACTGTCGCACTGTGACGGATCCTTTTGAAGTGCGCATCTGTCGCGTTGGAACTGATCACGGGGACAACACGGTTGTGATTCACCCTAGAAAGACTGATGGCGAGCACAGCATACTTTTAGAGCATGTTTTGCCGTCGCTTGTGAGGAAACCGCACGCCATGGTGCGTTGGGCGCACCGCTCACTACTTTTTCCAGCGCCGGTGTGCACAAGATTTTTTGATCGATTAAAAAAGATCGAAGACTATGGAGCCGAGCGCGAGTACCTGCGCTCGATCAATCTCATCCACTACACCACTCTTTCTGAAATCATTGCCGGCATGGAATTGGTTTTAGAAACTGAAAGTCTAAAACTGTTTGATGACCTAAAGCAGCTTCTCTTAGGAGAGAGACGACCAGATAGCGTCATCGACATTACAAGCAGACTCAATCAAAGCCCGCTTAAACCCGAGCTGTCGCAATACGACAGTCTCATTCCAAACAGAAAAAAAGGACAATCAATATGACTACAAAACACGAAGAACTTATCTCAGGGTTAAAGGCCCTTCGCTGCAACGAAATTGCAGTTCAGTATGTTGAAATCTCAAAAATATCTGAAAAAGAAAAACGCACGTACGAGCAGTATTTGTCAAAGCTTGTGCAAATTGAGCTTGCTGCCAAACACAAACAAAGAGTGGAGCGCTTGATTCAGGAGGCCAAGATTCCGATCCACAAGAATTTAGAGAGCTACAACTTTGAAGTGAGAGAGGGTATCACCGCCAAACAATTCAATCGCTTAACCACTGGCGACTTTATTAAACAAGCTGGTAACGTAGTATTCTACGGAAGCTTTGGTGTGGGAAAAACCCATCTCGCAATTGTATTGGCTGAAAAACTTTGCGAAGCTGGCTTTAAGTGTTTGTTTTCTTCTACGCACGGGCTCATTGACCAGCTTCTGTTGGCAAAACGTGATCTGTCGCTTGCATCGCTCTTCAAGCGCCTGGATCGATATGACCTGATCGTTTGTGATGAACTGGGCTATGTGCCGCACGATCAAGACGGTGCGGATCTTTTCTTTCAACTCATCTCTCAACGAAATGAAAGAAAGAGCATGGCCATCACGACAAACCTCACCTACTCAGAATGGGATAAGGTTTTTTTGAACCTAAAAACAACGACAGCCGCAGTAGATCGAATCATTCACAACTGCGAGACCTTCAACATCGAAGGTGAGACGTGGAGAGGAATAACGGCAAAAAAACGCATGGAAAATAAGCAGTTGACCGACTCGCAGCAGCAGGATAAACACTAGCCATTCACGCCGTTTTTAATTGGCGCCAGCTCCAAAAATCCTCCAATTTTGATTGTCGCCTTACACGGGCTAAGGGAGCCTTGCTCATTCACCAGAAGTCCACTGGCTGGAATGAAAAGGTGGCAAGTTCTTGGAGGTCCATTCTGAGAGGATAGGGTATGCGTGCTTGGATTCGCCTGCCAATAAAATTTCTTCCAAAAGCCCCGTGAAACAGATGATCGATTCCCCTCGGGGATAAGACGCTCAAATATGCATGCAGGACCTCATGCAAAGTCCCAGCATCGAGCCTTGGCGATAGAATTATGTTTGCCGTGGTGTAGATCACCTTTTCCGCGGGGTAATACGCGGCACGATAGCCATGGGTCAACTTCAATTCCGGACTGAACTGCAGCTTTATCCCAA
>JANXMF010000029.1 GCA_025354795.1 Pseudobdellovibrionaceae bacterium
CATCCGAAGTTATCTCTCAACTTGCAGAAAGAACGGAGTCGGCCCAACTGAAGCGTTGACGCATCTCTTTGAAGGCAAACTTCCCGCCTTCATCACGTAGCTGCTGACCAGTTACAAATGATCTATTGATGAATTTTCGTGCGCTCAAAAAAATGCTCGCGCGTGCGCAAAAACGCCAGAATGTAGAGAAGGGGCCAAAGCACGATAAACGGCGCGGCCCAGCGGTCCGCGGCCCAAAAACTAACGGAGGTAGGCAAAAAGCCGCCAGCAAAAATAATCGTCAACAGAATGAAACGCCAATCGGATTCCCGTTTGAGTCGCAGGCTAAGATAGAAACAGAATAAAACCGGCAAGAGAAAGGCCAAATGCAACCAGTAAAAGAAGTCGTTTAGCCGCCGTCGCCAGAAATGCTCCCACGGGTCGGGATTTTCTTTGAGGTGCAAAACTAAACGGACATTGTTTGACAGGTTCTTATTGAGCAAGGTGGCGGTGGTCCAAGGGTGATGGACGAAAGTGGCAATCATCGTCGCGAACGTCGGATGGGCGGCCTTCACTTCCGCCAGCACCTCTTCGAACTCGCGGTCTTGGAGCTGGGCTTGGAGCTGAGTGTAGAGACTCACCCTTAAGACGTAACTTCCGATGCGACTGAAGGCAAGCACACCCGACTCGCGGTAGTTCAAGCCAAACTGAATGAGAATGGGGACGAGACTGACGATTAACGTATGCAGCAAAACTTGCCCACCCAAGCGTAGCCGCCACACCACGAGTAGGAAAAAACCAACCAGGCCGATATGAACAAATTGAAAGTTTGGCTTTGTCACCATAAGCAAGGCGGTGATTAAAGCCAGCGCGGGAATTGAGCGGTGCAGGTTTTGGGTGCGCCAATACTGGCAAATGATCAGCGTGGCGAGGGAGATTAGGAACATCGAGAGAGTTTCGGTCAGAACCATGGTGGAGAGATAAATCGGCGTCAGGCACGCACAGTATAGAAGAATGAAAGCGCGGTGCCAGTTTGTCTTTCCCGGCAAAAGCTTAGCGAAATTTGCATATAGGATTAGTCCAGAGGCCAGCCACATCAGCATTTGCATAAACCAAATACCGAGACTTCCCACCGAGAAATACACCAAACCGAGGAGCAAAGGGTAGAAGTAGGTTCGCAGCGAAATAAAGTGCCCGTCGCTACCGCCCCACAGCCAATCGGCGACTTGCAAATAGCCTTGCGAATCTGAAGCATAGCGAAAAAGCAATTGCTCGGGGTCGGCGAAAAAGTGAATGCAGAGCATGACCACAAAATAATAGAGCGTGAGCGCGGCCGCGAGATAAACAAATCTCTGTTTCATTGGGCTCCCCGGGTTGTCCAATGCGGAACATAATCGCGAGCTTTTGTGAGGGGGTCAACGGGCTTCTTACTTAGCGTCGGAAATCATCTCAGCCATGCTTTTGAAGACTTGCTGAGTGACTTTGGGCAGGCCCATAAGCAAGCCGCTCGAAGTATTGAGGCGTTGGCCAAGAAAAATCATGTGCAGGGGAATGGGACCCATTTTTTCGTCCCACCATTTGCGTTCGACCGCGAACACGGTGTAACCGGTAATGACAGTTTTACCGGGGTCGGTGGGATGGGCTTGGACAATGCCGACGACCTTGGCGAATTCCATGACATGATTGAACCAGAAAATATTCTGGGTCACAACATTGCCGGGTTCAGTCGCTATTCCTGTGAGACTTTTAAGCGCTGCAATCTGTGCGCTGTCAGTCGGCGTTTCCACCCGCACTTCGCTTTGCGACCGAAGCACCGGGTCGGGCGCTTTTTTGCGAAAATAAAGCAGCAGCGCCATGAGCGCTTGGACATTTTCGTCCAGAATGTAGTTGGATTCCAGACATAGGCTGGTTGCAGAATTCTCACACCAGCGGTCGGGCCGATTGCGATAGGAAAGAAAAGTCCTACGATAAGTTTCGATATCGGCGGAGGGAAGTTGCGTCACCTCCGCCAGCCCAGTTTGTAATTTTTGAATGGCCGCAAGTCTTAAGAACGAAGATAAATTAATTTGGTTTGATTGGCGATCGAGTACTATGCGCGCGTGAGCGATAAAAACCACGAGCGCATTGGATTCGACCGGCTTCAGACTTTGTTTGTAACCTTCTCCATCACGGAAACCGGGGAAGAGATTGAGCACCCGCTTTTCGGAGCCGTTCGGCCAGTCCGAGTAGATCAAAGTCTTATAAGAATAGAGAATCTGTCCGGGCTTAAGCTGGGTCAATGGACGCTGCTGGGTTTCAATTTTAAATTCGAGAGCGTGCGAGGTGGCGCCGAGTAAACAAATCAGCAGAGAGTTGATAATCATTGGTCGTCACCCTCTGAATCTGCGGCGGTCGGAGCGTAATCCCTGATACGATAAAATTTTTCCCAGGTATTCATGGGACGGTGGTTGGCATCCAGGCGCAGAAAATCGATGACGGCGCCAGGCGACGGAGTGGTCGAGGCCTCCAAATAGTGGCCATCTCTGGTGGAGGTCCAAGCCGGAAACAATTTTTCGGAGGCTTCAGCTGAGGGCGGAGGCAAGCGCTTGAGCGGATAGTCCCTCAAAGTGGCACGCAAGACTCCGGCCCAAATGGGCGCGGCAATATTGGCTCCCGTCGCACTTTCACCGCCCAGACTGCGCCGGGTTTTCTTGGTGGCATTGTCGTACCCGACCCAAGTGACGATGGTCAGATCGGAAGTAAACCCTACGAACCAAGCGTCGATGGAATCCTGTGAGGTCCCCGTCTTGCCGCCGATGTAGTCGGAAAGATCTCCGCGACGCGGACTTGGGGGTAAGACGTCCGCTAACGTCGTGCTCAGTTGTTTGGCGGTCCCGCGCACGACCACTCCTTGCAACAAAGTGCGCAACTGGAAAAGTGCTGCGGCATCGGCGGATTGCATGATACTGGGCGGATCCAGTTTCGGAGTAAACACCTGAGCGTTTTTCTCCACTGAATCGAAGAGCCGCATTTGCGGACGCAAGCCGCCGTTGACGATGGTCGCAAAACAAGTGGCAATATTGATCATGGGGATATCAATGGTGCCAATGATCGTGGCCATATGGTCGGGCGGAGTTTTATGCACGCCACAGTCTCGCATCAGTTCACGCACCTTTGCCAAACCGTTGCCAACCCCGCCGGCAAACAATTCCACTAGGCGCGCGGTCACCCGGTTGCGTGAATTCTCGAGGCCATCTCTCAGCGTCACCAAGCGATCATAGGCTGGATCGGTTCCAGAATTTGGCGCCCAAACCGTGCCCTTGTACGACAACGTAATGGCTCCGTCCAATATTAAGGTATTGGGTTGCAGGCCGTTGGTGAGTGCGCCCAAATAAGTCAGGGGTTTGACGGTGGAGCCTGGTGAGCGCACCATATGCACTGTGCGGTTTTGCACATTCAATTGGTGGGAAAATCCGCCCATCATGGCCACCACCCGGCCGGTTTTACTTTCCATCACTAGGGCCGCGCCCTGCACCTCGGGATGGTGGCGTAAGCTGGCGCCATCTTTTCCGTCGAGCTGCACATAAACCAAATCGTAAGCTTTTAGCAGGGCGCGGCCGTTCCCGCCCCAGGGCCTTAAGTTCAAAATGCGGCCATCCGTTAGGCCCACGCGCGCGCCGGCTTTAGCATCGGGAGGCAACATCACCGCCAGCGGCCAATGTACATCAGGGAGTGGAGGACGAATTGAGGTCAAGGCTCGTTGCCAGGCGCCAGAATACTTCTGCACCACCAGGCCCGCGATGTTGCCTTCAGGCTTATCAAAGCGCGCTCGACCATTTGTCAGCTCAAATTTTGCGAGCCCCTCTTGGAGCACGGCCTCGACTCCCCCCTGCACCTCTGGGTGAATGGTTGAGCGCACGCGCATGGCCTGAGTGCGTGGGTCCAGTCCGAGCTGTTCACGCAAGGCCACCACGAGCTCATCTGAAAAGTAGGCACCAGTGGCCGCGACCGGAGGTGTGAAAGTTGCGAAGCGCAGGTTGCCGGCCTCGGTCCAGGCCGCGCGATAATCCGCTTCGGAGATAAATTCATCGGCGCGCATTTGTTCAAGCACGTAGCGCGTACGCGCAAGCGAGCGCTCGGGCGAATTGTCCGGACTGTAGAATTTCGGTCCTTTGGGCATGCCCGCGAGAAACGCGGTCTGCGCCAAAGACAGGTGCTCCAGCGGTTTGTCAAACCAACTCACGGCCGCCATTTTCGCCCCCCATGAGGAGCGTCCCATATAAACAAAATTAATATACATTTCAAAAATTTGTTTCTTCCCAAGGATTTTTTCGAGCTGATTGGCAAGCACCATTTCCTTGAGTTTGCGTTCGTAGGTGATTTTATCACCCACCAACAGGTTTTTAATCAGCTGCTGAGTAATGGTGGAGCCGCCCTGCGCGCGTTTTCCGGCACCACCGAGCAGGGTCGAAGCCGCCGCGCGAATCAAGCCATGCTCATCGACGCCATGATGTTCGTAAAAATGTTTGTCTTCCGCGGCCAGTACCGCATTTTGCAGCTGCTTGGGAATTTCATCAAGGCGCAAAAGCCGGCGGCGGCTGGCGCGGTAAATATCGGTAAAGTGTCGGCCGTTGGCGTCGTCAATGGAGCCAAACTCGGGAAGTTTATAGTCTTTCAAGCTGGCCACATCTGGCAAATCGTGAAGCGTGGTATTATAAAATACCAAGAGTTCTTTGAGCAGGCTTTCGGAGGCAGTGCCATGACAGAATAAATCGTAAGCGGCTTTGGCGTCGGCCATGTGCAGACCCGGCAAAATGTCTTTGCTTTGGCCGAGCAGCTCCGCATTTTTAATCATGTTCTCCAAGAAAACATCGGGCTTCAAATTTTTCAGCGCCGGAACTTCCGCGCTCAGGCTCTGCATTATTTTTTGACAGCCCTGCTGCATGATGGCCATCACTTGCGCTTGATCGGTTTGTGCATCAAAGCTGGTTTTGACATCGTTATTAAGTAAGACTTGGCTGGCCGCGAGGCCAAGTGCGAGGGCTTTGAGCAAGAATGGATTCACGGTCACTGGCATAAAAAACGTCACCTCGTTGTTGGGGTTAAATTTATGTCAAGCGATGACATAGCCAGGGGTGCTCAAGCGGTCAATGCGTACTCCTAGAGCGCTAAATATCTATAGTATGAGCACCACCGTGTTGAATATTTTACAGCTGCGCCCGAGCGCTGTCACCTCTATGATTCTACAAAAAGAGGATGCCTATAATTATTCAACTCACACTTTCGATACTGATGGCCGCCGACAATGCCCTCACCTGTAAATATGATCAATTTATGTTTAGGCGAGAGTACCAATCGGCTTTGCCCAGCACGCTCGAGACATAATTGGACATATGCAGCTCCCGCTCACTGTTCATAAGTAGAAGATCGGCTTGCAATTGCGGGTCCTTTATCTTGGGAGTTCGCGCCAACCATTCGCGCACCGCGGTCGCGCCCGCGTTGTAGGCCGCGAGAGCCAAAGGTAAAGACCCGTTAAACTGCTTTTTGAGATCGAGCAGTATCGTTACGCCGAGGCGTAAACTGAAACCCGGGTCAAGAAGCTGTTCACGGGTCACGGTGGATTGCGCACCGGCGCTTAGCAGGTATTGATTCGCCGTTGCCGGTAGAATCTGCATCAATCCGAGGGCACCCGCTATACTTGCAGCTTTGGGATTGAAAGCGCTTTCGTAGTGGGCAAGGGCCAGGACGACTTCGGAGGTGAGTGAATCACGATAGCTCTCGATTAACTCGCCAGCCTTCACCGCTTTTCCGCGCTGGGAATCGAAAAGGAGATAGTCCGTCGGGAACAACAAACGTAAGGTCTCGCCGTTCAAGAGACTTCGCCGTTCGCGTAACAATGGGATCAAGAGACGCGTGATCGGAAGGGCACTGGGAATGGCCGCAGAAACCCGTGCCAGCAGGCTCGCCAGATAAAGCTGAACTTCGGGCTCAAGCGTCTGGAACCTTTCACTCTCAAGTCGCGCCACTTCAGCGGCGGCGCCATCTTCTCGCAGCTGATGCAAGGACTCGATGCTGGCGATGACCGGATTCAGCGCGGTCTCGGCGGATGAGCGGAAGCTCACCTCCAGCTCCGTTTTGCTGGTGATCAGCTGATCCATCCGCGGATCGCCTTTCAGCGCCAAAAAACTGTGATGGTCTAAGGGATAGCGTGTCCATAACAGCTCTTTGTACTCGCGTGCTTGTTGTGGTTTGGCGGTTGCTTCGGCACAAATCCATAGCCAGTAAAGCACGCGTGTGTGCAAAGTTGCGGCTTCTGGAGCTTCGAGAATAAGGTGCAACGATTTTTTGACGACGGGACAAACTTTTTTTCGCTCGGAAACCGCGTCGAGTCTGAGCAGGGTGACAAAGAATCGATGGCGAAGGGGAGCCGGTGTCGCGAGCTTGGGTTCGGATTTAGGCGGGGTCAGATAGCGGCAAAGTGATCCGGGCTCGCTATCTTGCACGCATGCCATGGAAAAGTCCCGGGCAAAGGAACTTGTGGGCGAGCGCCGGTAGCGGGCGTAGGCTCTAGCCTCTTCGAGATAGCGAGTTCGCGCCTCCTCGGGCTCAAGCTCAAGCCCGGTTTGGTCGGCTTGATGAACCTCTTGAAACGTTTTGCTATGTGCGTGAGCGGAAAACAGGAGCAGTAAAAACATGGCCGCGCGATAAGATTTCAAGCACTACCTATATGGATCGATTTTTCGACAGGGCAGCGATAAGCGGTGGCGATCACATCTTTGCGCACTAACAGTGAATTTCCGCCGAGGGCCGCGGTTTGGTTTCGCATACCATTTAGACTCTCGGTGGAGGTGCCCCACCAGGACCAGTCTACGTTAACCACGCCGATGTGTTTGCAGCCGTTGGCGGCGCTATCAATAATCTGCGCGCTTTCCGCTTGCGGATCCAGCGTGCGACAGCCGATAAGGCCGAGAAGTGCGGCGGCCGAGGTGAGTTGGATTGGCGTCATCAAAACCCTTTCGCAAGGCAAGGCACTGAAGTAACACCGGCCCGAAATCAGGCCAAACAAAATCACTAGATCTTGAATAATTTCCACGAGCGTCAAGAGAAAAGACGAATGGTTTGCCGTAACGAAAAGTACCCGTCCCAAGGATCAATTCTTTGCGCCACAAGCTTCGCGCTAGTTGCGAGCTTAAAGATGGCGCTGCCACGAATGTCTTCGAGCTCCTGCCACGAGATGGGCAACGCCACGGGGGCATCAGGTTTGGCGCGCACGGAGTAAGGCACGACCGCGGTGGCACCGTTGCCATTGCGCAAATAATCCAAAAATATTTTGCCGTGACGTTGGGCCTTTGAAATAGTGACAGTGTAAAGATCCGGGTTTTCTTGCACCATCTGTTCGCACAGAGTTTTGGCGAACATTTTAATTTGTGTCCAGCTGTAACGCGGCTCAATGGGGACATGAATGTGCAAGCCCTTGCCACCGGTTACTTTTATAAATGAAATCAGTTGCAAATGATCGAGCAGCGCTTTCATTCGTAGCGCCGCCCTTTTGACCGCCGGCCATTTCACCGACGGATCGGGATCAAAATCGAACACCACGAGATCGGGATTGCTAGCGGTTTCGAGATGGCAGCCGCGCGCGTGCAGTTCCAGCGCGCCCATCTGCACTAGCGCGTAAAGACCCGCTATCGAATCGATGGAGATCAGCTGTTCCATTTTCTTTTCGACTTTAAATTTGCCGTTAAGAATGCCAGGGGCTTGGACATGCTTTTGGAAAAAGCAGGTTTTGCCGGCGCCTTCCGGACACCGCAAAATAGCCAGCGGCCGGCGGGTGATGTGCGGCAGAATCTGATTCTGAATTTGGCGATAGTACGTTGCTAAATCCTGCTTGCTCGATTTGCTTTTGGAGAAAAGGATCTTTTGCGGGTGGCTGAGCTTTGGCAGCTTCACGGCACTGGCTTCTTCGACAAAAACTTCGCCCGCTTTTTTGTCTTCGCGCACGCCCTTAAAGGAGGCATGGCGCAGGATCTTAGCGTCGCTCCATGCGCCAAATTCCACATTCACCACCAGCTGAGGTTTGACGAAAATTACCGAGCGCGAACGCGGCGGCGGGTGCACCACGAACGGGCTTTTTTTGACCACCAAACGCTTGATCTGAGGCAGTAAGGAGGCGCCACCAAAGCCGGTGCCGACGCGACCCAAGTACCGAAACATCCCTCCCGGGTCATAGGCTCCCACTAAAATGGCGCCTAACACGCGCGTGTTCGCCTGCAAGGTGTAGCCTCCAATCACGAATTCCTGGACGTGTTTGCACTTGCTCTTGAGCCATTCGCCGCGTTGGCCGGCAGCGTAGGGGCTGGTGGAATCTTTGGAAATGATGCCTTCGAGGTCAAGATTGCAGGCGGCCTTGTAAATGTCTCGCCCGGGCTCGGCCCAATGTTCGCTAAATAGTATTCGTTTGCAGTTGCTGTTCTTCAACAGGTCCTTGAGCGCGGCCTTTCGCTCCTTTAGGGGCTCGCTCTGCAAGTCTTCTTCGTTAAAATAGAGAAGATCAAAAACGTAGTAATAAATATTTTCAAGATTTTTTCCGCCCAAGGATTCTTGTAGTCCTTGGAATTGCGATTTGCCATTGCCATCGATCCACACCACTTCGCCGTCGAGGTAGGCGGATTCTGCCTTAAGCCCCTGGCAGTCACTCGCGAGTGGGGCGTATTTATCGGTCCAATCGAGTCCGCTGCGGGTCAAGAGTTTGATTTGACCGTGATCGATGCGGCAGCCTGTGCGGTAGCCATCAAATTTGATTTCGTGAATCCATTGGGGACCGACGGGCGGAGCTTTACTCAAGGCTGCAAGCTGCGGCGGAATAAACGCCGGCAGCTCTCGCACTTCGGCGCCCCCACCGCGATTGATGAGTAGCCAATTGTTCCTTTCGGTGCGCACTAAAAGCCAGCGCCCATTGAGACGTTTACCCTTCAGCTCAAACTCTAAGTGACCGCGGCGCAACTGGCTTGTGGCCGGAGCCCCGGTAGGAAACCATTCGCCGCGGTCCCAGCACTTCACCGTGCCGGCGCCATATTCACCTTTCGGAATGCGGCCTTCGAAGTCGGCGTAAGGAATCGGATGATCCTCGACTTCGACGGCTAGGCGTTTGACCTTGGGATTCATGGAGGGTCCCTTGGGAACTGCCCAGCTTTTCAAAACACCGTTGAGTTCCAAGCGGAAATCCCAGTGCAGGTGGGAAGCATGATGCTCTTGCACTACGAACAACTTTCCGTGTTGCTTGAGCGTGCGACCCTTGGGCTCGCAGGTTTTAGTGAAGTCGCGTTTCTTGCGATAGCGTTGCAGGCTCACGCATGAGCCCGTGCTGAGGACTTACGCTTGGACCTAGAGCGCCCACGCAAGTTCGCTTTTAAACTCTTCTGCAGAAGCGGCATGAGATCAACTACGTTAGTGTCGGTGGCTTCGGGGGCGTCAATCTCCGCAACCTCCTGGGTCTTTCCACTTTTAATTTTTCGTTGAATTAGCTTTTGCAGGTCATTTTGATAGGTGTCTTTATATTTTTCGGGTTGCCACTTGCTCGTCATTTCAGCCACTAGCGCCTGTGCCATCTTGACTTCGCGCGGAGAGACTTTCACCCGCGCCAATTTGGCGGTGTCGAGAAAATCCGCGTCTTTCACTCCAAGCACTTCGTGCGCAAAACGCAGGGTTTCGAGAATAAGGTAGGGACCCTTGGCCATCAGGGCCGAGAGATGTTGGCGATTGCGCAGCACAAACGTAGCGATGGCAACTTTTTTGCTCTCCTGTAAGACCTTGTGAAGCAAAACGTAGCCTTTTTCGCCATTTTTACCCGGCACTAAATAGTAGGGCTTTTCGAATAGCAAAACATCCAGGTCGTCGAGGTCGACAAAGTCTTCAATATCTACGGTCTGGGTCGCTTTGGGATTGGCGGCCACAAAATCCGATTTTTCGACCACCACAAACTTGCTTTTCTCGTACTCATAGCCTTTGACAATATTTTTACGCGTGACTTCCTTGCCAGTCGCCTTGTTGATTTGTTTATAGCCGATGGGCGCGAAGTCACGCTTATCTAGCATGTGAAAGCTGAGGCGCTGCTTTTCCTTCGAGCTCATCAGGACCACAGGCACGTTGAGTAAACCAAAACTGATTGCACCACTCCATAGACCGCGATTCATGGCTCGACCTCATTTCGTTAGGCATATCAAATTGCAAGCGCGGGGCCGCCGCCCGTGGAATGTTTCTTGCTCATTAAGCCTTTGCCGTTAGCAATCGAGGAAGTTTTCCCCATTTTTCGGTACCGAAAGGGGTCCAAAATGTTCGCGCGCACATCTGTCGTTAAGGTACCTGGCCCCCCATTTCCTCCTCGACGGGGAGCGACCCGCTCAAATACTTTGGGCGTAGCTCGCTTCCCTTCGAGGCCTGGCGGACAGGCCCTAGATAGCTTCGGCCACAATGATCGTATGCGATCCCAAAAGGTTCTCTTTTGACTTCAGCCACGCATAGAGGGGAAGATTGGCCTTTTGCCGTAGTGGATTTTTTTCGCGCCAAAAGCAGGCCGCGTAGACGGCTTGGCGAATCCACGGAAAGAACAAGTAATAAAAAAGCTGCGAACCTTTGCGGTAGCGTCGCGTTTTGAGTTCACGGATTTTAAGATTGGCCTTTTCGCAAGCGAAGTACAGCTGATGAAACGGCAGCGGATTAATATGTTCGAAGTAAATATTCTCACTATCCAGCGGAATCGGCTTGGCCGCCAGTTGATGAAATCCCGAGAGAAAAAACCGCCACCGGCTTTCGAGGCTGTGGACATTGGGCGTGGTGAGTATCAGTTTTCCACCCGGTTTCAAAACTCGGCGCACTTCGCGCAAAAACAAAAAATGATTTTCAATATGCTCAATGCCTTCAATCGACACCACATAATCAAAGCTAGCCGCCGGAAAATCAAAAGTCGCGGTCATATCCACTTTGTGGTAGTTCAAGTCTGAAAAACAATGCAGAGTCTCATCGATTTCGCCGGCCACGCCATCAAAGCCGAGTTGTTTAAGATCGCGTAGCAAATAGCCGGGACCTGACGGCAGATCGAGCAATTTTCCGCGCTCCATGGATTTGAGTGTGTCAATGACGACCGCATGGAGGTCCGGATTGTGGCGGGTGGGAAGTTGGCGATTGGTTTCTATATACGCCATATTATAAAATTAAGTCCTGCATGGGGGCCGACGATACACAAGGGCGAATCCTATGTCTAGCTTCATTGCAATCCCAGAATCTTATAGAGCTTTTGATCCACTTTGCGTTCATCGTAATACTCGAGCGCCGCGCTCAAGCCATTCTGAGCAAAGCGCTTGCGCATTCCGGGATTGCGGTAATATTGCATAATCCCCTGGGCCATTCCCTCCGCCGAGAGGGCCGGAGCCAAGAGCCCCGTCTTGGCGTTTTCAATGATGGAGGGAACGCTTCCGCCCGCAGAAGCCACGATCGCGACTTCCGAGGCCATCGCTTCAATCAGTACGCGTCCGAAAGTTTCCTTGGGCGACGGCATCAGCAGCACGTCGAGCGAGGCAATAATCATTTCGATATTGGAGTGGTGACCGATCAGCAGCACGAGATCTTGTAAGCCGCGGTCAGCAATTTCCTTTTCGAGAGCCGCCTGAGCGCCGCTCTCGCCCATAGTTTCGCTGCCGGCGATAACGATCTTAAAGGCCACGCCCGCTTTGCGGAGCAAGTCGGCGACGTGCACCACTTCCATCACTCCTTTGCCCAAATCTAGCCGCGAGACCACGCCAATCAGCAATTGCTGGGGGCCCTTCACGTACTGGGCGCGCCACGTTTCATCACGGCGATTGGGATTAAATTTAGTCAGATTGACGGAGTTCGGCAAAACCCGCACGATCTCGGGACCGACCGGCAGGCACTCCAACAGGTTTTGTTTATGAATTTCGGTGAGCGCGATCACGCAGTCCATGCGGCCGTAAAGCCAGCGATGCAGGTGATCGCGTTTAGTCACTCCTAAAAAAGTATGGGAGATCCCGACCAGGCGAATATCCCTCATGCCCGTCATTGCCGGCACGACTTGCCACAGTTCGTTCATTAATTCGATCAAGACCGAAGAATAGCGGCCGCTTTGCAACATGCGCCGCAAAACCAAAATAGTTTGTGGGCTAAAGTAGCGGTTCTTGCGATTGAGCGGAACGACATCGAGCTCGGATTGCTTCAACCGGTTGTAGAGCGGCGAGTCCGGCAGGCAAACTGTGGTGACAGTGTGGCCGTTGGCTTTCATCTTCAGGGCGATTTCATAGGCCGCCATTTCAAGCCCGCCCCAGGCCTTGGAAAGACAGGTTTGCAAGGTGCCTTTATTGGTGTTTTCCACCGGCCTACTTTGTCCCGGTTGGCGCCTCGGTTGCAACCGTAAAATCAGCAAAATAGCACTACGAGCGCTCGTTTTTGAGTTTGCTAACTTCTCTCAGCTATTTGCATTTGCAGCAACCGGACGAAGCTGTGGTCGAATTGAGAATGGAAACCGGCGATTGCCAATACGCCGAGCCAATGCACACCGCGCTGGTCGAATGAAATAAAACCCCGACTTCGACACAACATCCCAAGCATTGACCGAGAGCGATGGCAGGGGTCTGGTGGCCGCAGATGAAAAAAATAGTCTTGTTTGTCTTTTGTGGTGTGACGTTTTCTCTGCATGCGGCGCCGTGGGCAACAACACGGCCCAAGTTGGTGGTAGTGATTGTGATCGACCAATTTCGCGCCGATTATATTTCCCGTTTTCAAAAGCAGTTTAGCAAAGACGGATTTATGGGCCTGATCAATAGCGGCGCGTACTTTCCCTATGGAGAATACGACGTGTTGCAATCCATGACGGGTCCGGGTCACGCCACCATTCTCACCGGTGCCTATCCTTATCAAATGGGGATTCCGCTCAACGAATGGTACGATCAAAAGACCCAGGATACGGCCTATTGCGTTTCCGATCCCGACACGAAACTCGTTGGCGGCACGAGCAAACATCCGGGGTCTTCATCGCCGAAAAATTTGCTTGGCACCACGGTGGGCGATGAGATGAAGAACGCGGATGGCATCGGTAAAGTGGTGACGTTATCCTTAAAAGACCGGGCGGCAATTCTTCTTGGCGGGCACCGTGCGGACTTGGCGTTTTGGATTGGCGGTGACAAACGTTGGGTGACCAGTTCGTACTACCGCAAAGACGGCAAGCTCCCGACGTGGCTAGCGCAACATAACCAATCGATGGTGGGTGCATGCGATGGCGAAAAACCCTGTGGCATCGAAATTACGGCAGCGGCTTTCAATGCAGCCCTCGAGGGCGAACACCTCGGCCAAAGCGCTAAGGGCACCGATATATTGGCGGTCAGCTTTTCAAGCCACGATATAGCCGGCCACCATTTTGGTCCCAACGCCGAAGAGATGCGCGTGATGACTTTAGCGGAGGACCGCGCCATCGCGCAAATGCGTGCACGCATCCGCGCCAAAGTTTCGCTAAAGGACGTGCTGTTTATTTTGACTGGGGATCATGGTGTGGCGCCCAAGCCGGAGTATCTAGCGCCGACGGGAATTGCCTCTGGCCGTGTGAGCGAAGAAAACTTGGTCAAAGAAATGAATGAGTTGTTAACCAAGAAATACGGTCCGGCGAAAAAGCAGAGCTGGGTGGCCGACGTGCTCGATTTTAATTTCTTTATCAATGAGCAAAATGTGCGCGACGCCAAGTTGGATTTGCGCCAGATTGAAAATGAGATGAAGGATTACTTGCGCAAAAATCCCGCCTTTGCCCACGTCGTCACGCGCGGCGATTACGAAGCCCATCAATTGCCGCCCGGCGTGTTTGAGCGCCGGGTTCAAAGAACTTTTTATCCCGGGCGCAGTGGTCACGTGATCGCGCTGCTCAAGCCGTTTTACATCAACGATGCAAAAAATGAAGCGAACCACATGACGGCGTACACTTATGACCGCATGGTGCCGATTGTGTTTTCGGGTTTCGGCATCAAAAATGGTTTATTCGCCGAAAAAGCCGAAGTAGTGGACATCGCGCCCACGCTGGCGTTTTTGCTCGGCGTGTTGCCGCCGGCCTTGAGTGAAGGTCGAGTGTTGAGTTCGGCCCTCAAATAACGAGCGCGCGCTGATCGGGGCGGCCCATAGCCAGAACCATCGGCGCCGTTTTTTGCAGCTCTACAAACTGCGCTTTTGATTTCAACCCCAACCGATCATTTTGAATCAAAATCTGCCCGAGCGAACCCCCCAGCGTGCTGCCGGGACCGAGCAAAATCAAATGCTCGGGTGCAAATTCCTTCAACGCCACCGTCACCGCGCGGGTCAAATCATAAGCCTCAACCACTTGCGTGCCCAAAGTGTAGTGATAGAGATCTTCTAAACTAGATGAATAGGGTTGCCAAATATGACCGGTGCCGTCGATCAAAGGTATTTTCGGCGCGCGGAACTGTGAATTCGGAATCGTGGCAAACGCGCGCGTGGAAGTGTCGCGCATCAACGGCGTATGAAATGCTGCGTGGTTGAGCAATTGAAAGGGATAGTTCTCCTGGGGCGGCAAAGCCTTGAGTGCTGCTGCGATCCCGGCCTTATTGCCTCCTAGTACGATATAACCGCCGAGGTAAATCGAGGTGTAAAGTTCAATTCCGCTCTGCAAATTCAATTCAGCTACCGTGCGTTCGACCGACTCGATGCGCTCGCGCGAACTCACCCAGTTTTTGTCACAAACCGGGTAGATCACTTGGCCACCAACAATTTGCTCTTTCATCATCGAGCCCATGCCGTTGATCACGGCGAAGGCTCCGGCCCAATCGAAACTGCCGCCGCAGGCCATAGCAAGATACCAACCCATAGAATTTCCGGTGATCGCGACCACGTCATACTTTTCGCGATCGATAGCCATAAAGTCGGAATAGGCACAGGCATAAATAAGGCTCGAGGCGTGCTCACCTTTGGTGTGAACCGCGGGTTTAAATTCGCTTGCGTCGAGCGCGCGAACCGTGGGTTCCCTGAGCGCTATCCGGCGAGCGTCTAAGTCATCCAAAAATTCTTTTACGTTTCGGTTTTGCGCTAAGTAGTTTGAAGTCTCCTTGCTGTAGGTGCCGCGGCCGGGGCATATAACTACTGCGCGTTTTTTCATGGGCGCACCAGTTTCAGTGCGCTCGCGACGATTTCATCCGTGCTCGGAAGGCCCGCGGCCGCCGCGCGCCCGAGCGGAATAAAGCAATCATCGGCAGCCACAACTTTCACGCGTGGAACCTGAGTTCGGTCCTCCACCAGCAAGCGGCAGAGCCATTCGCTGAGACTCCCAGTGCGGCGGCACTCATCCACTATCAAAACATTGGGGCACTCGCCGATCTCGGCCAAGAGCTCCTGGTCATTGAGCGGCGCGATCCAGCGTAGATCTATAAGTTTTGTTTGTAGTCCGTGGTGTTTGGCAAGAAGCTGAGCGGCCTGGCGAGAATAGTAATAGCCGTTGCCGTAAGTCACCAGCGTGAGCTCGCGGCCCTCGCCGTAGACGCCAAATTCGCCAAGTGCGATTTTCTCGCCGGAGGCGGGCATGCGTGAAGCCCAGCCCTTGTCATTGGCGGCGTGGAGATCGCGGGTCATATAGAGTGCGATCGGCTCCACGAAAACAATCACGCGGCCGCGTTCCCAGGCTTCCTCCGCACAAGTGCGCAGCATTTTCACCGCATCCGCGCCATTGCTGGGAACCGCCACAATTACTCCCGGGATGTCGCGGAAAACCGCCAATGAATTGTCGTTGTGAAAATGTCCGCCAAAGCCCTTTTGGTAGGGCAAGCCAGCGATGCGCACGATCATGCCGTTGGTAAATTGCCCTTGCGAAAAAAATGCCAAAGTCGCGGCTTCACCGCGAATCTGATCCTCGGCATTATGAATATAGGCTAGAAACTGAATCTCAGGAATAGGCAAAAAACCATTGTGGGCGAAGCCGATAGCCGTGCCCAAAATGGTTTGCTCATCAAGCGGCGAATTGAACACCCGCCGCGCACCGAACTTTTTGTAAAGGCCGTCGGTCACGTTGTACACGCCGCCCTTTTGCGCCACGTCTTCACCAAACACCACGGCGCCGGGATAGCGCTGCATGACCTCTTGTAAACCTAAATTGATGAGTTTGGCGAGATGCAGAGGTTCGGTACCCTCGGCCGACTTTGGCTCGGGCGGCGATATTTTCACCTGTGCACATTCCAGCAAGCTCTTGCGCACTTCTTGCCGAGTCAAATATTTGGGTCGGGTTTTGGCATACTCGCCAATGGCTGCGATCTGTTGACCCAGGCGCCGGTAAATCGCGACGATTTCCTCTGCGCTCACTAATTTATTTTCCAAAGCGATGCGCGCCGAATGCAACAACGGATCGTTGAACTCGGCCGCTTCGATGCGGGCTAATGGATGATAGGAAGTCTCCACATCCGAACCGGCATGACCCAGCAAGCGCACGGTCTTGGTGTGTAGGAACACGGGCTTGCGGCGATTGCGCGCAAAGCGTTCGGCCTCGCGCGCCTTTAAATAAAGGTCGCAAATATTCAAGCCGTCGGCGCGCACATAGTGCAAACCCGGCCGTGTGGAATACTGCGACTCCAGCCATTCCGCCGGAGTCGACACCGAAATGCCGATGCCATTGTCTTCACAAATTAAGATCAGCGGCATCGAAACATTTTGATGTGCTACCCACAGCGCCGAATTCAAAGCACCAACGGCGGTGGAATGATTGATCGATGCATCTCCAAAGCTACAAATCACCACGGCGTCGCCAGGCATGGCCGCGGTAGCGAGTTTCAAATCCTTGGCCCGGCCTATCGATAGAGCCGCGCCCATGGCCTTTGGCAGATGGGAGGCAATCGTACTAGTTTGCGGTGGAACCATCAGTGGATAACTCCCGAAAACTTTATGGCGCCCTCCAGCAATGGGATCATCACTAGAGGCCACAAATGACAGCATGGTTTCGTAAAGCGGCGTCGAGCCCGGGAGCTGTTTGGCCCGCTGAATCATAAAGGCACAGCTGCGATAGTGCACAAAGGCCATGTCGGTGAGGCGAAAAACTTTGCCACAGACGGCGTTGCCTTCATGGCCGGCGCTACCGATGGTGTAAAAGCATTCGTTGGCGTTTTTTAAAATACGCGCGCGCAAGTCCATCTGACGGCTCATCATTTGAGTTTCGAAGAGATCCATAAACTCAGGACCCGTGAGACCCGCATCGGCAAGGCCGGTGGAGCTGAGCGGCGGAGGCAAGTGGCCCGCGGTGACGAATTGGATGAAATTGTGATCGACGGCTTCTGCACGGTTGTACATAGGGACCCAGGGTAACCATGGGTAGGTAAAACCGTCAACCGAACGCAAACCGCAACGCCGGCCGCCGGACTATCACGCTCAATCGCAACCGATAAGATATTGCGCCCGGAGCCCGCCTAGGATTATAGTCTACGCTTTGTGAACCAGGGGATGCGTATGACACCGTATGAGTCGCTAAACTACATGGACGAGGACAGTTTACTGACTAGTGAAGAGATCATGATTCGCGATACTGTTCGCGAGTTTGTGGACCGCGAAGTGATTCCGGTTTTGCAACAGGCCAATCGCGATGAGAAATTCCCGACGCAACTGATCCCGCGATTTGCCGAGATGGGTTTACTGGGCGCGACCATTCACGGCTATGGCTGCGCGGGACTGGGCCAAGTGGCGTACGGTTTAGCCACTCAGGAACTGGAGCGGGGCGATTCCGGCATTCGCTCTTTTTGTTCGGTGCAAAGTTCGCTGGTGATGTATCCAATTCACGCTTACGGCTCGGAAGCTCAAAAAGAAAAATATTTGCCCCAGTTGGCCGCGGGAAAAATGGTCGGCTGTTTTGGTCTGACCGAACCCGATGCCGGCTCCAATCCTGGCGGCATGCGCACTAAGGCTGAAAAAGTGGCGGGCGGCTACAAACTCAATGGCAATAAAATGTGGATCACCAATGGTTGCATTGCCGACCTCGCCGTGGTGTGGGCAAGACTCGAAGGCGAAGTGCGCGGTTTTATCGTTGAGAAAGGCACGAAGGGTTATTCCACCACCACCATGAAAGGCAAATTTTCCCTGCGCGTTAGCGTCACTTCGGAATTGCATTTCGTCGACTGCGTGGTGCCTGAACAAAATCTGTTACCAAATGGAATTGGTTTAAAAGCCCCGCTGGGTTGCCTAACGCAAGCGCGGTTTGGTATTGCCTGGGGAGTTCTAGGCGCGGCCAACGCTTGCTATCACACCGCCCTCAACTATTCCAAGGAGCGAGTGATCTTTGATGGCAAGGCTTTGGCGGCTCACCAATTGGCGCAAGCCAAACTGGTGCGTATGGTCCAAGAAATTACCAAGGGGAAACTGCTGGCGTTGCAAGCCGGGCGTCTCAAAGAGGCCGGAAAATTACAACCGCACCATGTATCGCTGATCAAAATGAACAACTGCAAAATCGCATTGGAGACCGCGCGCGAAGCCCGCGACATGCTCGGCGGCAACGGCATCATCGACGAATATCCAGTTATTCGCCACATGCTGAATTTGGAAACCGTGAACACCTACGAGGGCACCGAGGACGTGCATCGTCTGGTCATTGGTCAAGCCATCACCGGAATCCCAGCCTTTCGTTAAAGCTGCATCGGTTTTTTGTCGATGACTAAGCCATGGGAACCACAGAAAACTGTGGACGTCATCATCTCCGATCAAGAGATGCCGCGGATGACCGGCCTCGAATTGCTCAAAAAGGTAAAAGCCGAATTCCCCAAGGTGCCCTTTGTTTTAGTCACCGCCCATTCCAATTTCAAAGTGATCCGCCGTGGCGCTTGCGCAGCACACAGTGATTCAGATCGTAGAGGAATATGAAACCCACGCCCGCATCGAGCTTGGGCAAATTTTGCGTTTGAGCGCAGCCGGGGCTTTCGTGCAAGTTCAAAGCCTGGCCCATCGCCTGGTAGGACCCTCAGTGAACCTTGGCCTTAAGCAGTGCGCCGAAAGGCTGAAAGCCATCGAAAGCCAGCCGCAGGCACGAATCCCCAACGGGGCTGGCCTCAGCGACTGCCTCGAGAAATCTATTTTTTGGTTGAAGAAGCATTTTGAAAATATTTTGCATGATATTGCTGGTTAGAAAACGAACTCTGGCATAGGTTTACAGGCTGGGGTGTTCGGCACATGGATAAATGTCTAAGCAGTGGGGCAGAGACACTGCTCGGGTGCCAGCGTGCCGCGTTCCCAGCCTATCGCACGTAACGGTCGCGCCACGTCTCCCACAAAGGCGACGGATCAAACAGTAAACACATATGGTTTGCCATGGTAAAGTCGGAGGGGTCCGCAGGATCTTTGCCGAGTGTCGATAGAAATTCGGCGCGGGAAAGTGGAACCGACGCCAGGCTTCTGGCTCTCAGCGCCTTTTTGCGACAGTTTTGCAGTGACACGCTTTGCATCTGGCCGTCACCAGAAAAAAAGTCCAGAGACTTCATCCGGCCCTTATCGGTTAAGGCAAAACCGGCGGCGCGGTCAACGCCTTCGCCCCCCGGGAGCTCACATTCCAAATCCAAACTGGGATCGGAGTTGGCGTACCAATGCATAACCATGGTATTTTTCTGAATCTCACAGGAAAAAACCACTTTTTGCCCGGCGCGCTCGATCACGGTGGGCGTGTGCTCATCGGTTTTTTTCTGCGAAAGTTCGCACAGTTCGCGATAGAGCAAGACGATCTCTTGCGTGCCACAAGGTGCAAAGCCGCCTTCCCCATCAATCAAGCGCCCCAGATTTCTTTCCCAATTGATCCAGTTCACTTTAACTTCGGATTTTGAACTTCCCGACCAAAGGTAGTAGGGTACGGCAAGATTTACAGCGACAAACAAAATCTGAAAGATACCCATGGTCCAAGACTATCAGGCTATTCGCGGATCGCCAGTGTACTCTGGCGCTTTCCGCAAAACCCTGCTTTCGGTAGCAGACGAAAGCCGAGAGCGCGCAACGTCCGGTTGAGCGCTCCTGTTGCTGCATAAGTGGCAAAGACAGCGTACTTCGAGTTAAGATCGGTTAAGGCTAGTTTTAGGTTCTCTTCATCCCACAGTTCGGCATTGGTTTTCTTACTGAAAACATCGTAAAAAACGCAAGTGCAATCGCGCGAGGGTGTGAGGCTGCCCGGGAAAGATCCGCGCAGTTGCAACCGGCCACTCTTGAGCGCGCGCTGCGCGGCCGCCTTGAGATCCCGTGCTGAGATTTCTAGCCGCGCGGCCACTCGTTGCAACACTTCGGTAAAAATCGTTGTCTCACGCCCTGACAAAGCTTGCACAAAGCCCTTGCGCAGCCACTCCTGCGATTCATAACTCACTATTTTCCAATTGCTGTGGGTCCGCACGCGGCCAATCGCGATCAGTTCATTGTATCCCAAACCTAGGCCCACCGAGGTCACGACCACCGGCCAACGCCGGTGTAAGACTTCCTGCAGGGCTTGATCGTAAATAAAAAAACTTTCGCTTAGGGCGCCGCCCGAATGGTGCATCTCTTCTCCGTCGTGGCTGAGGCGCAGTGTGGGGCTTCCGTCCCGGGTGATGGAGATTTTGGCGTTTAGAGGCAATTCGCGCATATCATTCCTTGTCAAACGGCTTAGTTCATTTTAAGCGGGTAGTCTATGCCGCAGGTCACTTTGCCTTACAATCCCATCAGCCGCTTCTATCGCGAAAGGTTTCAGGCCAAGGTCTATAAAATTTCGGTCGCGGTGGCTGAAACCTGCCCCAACCGAGAAGGCCTGCGTGGCATGCAGACCTGTAATTTTTGCGATCAATGGGGTTCGGCCGCATACGAAAGGAATTTGCAGAAGACTCTGCGCGCGCAAATCGAAGAGGTGCGCGAAACTTTGCGCACTAAACGCGGGGCGGAAAAGTTTTTGGTGTATTTCCAAGCCTACACCACGACCTTTTCACACCGGCAATCGCTACAAGATTTGTTTACCACAGCGCTATCCTATTCCGATGTTGTGGGTTTTGTGATCGGCACCAGGCCTGATTGCATTTCGCAGAGTTTTTTGGAAACCTGCCATGAATTCAGCCAGCGCACTTTTGTGGCTGTGGAGCTCGGGGTGCAGTCGTTTAACGATGAAGTTTTGCTGTGGATGCGCCGCGGGCACAACCGCGAACGCTCGCTGCAAGCAGTGGCTCGGATGGCGAAGGCTTGTCCGCAGGTCAATTTGGGCGTGCATTTGATTTTCGGCGCGCCTGGCGAAACGGATGACGACGCGATTGCCTCCGCACGCACCATCAACGGCTTGGCGGCGGTTCAAAACGTCAAGCTCCATCACCTGCACGTACTTAAAAATACGCCGCTGGCCGAGGACTTTGCGCGCGGCGAATTTGTGCCGCTGGAACGGGAAGCGTATTTTCAGCGCTGTCGTCTTTTCCTCCAGCATTTGCGTGCGAATATCGCCGTCCACCGCTTGGCCGCGTTCTCGCCGCGCGCCGATGAATTGCTGGCACCGTTGTGGACGGGCTTTAAAATGCAGACATATCAAGACATGCTCGATCACATGCGGGATCGCCAGGCGTTTCAAGGACAATATGTTTAGAGCGTTGTTTCTTTTGATTTTCATGACCGGCTGTCAAACCACGGCCCAGAAAAATCTTAACCTTTTCACCGATCGTAGTGAGAAATTGCGACCGCTGAGCAAATGGCAACCGACTTGGTGCGAGGTTGAGACTCACCTCACTCAACCCGCTGCTGCGCGCTACCGCGAGATGTTCCCTGACGAGGCGGGTCGTTTGAACGGCGAGCCGAGGATCTACACCTGGAAGGCCACGCAAAATTCCTGTGAAATTATCGCCCTAGTGGACTCACCACTCACTAAAAACCACCGCGCGTTTTTAGAAACCGCCCTATGTGTGTTGCTACAAGCCCATTGGGTGAATTCGCCGTTTGCAGGCCTGACTCTGACTTCCGCCGATCTGGTGACCAGCGACGAGCGCGTGCACATTCGCACCTCGCCTGAACCTGAGCTTGGAATCTATTTGGATCCGAGTCAGTTCACCTTGGAAACACGCACCAAGAAACGTGGTGTGCTCTCAGCAACCTATGCCGAATCATTCGGCGAATGGCGTCCGCAGAGTCTTGAGCAGACCACAGCGCAGTCCAAAATTCTGATTAACGAATTGGAATTTGATTCGCTGAGACTTGGTTCGCGTCCACTGTTGAAGTCATTTTGGATTTCTGTCGGCGAAAAGAAACTCTTGCAACACTCTCACGTGGTATTATCGTCTTGCCAGAACTACTAAGTGGTCCAGGTTAGCGATTCGGATGGACGGAGCTCGCCGCCATGGCGCTCGGCCTGTTCCGCGCCTGTAAGCAAAGCGCCGTGAGGAATTGCGGGCGGCTCGCCCTTCTTATGCAGCCAGCTCAAAAATTCCCGCTCCGATCCGCGACAAATCATTTGCCGGGTTTTACCTTTTTCTTTTAGGGTGTCGCCGATCACACGCGCATAGCCACGCCATTTTTCATCTTTGGTGGTGCGGCTTACTAGTAAATAAGAATAGGTTAGAGTGCGATTGTGCATTGGCAGGTAAGACTCTAGGGCTTGCCACCACTCGGGACCCGCGAAATGAATGCGATTGTGGCACCAATCCTTGTGCGAGTGCGACAGCAAAGGACAATCCAAAGCATGAGTGCAGGGTGCCAGCGGCGTGTAGCCCTGTTCAATAAGGCGGGCGCGCCACTCCATTAAAGCTCGGCCGCAGTCGCGGGTCGAAGGTTCGATGATTAGCACATGGTCAAACGGTTCGAGTGCGGGCCACTGCGGCTTCATTTCTAAAAATGCATAGCTGAAAATGGCCAGCGCCTGAGGTTTGGGCGCGGTCTTGGAATTGAATGTGACTGGCCACCTCGTCGTGCTCACTGAAATCAAATGCCTATGTAGTGCCACGGCTTCGCTTGCATGTTCCACTGCCATCAACGGCCTTGGCGACAGGAGATCATTTTCAAGCGCCCACTGTGTCGCACCGATTCCGCTGCCAAAATCCCACACCTCACTGAACTCTGGCAAGAAGCGATGAACCTCGCGCAATACCCCTTGTAAGCGTACATAGTTTAGAGGCAAAAAATAAGCGAGGTAGGCGCTGGCCGTAAAGGCCTGCCCCCAAGGCGTCGGCGCGCCCGGGTTTTCGATATAGAAATTGGAGAGTCGTATAATATCGCGCGCCAAGGCCTGTGGATTTTCCACGTCGACGGCGCGCTTGAGCAGCTCGTCAAACGCCGGGCTGAGACTGAACGTCGTGCTGCTGTTCATGGTCCTCCAAGCGCATTATGGTTTGATAAACTAAATCTGTTGATATCTCCAGCATCACATCTTCACTACTTTCGTTTTCGGGTTGCACCACGGCTACTCGCGGACCTTTAGGGCCCCAGCGCCGCGGATGCTCAACTCGACGAGGCGAGTAAATGCCAATGCTCGCGGTGCCCAACGAAGCCGCAAGGTGAAGCACGCCCGTGCTAGGAGCGACCACCGAACGGGCGTTTGCAAGAATTTCTAGGAGCTCGGTCACTTTCAGTTTCTCGGCCAGCCACACCACGCCCGGCTTGCCGCGCAAGTCGTTCAGACACTGCAGATATTGGCGATCCATTTGAGTGCCGGTGATCGCCACCGGCATTTCGCCGCGCAAGCGTTCGATCAACTCATGGTAGCGCGCGGGGGGCCAATTGAGCGCCGAACCCGCCATTCCTGCATGCACAACGCGGTATTGGCCGGAAGTCAAAGCGTGGCGCGCCAGCGTGCCTTGGGTGGGGCCCGGGTTGAGGCGTAAATAATTTCGTTTTGTGATTTCAAGTTCCGGACTTGGCTTTTTTAAGCCCCATTCCAATAAATCAAAATTATAGTCCGACTCATGGCGATCGCTGAGCGAGCGCTTTTGCCGTAGGCCTAAGTTTATAAACAAAAATGAATGCCACTGGCTCAAGCGCCCAACCCGCTCGGGCACGCCCGCCCACCAGGCCGCAGCGCTGACCCACCACGGATTGTGCAACAGCACCACCAGGCGCGGCCGATTCTGCTTGAACCACTTGACCATTTGCACAAACGTCCGAAGGGAAAACACCCGCGGGAACTCGTTAAACGACCGCGCCGGTTCGGCGTGCTCGGCGACAAAGCCGAGACCCTTGGTAATAAACCAGTGCACGCGCGCCTTAGCCAGCGCAGGATGCGTATCGACAGGGAGACTCAGGACAAGATCGCCAATTTTGTCCATGCGAACGAACACAATGTCGATATTTGCTTTGTCCATTGGGGTCTATATATGGCATGAATTTGGACTATATGAAAGAATTTGTGTCCACCGGACTTAAAGTCGATAGCCGCGGAATTTGGATCCTCGATCAGACCCAGCTTCCACAGCGCGAGACGTGGCTACCGTCGCCACATCCCGAAGCCATGATTCAAATTATTCGCGAGCTGAAAGTCAGAGGCGCGCCATTGATTGGCGTAGCGGCAGCGTTGCAGATCGGACTCTTGGCCGAGCATGGCGCCGACCGCGTGCAGATCGAAAAAGCGCTGATTGACCTGCGCGAAGCCCGGCCCACCGCCGTCAACTTGATGAACGCCATGGATCGCATGTCTGACGTGTTACAATCTTCGGGCGCGGCCGAACTGCCTGCCGAGGCGGAAAGAATTTGTTTAGAAGACGTTCGGCTGAGTGACGGCATGGCGGAAAACGGTGCGCGCTTGATCGGCGCCGGCGATTTTGTTCTCACTCATTGCAACACCGGCGGATTGGCCACGGTAGGAATTGGTACCGCCCTCGGCTGCGTGATCCGCGCCGCTCGCCAAGGCAAAGGCGTTCATGTCTTTGTAGACGAAACCAGACCTCTGCTGCAAGGCGGACGCCTGACAACATGGGAGTTGGAGCAAAACAAGATTCCTTACACTCTGATTTGCGACAATATGGCAGCCGCACTGATGCAAAAAGGCCGAGTCACGCGGGTGTTGGTGGGCGCCGACCGCATTGCCGCGAATGGCGATTTTGCCAACAAGGTAGGAACCTATGGCCTCGCGGTCTTAAGCAAATTTCACGGTGTGCCGTTTTATGTGGTCGCACCGCAAACGAGTGTCGATCGTGATTGTCCGCACGGCGCCGAAATACCGGTCGAAGAGCGTCACCCATTCGAAGTGCGTGGCGCCCGCGGCGCTTTTGGCAATGTCGAGTGGGCTCACCCTGAGGCCAAGGTGTGGAATCCGGCCTTTGATGTGACGCCTGAGTCACTGGTGACCGCATGGGTACTGGATCATGGAGTGTTTGATCGCAACGATGTGAAACTGGGCGCGTTAACTAAGGGAGCTTAATCATGTGGGCAATCATTGGCGGCTCGGGTTTTGAAAAATTCGATGGCTTTGACGTGGTTAAAAATCTACCGCGTGAAACTCCTTTTGGTCTGGCTTCCACCGGGCTAAAGAAAGTGCGTGTTTCAGGTAAAGAGGCTTTGTTTGTATCCCGCCACGGCGAGCACCACGAATGGCTTCCCTCCGAAGTTAATTACCGCGCCAATATATTCGCACTCAAAGCGGCGGGCGCAAAAGCAGTCATCAGTTTTTCCGCGGTGGGCAGCTTGCGCGCTGAGTTTGAACCCGGGCACTTGGTCATTCCTTTTCAATATATTGACCGCACCAAGGGTGTGCGCAAACATACCTTCTGTGGTGACGGAGTAGTCGGACACGTGTCTCTCGCCCACCCGGTGTGCGTAACGATGGCCCGCGCGGTCGAAGCCCTGGCTAAACAAGAAGACTTTGTCACTCATGTGGGTGGCGCTTATGTTTGTATCGAAGGCCCCAATTTCAGCACCTTGGCTGAAAGCCTTTCCTACCGCGAACTTGCCGCTGACATTATCGGCATGACGAACTTTCCGGAATACTCCCTCGCGCGCGAGGCAGGCCTTAGCTACCTTCCGTGCTCATTCGTCACCGACTACGATTGCTGGGACACCTCGCGGGCTCACGTGACTCTGGATGAGGTGCTCACCACCATGCGGCTCAACAACTCGAAGGCCTTCAAATTGCTGACGCGGATTTTCACGACCAAGCAGGATTTGCTCGCGAATTGCGATTGTTCCGAGCAAGGCTTAACCTCCGGATTGATGACACCGATGGATGCGGTTTCGCCGGCTCAGCGCGAGTGGCTGAAGATACTACGAGGGAAAGAGGCATAGTGGCTGGAGGCACCGCCGTCTTAGGTGGGTTTCTTGCTGGCCAGATTCTCAAGCATCGCTTTACCCAGAGCGATGAATTCTATGGCAGCCCTTCAGCGTATTAGTGAACGGCAGACGCATTATAGACATTTCTTTGTTCGGCAAAGCCCGGCCCGCGACCGGCCACTGACCTGAACTTCATTCAAACACGAGGCCGCACTCGGCACTTCCCTGCACTCCACCACCTCGGTGAAGGAGGTACCGGTTACGTGCGCCGCAAAGATTTCATTTTCAAGTTCGGCCGCCTGAGTTATGGCGGCACCTTGCGTCGGTCCCGCCACGGCCGCGGCACTCGTCCACTCTCTCCGCGCGATTCCATTCATCTGGTATTCAAGGCCAACCTCGCAGCACTGCCGCGCGGGCTTCGCCATCCGTCCAAGTTTGCAACGCTCAACCGCATCAATCGCCACTACGCCAAAAGATTCCGGGTGAAGATCGAGCGCATGGCCGTTGAGCGCGATCACGTGCACATCCTCGCCCATGCCCCCTCCCGCCGGCACTTTCAAGCCTACTTTCGCGTCGTTGCCGGGCAATTTGCACAGACCGTGACCGATACCATCCGGAGGCGGCACCGAGGGCCGAGGGTGTGGAAGTTCAGGCCATTTACGCGAGTTGTGAAAGGGAAGAGAGATCACCGAAATGTTCGCAATTACATTCAGCTCAACAACGCCGAAGCGACCGGAAGGGTTTCTTACCGCAAGGAGCGACTGCGTGGACTTTCTCAGCTTGAAATTTTGCGGCTGTGGGACACTTCGTGACACTGGTTTCTTGATCGATATCTTGAACGCTTTTTATCCAAAATGGACCATAAGATCGCATGAGGTGGCTAAAATCAGCCGCCTAAGAGTAAGCGTTTACTGGCAAACAACTACAAACCAAGTTCTTATCCCCGTAGGCATTGTCCACGCGTCCCACCGGAACCCAGAACTTCCGCTCACGCACCCACGGTCGCGGGTAAGCGGCCTGTTCGCGCGTATATGCGTGCGGCCAGTCGCTTGAGAGCAGGTGAGTCGAACAATGAGGCGCATTTTTCAACACGTTGTCGGTGCGCGAAGCCCGGCCCGCTTCGATCTCAGCGATCTCGGCACGAATACCGATCATCGCGTCGATAAAACGGTCGAGCTCCTCAAGGCTCTCACTTTCGGTGGGTTCAATCATCAGAGTGCCAATTACAGGCCACGACATCGTTGGCGCGTGAAAACCATAGTCCATCAAGCGTTTAGCAATATCGTCCACGGTAATTTCAGCGCTGGTTTTAAACTCGCGCACATCGACAATGCACTCGTGCGCGACGAAACCATTTTTGCCTTGATAGAGCGTCTTGTAGTGCGGCGCCAATTTTTTAGCGATGTAGTTGGCGTTGAGAATCGCCATTTCCGATGCCTGCTTCAATCCGTCCCTGCCCATCATCGCGATGTACGCCCAAGGAATCGGTAAAATTCCGGCGCTGCCCCAAGGCGCGCTGGTGGTGGAAGTGATGCCAGTGGCAGGACCCGCTTCTTTGACCACCGAGTGTTTGGGCAAGAACGCCTTAAGATGTTCGCCCACACCGATGGGGCCAATACCTGGGCCACCGCCGCCGTGGGGAATGCAAAATGTTTTGTGTAAATTGAGATGGCTGACATCGGCGCCGATTTTTCCGGGTTGGCACAGTCCAACGAGCGCATTCATATTGGCGCCGTCCATGT
>JANXMF010000138.1 GCA_025354795.1 Pseudobdellovibrionaceae bacterium
CGTCCAACGCCTGAGGGCGCGCCGGAAAAATCCCAATCAAAAGCCTACCAACGTGTGTGGAGAAAAAATATCAGCCTGAAAGCCCCTCTAACAAAGAAAAGTTTGGCAATTTAGCAGCCCCGTTCTGGGAAAACCCTGTTATCTCTCGATGAAAGAGCAGTTCGATACAAGTACGCCAATTGGCCGCATGATGGTTTATATTATTATTGCCCTCGGTCAGTTTGAACGAGAGCAAACTTCCGAACGGGTCTCAGTCAATTGCCACTCACGAGCCCTTCGCGGTCTCATGAACGGCGGTCCCGCTCCCCTTGGCTACGACAAAAATCCCGACAAAAAGGGTCTCTTGGTGGTGAACGAACGCGAAGCTGAAATCGCACGAACCATTTTTCAAACATTCCTCGAATGTGGCTCCCGTGCGAAAACCATCCTGAAGCTTCGAGAAATGGGCATCACTCCAAAGAGAACTTCAAAAAGGGCTCAATCGCGTGGCCCGGCTGATTGGACTGTGCAAACGCTCGGAAGCCTTCTAAAACACGCAGCCTACATTGGGCATCGCGAGGTCAATAAGCTTTACAAGGATGAAGACCCAGAGCACCTGAAGCCTTGGCAAAAATATCAAATGGTAAAGGCGTCATGGACCCCGATCTTGAGTTCAGAAGTATTTTTTGAAGCCCAAAAGATTCTCGAAGAGGCCAGCGCTAGTGAGCGCACCCGTATTAATAGTGGAGAAAAAAGATCATTCTTGCTAACCGGGATTCTTACCTGTGGAGAGACCGGTTTACCGTTAGTTGGACAAGCGGGTCATGGTTCATCTGGAACCGTTCATCGCTATTATCACTACGTGCGACGGCCCAAGAATCTAAAAAATATCAGGCCAAGGCTCCATGCTGATGAGCTGGAAGAGAAACTCATCGGCGAATTTAAGACTGCGCTTGTAACCGCTGGATATTTTAACGAGCTAGAAAAGGTCCTTAAAGGTCAGTCGGATGTGAAAAATAAGCGATCCGAGTCCGAACATTCCCGTGCTCATAAGGAGCTATCCGACGTTACCAAAAGAATTGGCACGCTGTGGGCGAACCAAGGGCGAATGCAACTTGGAGAAGAGGCATTGAGGCTGGCCTCTGAGGAACTCAATCGGTTGGCGAAACAAAAGGATGATCTTGAGAAATACGTGGCGAGCGTGGATCGCAACGCAGGGAGGCCCGCTGCGCTTAAAGATCAGGTGCTTTTCGTCGAGAACCAGATTCGGGCACTCCTTCAGGGTTGGCCCAAAGCTACTCCTGCCATGCGCAAAAGACTCCTCAGGCGCACTGTTAAAGAGATCGTCGTCACCAGTGAGGAAATGCAGTTTACCTTTTGGCTGAGCGCCCATGAGCGCGATGAATCTCTTTTCGGAGGCGACGAAGGCGATCCCGATGAGGCAAAAAAAATCCTGGCGTTCCGAAGGTTTTCTCCTCGGAGCCAGGATCAGAATTCGTCTATCCAAAGTTCAGGAAAGGTACGAAATGGTAGCGGGGAAGGGAATTGAACCCCCGACCCACGGATTATGATTCCGTTGCTCTAACCAACTGAGCTACCCCGCCAGATTTTCACTAAAAATCCGCACAAACCGCGGGTTTGATTGGAGGCGTCACAATAGTCGCAAGCGCGAGGAACTGTCAACTGCTTGACCTTTGTCGAGATACCGATTTCAATTTTTTATTGACGACAGTAATTGTCGATCCTGAGGGGGAAAATATGAAGCAGTTTTCGTTAGCTTGTGGCTTTTTATCTTTAATAATAGCGAGTTCGCTTTCTTGTGCGGACCAGCAAAATACGCGAAATAGTTTGGTGGCAAGTGGAAATGTGAGTTTGTCCATGGCGGCTCTCGATCTTACACCGGCACCGGTGATCACGGTGGTCGATGAGAATCTCAAGCCCGTCGCGGGCGCCACGGTGTTGGTGGGCTACGATGTCGGCAATCCGTTTCCCGGCAATTCGCTGGTGACTGACGCGAATGGTATCGCCACTCCGCCGGCCAACTGGAAAGCGGCCCTGCCAGTGACGGTTCAGGCTCAAGGCTTTGTATCGGCCACCCTTCCCGCGCTGCTTCCGGGCGTGACCACCATGCAGTTGACTAAATTCACCGGCAGTAAGGCGCTTGAAATTCGCGGCACCACCACTGATTTTGGCACGCTCGACGATCAAGACAATGTGCACTTTGGTATTGTCGTTCCCGCCATTGATCCGACCCAGCTGCTCGACTTTGAAATGACCACCGTGCTGAGCCCGGATGTCGACGTTATTTCGGTGATGGGCAAGCAGATCAAGCTTCCCAGCAATCTGACTTTGCCCGATCAGACCGTCAGCCTTATTTTTCCGATCAATCTGAACAAGCCGCTTTATCGCGCGTTTGTGCGCTCGCCAGGACAATATCTGATGTCGGCAACGCACGGAAACTTTCCACTGCAAAAGGTGGTAAATGCCATCCAGGCGGGAAAATCGATCTTTGAAGTGATCAATAATTTTACCTTCACCGAAGGCGGCGAAGTTCCCACCAAATTGAGCGGTGACGTCAGCGGCGTGGATATGCCGGTCAATCAGGTTCAATTCAAAAGCACAGCTGCAGTGACGGTCCCGACCTTGCCGGCCGATCAAGTCGTAGTCAGCATAGCGCTACGCACAGAAAAAGATCTCCTGATGGTCACCGATCTGAAGCGTTTGACCTCGGGTCAAAGTATCAACCTGGTGACGTCGGCGACTCCTCCCTCACTGCTGTCGCTACTGATGGTTGACGCCAACGCCGTGCCCGCGCCGTCGCCGGCGAATGCTTTGCTGCGCCCGTTGAGCTTGCTAGACGCTTACATTCGCGCCAATGTACCGCAGGCAAGTAAACCGCAAAACTTTAATCAGTTGAGTTTCGCTCTGCAATCCGCTGCGGGCGGCGCCAAGCCGCAGTTTTTGCCGCTGGTCAAACCGCCAGTCTTGACGGCGGGCAATGTCCTAAACCTCGATATGCCGACCGCACCCGCGGGTCTGGTGCCGGCGGGGACTTACCTGGTGTTCTCGGAAGTCATCACCAACACGAACAATTCGATTAGCGGTGAGATGTCGACCCATTTGTGGGAAGTTTGGTCCGACACTTGGCTGCCGCAAGTGGCGCTGCCAACACTAAATATCACCCGCAATCCCGGCAGCAAATACCGTTGGGAAGTCATGTATTTGGCCAAGCCCACGGTTACCGTCACCGCACCGGATGAGCCCTTCCGCGCCAATATGAAAACCATCACTCATGTCACGCGCAATTCCGTGGATATCTAAATTTTGTTTAGTCGCGCTGGTTTGCGGACTGGCGGGCTGTGCGCTCTTTGAAGAGCGCAAGGGCCCGCCCACGTTTTACGGCTCGCGTGAAGAGACTTTTTTCGCGACCTTTGAGGAGGCCTGGCGCGCCAGTAATCTGGCGCTGCAGGCCTACCCATTGCGGGTCAGCAATATGGATCAAGGTATTCTGGAGACTGACACTATTCATGGTTTTAAAGTTTGGGTGCCGCCCTATAAGCCCGATGCCGCGAGTGCGGGTCAGACTTATCATCTCACCCTGCGCGTGATTAAAGTCGCTCATGAAGACCGCCAAGCCATCCGCGTGCTGCTGCTGAAGGATACCGAAGTGCAAGTCGATTTTTTTTCTGATCCGCGCAGCGTGGCTAGCGACGGCCTGGAGGAAAAAGCCATTCTTTACCGCATTGGCCGGGAAATTCAAATCGAGCGCGCGCTGGCGAAAGCTCAGAAGCGCCACAATCAAGAGAAATAGAAGCCGCTAAATTTCTTGCATACCGAGGCGTTCAAGCCATTCTTGCCGGCGAATCTCCACCGGCACTTTGCCCTCACCGACTTTAAAACCCGTGGCATTTTCCAAACCGACAATGGCCCATTTGTGCAACCGTTCATCGCGATCCAGGAGCAAACGCTGGAAGGATTTGACCGCACCACGCGAAGCAAAATGCGCCAACGCCTGAGCCATATGCACCCGCACCCACAGACTCTGGTTGCCGCGAAAATTTCTTGGCGCAAAAATTTGCTGCCACAGCAATGCTTCACTTTCGCGCGCTTGCAGCTGCACCAAATTACGCACGGCTTGAGTGCGCACCACCAGGGCCGGATCGGTCACCAATCGCATCGACCAGCTCACCGCCTTTTCCCGCTCGTCACTTTGAATCGCGATCAATGCAGCATTGCGCACAAACCACTCGGGATTATTGAGTGCGCGTTCGAGATCTTTTTGAAAATAAACGGGGTCCACCCGCCCCATGGTAGTGATCGCCCGCCAGCGGGTTTGCAGCCCGCGCTTGGAATCAAAAGCTGTGCGCGAAAGGAAAGGAAAGCTCTGCGCGCGCCAGTGTTTGAACTGCGCCACCCGCTCTTGCATCGGCAAATTGAGGAAGGAATCAAACGCCGCGATACTTTCGGCGCGGAGATTGAGACCCAAAAAAAGCAGCCAGCAAACACTCACGCTTTAACCAGGGACGTTGCTTCAAGCGCCATTTTTTCAGTGTCAATCGCATCGTCAAGCGCACGGTCGCCCGAGGACGGTTCGACGGCGGAGAGCGCGGCCATCTCAGCCATCATTTTTTCGGTGTCGAGATCGGGAGGGTGTGATGGTTCTTCCACTGGCGTACTGGCAAATTCCGCAAAAAGGTCGTCGGCCTCAGCGGTCACGGCGGCGGGCGCCGGGGCCGCGCTCTCAGTACCAAACATGGACTTGCTCGGCGCCGCCTGGGGCGGGGGAGGGGCCGCCGATTTTTCTGTCTGCATGAGGTTTTCGAAATCGGTCATTGGATCTTTGCTTGGTGCCCCATCTCTTGCGGCAGCCGCCGGCGGCGTCTCTCCATGCACGGCCTGGGCGAACTGAGCCACGATTTCTTCGCCAGCGTCCGCAGGCGCGAGTTTGGGCGCAGCAGGCGCCGGAGAGTGCGCGCCCGGTTCCGGCTCAGGGGTGGCGGCAGGAGCCGCTTTGACTTTTTCGAGCTCCTCGCGCAGGCGCACATTTTCTTCCTTGTAGAGCGAAAGGTCGGCGATATCATCTTCAAGAATTTCATATTCCGCGAGTTTCGATTCCAGTTCCTTAATGCGCACGGCGACGCCTTCGCTAGCCACGGCGTGGCCTCCCGAGCCTGGGTTAGTGGCTGCCGCAGCCTTAAGCTGGTTCAGCTCCTCTTCGCGGGTTTGCAGTTCCTTCTTGAGCGCCTGGAGCTGAGCCTCGTTCAGTGCCGGATCACCGCCGCCGCCATTGGCCACTTTCTCAAGCGTTACGGATTCCAATTTTGCGGTCTGATCCAGGATCTTTTGCAATACCGACTTAATTTCGCCGTTTTCCGGGAGGGCCATATGGGTACCGCCTGGAACATCAGCCCCATCGCGCGTTTTGGTAAACAAGGCGCGTGCGATAATAGCTGCGGAAAGCAGCAGAATGGTGAGGAACAACCACTGAATGATAGCTTCGCTATGGTGAGTAATAAAATAGAGCGCATTTTCCAAAGTCACTTTATTATCTTCGGATTTTTTACGCGGATCGGTCAACGGGACCAAGGGACTTTGCTCTACTTAAGTCGGGAGAGTCGGGAGAGTCGGGAGACTTTGCTAGCGCCCAGCCACGCTGGCCGCAAGCGCGGCACACTGGCTGATTTCCAATGCTTGATTGAGAACTACATTCGCGGAGCGATAACAAATCATCGCACACGGATTTTCCGCGGCGGTCGCTGGCGAATATTCCATTACACACGTGGTTCCATAGGGACTGTTGTGGGGTGGTGCGATGGGTTGGCTGGCCAACGGCTGACAGCGGCGCGTGACATGCGTGACGGTCGAGGCACCCCAGTCGCCTTCAACGACCAAAGTATGGCTTACGCCGCAAATGACCTGTGAGAGTTCAACATCGATTTGAAATTCGCCGGAATTGCAGCGGCTGACGCCCGATTCCAGAGGGGCACTGGCGTTGTTGCCGTCCCATATCAACCAATTTAGTTTAGCGCCGTCGTGGGAGGTCATGCAAAAGCCCGGAACTCCTGCCTGCGCAACGTCGTCCTGCAATTCCGCGTTGGCGCTGAGGAATTGAATTTGGTATCTATTGAGATCTTCGATGATATGCGCTTGCGTGTCGCCACCCGCATTGAGCGCGCCTTGGGGAGCGCAGTTTTGAAAATGCACCAGTAAAAAGGGCGCGGCAAAAAGCAGGATGAAGGATAGGACGGTCCGTCGTTTGATCATCCCAGTCAGAATACTCAACTAAAGGCCAGTTCTGCTAAATTTTTCGGCACGATTCTCAAATCAAGATTTTATCAGCCGGGCAATGTAGAAACCGTCACCGCCGGACTCAGTGGGTGGCAGCGTATCTTGAGTGTCAAGGCGCCAACGCGTCTCATTTTGGGCCAAAAAGCGTTCGACCTGTCGCTCATTTTCACCGGCCAAGACCGAGCAAGTGGCATAGACCATAATCCCACCCGGTTTACACATACCCGAATAGGAATTCAGAATTTCGCCCTGAATGCGAGTCAACTCACTCACCTCATGCGCGCTCAACTTCCACTTACTATCGGGATTGCGGCGCAACACTCCGAGGCCCGAACACGGCACATCCAGCAACACGCGCTCGGCCGACTCTTTGAGGCGTTTGATGGTCTTGCCGCTTTCAATGACTCGGGCCTCGATGCAAGTTGCACCGTTGCGGGTGGCGCGCTCGCGCAATTGCTCGAGCTTTTTCTCAACGATATCGAGCGCTATAATTTTGCCCTTGTTCTCCATCAACGAGGCCAAGTGCAAGGATTTGCCGCCGGCTCCTGCGCAGGCATCAATCACCCGCTGGCCTTTTTGCACTTGCAAGGCTAGAGCGACTCGCTGTGAGTGCCGGTCTTGCACCTCGAAATGACCGAGTTTAAAACTACGAGCCAAAAATACATTGGCTCGTTCCGCCAATTGCAAGCAATCGCCCTCGACCACGCGGGCCTCGACTTTGTCTTGACGCAAGTCTTTCAGCAATTGCTCGGCATTGGTCTTCAACCGATTCACGCGCAAAAAAACCGGCGCGGTCTGATTGAGTGCCGTAAGCAAGGGCTGCCAACGTTCACCGAGTTGCTCTTCACCGAGCGCATCCATCCAGTTCGGAATCGATTGGGCGATGGCCCGCGCAAGCTCCGCCGAACGCCATTGGCGCATAGTCTTATCCGTGTCCAATCCGAAGGGCGTGATCTGCTTGTCCAATTTCACATCGTGGATAAAGCACCAGGACTCGATCACTCGCCCCAGCACTTTGCTCTCACCGCTCGTCCAACGATCTTCGCTCGGCCACTCCACGCCGCTGGCAAACAGCAGCTTGCGCCACCAGCGCACCATATCGTAAACCGATTCGGCATACAGTTTACGGTCGTGGCTGCCCCACTTGCGATGGAGTTTGATATGGCGTTGGATCACTTTGTCGGCGGGCCAACCCTGCACAAAGATGTCGCGCAGGGATTCAACGACCCCGTCCCACACTGGGCGGTAAAGAATTCGCATGCCCTAGGGCATAACGCATTTAAAAGGCAAACACAGCACCCAAATTGATAAAGACGCCGTTGAATTGACCCCAGCTAGTGACGAAGACATGGTTCTTCAGCCCGGTCTCGAGCATCAGGCCGACCCGTTCAATCACGTTCAAAAAGCGCACGCCGGCAAAAAGTTGCCAATCGAGGGCCACCGGTGATTTTCCCCGCACCTGTTGAATAAACAAACCCGCACCTGCGCCGCCGCCGAAATAAAGCGGAAAACGGCTGTTGGCATCGGGAAAAGTCAATATCGGGCTAAACGACAGCTTCTTAGCTCCGCCATTGTTGAGATCATAACTGGTGTACTCAATGCGGATGGACCAATCCATCGAATTCACCCATTCGCCTAAGCGGTAGGTCACGCCCGCGTTGAGTTTGCCGACGTTGTTTTCGTCACTATCGCTCCAGCGATACGCCTGGCCAGCGAAAAAGGTCCCGACGTGAACCGCCATAAAGCGCGGAGTCGCCCCGGTATTCGCTGAACTTTGCTCACTCGGCCGGCGCACGTTTTTCTTGCGATTCTGAAAATACTCATTGGCTTTACCCTTGCCAGTCGAGGGCTCGTCCTGGGCCGGAGGCGTTGCGTCGCTCTCGTCGACTTCTACACTCTGGGCGAAGACTTGACTGGTGAAGAAAACAAGCAAACTGGCCGCGATGATTAACCTCATAAACCCTCCCGAATAGCTGAGGCTAAATCATTCTTTTGCATCGTGACAACTGTTCTTTTCTTTAATAGATCTGAACACCAATGAAATGCCCACAGTGCGGTCACTTAGAACATCGTGTCCTCGAAACACGCGTGCATCGCGAAGAGGAAATTCGCCGGCGCCGCGAATGTCTAAAGTGCAAACTGCGCTTCACTACAGTGGAAACCCTCTTTACCCATTATCCTCAGGTGATCAAAAAAGACGGCCGGCGCGAGCCATTTTCCAAAGAAAAGCTGCGTCGCGGAATCCAAATCGCTTGTAAGAAACGCCCAGTCAGCGTCGGCCAAATCGAAAACATGGTCAACCTGATCGCGCGCTGGGTGCAGAGCAGTCCCGATCGCGAAATGGCCGCGCAAAAAATCGGCCAGGGTGTGGTGAAGGAACTTAAACTTTTAGACGACGTCGCCTATGTACGCTTTGCCAGCGTGTACAAGACGTTTACCGACGTCAACGAATTCATGCAGAGTCTCGAAACCGAATCCAAGCCAGTTGCTGAAGGAAAAACATGAGCAGCACCAGACGCCTAAGTCGCGAACTCGCGCTTCAGGTTTTATTTCAGCAAGAATTTGCGCCCAAGCAAGGGGTTGAAACCGGGCTCGCCACCTTTCGCAAAAGTTTCGATGCGGCCGACGAGGTATGGTCCTATGCTTTGCAACTTCTAAAAGGCGTGGAATCGCACTATGTCGCAATCAATTCCTTGATCCAAAAATCTAGCGCTCATTGGAAGCTCCAACGGATGGCGCTGGTCGATCTCAACATTATGCGGATCGCTACTTTTGAACTCAAGTTCGCGGCGGAAAAAGTGCCCCATCCGGTGGTCATCAATGAAGCCATCGAGATTTCTAAAAAATACGGCACGGTGGACTCAGCCGCATTTGTCAATGGCATCTTAGATCAAGTCGTGAAACAATAGTCGTGATGACGAGTTTTGCACCATGCGATTTGTGGGTTTTGCCCCTGCCTGCGCACAGCACGTGGTTTGCACGCGTCGATTGGTATTTGAACTGGCAGCTGTGCAAAGGCCTGGCCCATGAACAGGCCAAGCCGTCGCTGCAATTGTTTCGCGTGCTCGAGGAAAATGGCATGCACTTTGAGGATCAGCCGCGCGAAAAAGTCCCGCTACTGGTATTTTCCAAAGGTCGCATTCCCGCCACCAAGTGCTTAGTGCTGGAATGCTCGCAAACTTTGGCGGAGTGGCTGCGCACCATTCATCGCATGGCCTCGGATTTGAAGGTGCAGAGCCTGCGGGTGTTTTTGCCCAAGCATTTTTCCAAAAGCGAAGCGCAAAAGCTGTGGCAAGAACGTGAAATTCATTCCATGGAAATTGAATTTTCAAGCGACAAGGATGATGAATGAAACCCGATCTGATTCAAGATAAAGTTGAGCGGGTAAAGTTCCTGCTCTCGCATATTGAGAGCTTAATCGAAGACAATGGCGGTGAAGTTCGCGAGCTGAAAGAGCGAGCCTCTATTTTTCAGGCGGCCACCGGACTCGACGGCATTGAGACCTTGTGTGAACTTGAACCCAGTGATCCCCAGTTGCCGGCCTTTCTGCTGGAACGCTTGGCTGGCTTTTTTGACGCCGGACTCTTGCTACAGCGGGGTCCCTCGGTCGAAGCCGCCAATTGGTGGGTGACCGATTTATTTTGGCGCGGGTCGGCTTTTCATCTGGATCTTAACGATCAGGTACAAGGCAATCGCCTGGTGCCCGAAGTTCCACCACTGCAAGTGCAACGCGCCTCTGCTTTAAAGACTTTGGCCACGGTCAATCTGCAGTTTTTGGCTCCGCACGGTGACGCCGATGCCTATTTGATCAAACCCACTCCCACCATCGCCTATGTTTTAATCTGTAGTTTAGCCGCGCCGTGGTCGGTGGATCACGTGGCCCATGCCCATCGACTTGTGAACAAATGTTTTATCTATTGAGCGAGCGGCCATGAGCGACGCCCCATCTACAATTTTTATTTTGTCCGACGGCACCGGCGAAACCGCCAGCACCATGATTCGCGCGGCTCTGGTGCAATACGCCGACGAAAATATCAATATTGTGCGTTGTAAGAACGTGCGTACCGAGGAGCAGATCGACGCCTTAATCGAAGATGTTTTTGCCCGCAAAGGCATGATCGTTTTCACCATGGTGAGTCCGCAAATGAGCCGTAAGGTGATTGAAACCGCCGCACAAAAAGGTTTAGCGGCCGTCGATCTGATGGGTCCGCTGCTGCTCGCATTCAACACTTATTTCGGCCACACCTCGCCGGGCCACCACACCGCGGGCCTGCTGCGCGCGGTGGACGACCAATATTTCAAACGTATCGAAGCCATCGAGTTCACCGTCAAACACGACGACGGCAAGACTCTGACCTATCTCAGTCAAGCCGATATTATTTTAATCGGCATCAGCCGCACCAGCAAGACTCCGCTGTCGATTTTCTTAAGCCACAAGGGTTGGAAGGTCGCCAACATTCCTTTGGTGCTGAACACGCCGCTGCCCGAGGAACTGTTCAAGGTCGACCAACGCCGCATCGTCGGCCTCACCATCGATCCCGAATCGCTCACCCGCATTCGTAAAAAGCGCTTGGAAAAATTCGGGCAAGATCCCGGCGGGGAATATGCCAACATGGCCTACGTTCATAAGGAAATCGAATACGCCGCCAATCTGTTTAAGCAAAATCGCAAGTGGCCGGTGTTTGACGTCACCGACCGTGCGTTGGAAGAGACCGCCGCTGAAATTGTGCGCGTGGTGGCCTCGCGGCTCGACATCCCTTACACCGCGATTCTTTAAGCCGTGCGTATCGCGCGCGCCTTGGCTCATCAACCGATCCGCCGACTGTGGGGCGGGCAAGTGTTCTCATCCATGGGTGACGAAGTCTACGGTATCGCCATGGTTTGGTACGCCACCAAACTGATCGGACTAAATGCCGGTTATATATCGGCGGTGCAAGCGGGCTCGGTGTTCGTGTTCAGTGTGCTGGGCGGAATTTGGGCCGATCACCGCGATCATCGCGCGGTCATGATCACTGCCGACTTAGTGCGCGGTTTCATAGTTTTGAGTCTCCCCGTCATCGGTTATTTTCAAGAGCTCAGTTTATGGGTGTTGATTCCGGTAGCCGTGGTGGTCTCAAGCCTCAATGCTTTTTTTCAACCGGCGATGAGCGCGTTTCTTCCCCAGCTGATCGAAGACCGGGCGCTGTTGCAGGTGTGCAGTGGCCTGATGGAAACCACCAGTCGCTTGGCCCGAGTCGTCGGCCCGGGCCTGGTGGGTCTCTTGAGCCGCTTTATTCCTTTGGTTCATTATTTCACACTCGATGCGATTTCCTTTTTTGCCTCGGCGGCGTCGATTGCGGCGGTCAAGGCCACTGGCACGGCCCCGCCACCTCGATTGGCGTGGCACGAGAGTCTGCGCGCGGGCCAGCGGCTGGTCGCGGCGCACGGGGTAATGGCTTACGTTATCTATAGTGGATGTTTAGTCGGCGCGGCCTGGATGTTTATTTTACCCCTGGGGCTGACGTTGCTGTTGCGCGAACGCCTGCCGGCCGATGTCGGAGCGCTCGGCTTTTTGATATCCGCCTACGGGGTCGGCAATCTTTCCGCCAATTTGGTGGTGAGCGGGTTTAGTCTGCATCGCCCCGAACGATGGATGTTCACTGGCCGACTTTTCGGGGGAATTGGCTTCGCCTTATTGTGTTTCTCCCACCAGCTCCCTGCCATGATGTTCGCGTGCGCGCTCGCCGCGGTGGGAGGACCTTTGGCGGATTTGGGTTTCGTGAGTCTGGTGCAGCGCCACTATCGCGGCGCGGACGTGGCGCGGGTGTTTAGATATGCGATGGCGCTTTCGAACGCCTGCTTACTGCTGGTGTTTGCGATTTCACCTTGGCTCTTTTCTTTGGCATCGGTCCCAGCGGTGATTGGAGCTTGTGCCGCGATCATTTTCCTTCTGGGTTTGCTTGGCTTTGCGCGCTAAGGCTCTAACCCCCACCGAGCGACTGCTGTTGCAGGGCCTTGTAAAACGTCTCATGCAATTCGTTGTTCTTATTATCGCGGCGGAAATAAAGATTCACATTGGTCATATACTTCAGATCCTCGACCTGAATTTGCAACATGCGGCCAGTGCGCACCTGCTTGCGAATCGCATGCGCAGGCAAGAAGCCCCAGCCGAGACCCGATTCGATCACGCGCTTTAACGTGCCGACGTTGTCGGTTTCAAACACGGGATCGACTTCCAGCTTGAGTTCCTGGATCTTGCGGTCAAAGGCGGTGCGAAATCCCGGATAACGATCGGAGAAGGAAATGATTGGCTTGGACGTATAAAACTTCATGTCTACCGAAGTGGGCAATGAAGTGTCGCGGCCCGAACCGACCAACCAGATTTCATCGCGGAATAAAAAGCGCTTTTCAAAATCGGGAAACTCTATGCCGTACTCGGACTTAAGATCCGGCAACACCACCACGTCCACCAAATTGTTGCGCATGTCGCTGATGACCTTTTCACCCGTTCCATAAACTAATTTTATATGTAATTTCGAATTGTGTTTGAGAAACATGCCGATGATTGGCGACACCAGGTAAAGCCCAATCGAATTTAAGGTGCCAATGCGCAAATGGCCTTGCACTTCCTGCGACATGGTTTGAATCGCGACTTGGGCCTGTTGGGTGAGATGCAAAATGCGCTTGGCGTAGTCGAACAAGATTTGCCCCTGCAGCGTCGGCTTCACTTGGCGCACTCCGCGCACCAGCAGGTCCACACCCATCTCTTCTTCTAGATTGCGAATTTGCTGGCTCACCGCCGGTTGGGTGAGAAAAAGCTTTTCCGCGGCCGCGGTCATACTGCCTTCGTTTAAGACGGTACAAAATGTGGTGAGCTGTTGTAGATTCACGGCTTACTCCTCGAATTCTGAACTGATGGCGCGAAAATACCAGAGGTTCGGACAAAATCACACCTCTATGTATTAATTTATCTTATGAGTCACGGGATGGAGAATATTATACACAGACCGAAGTCTAGGTCCGCCCCGAATTTCGCTTCCCTACCCAAGGCCGCTCGCTACTATAATATAGTGGAACCACTTGATAATTTCGGAGTGAGCATGGTCATGCGCAGCCTGTTGATCGGAGTCTTGCTCGCCGCTTGCGGCACGGCTCATGCCAAACGTTTTTTAAACGCTTACGTGAGCTTCGAATTGCCGCCCAACTGGAACTGCAAGCTGGAAGGCTCGGAGTGGGTGTGCGAAAACGATTTCGCCGGTAAAACCAAAGAAGCCATCATTATTCTCACCGCCAAAGAGGTGGGGCCCAGCGACACGTTGCCCGCCTACCTCGCCCATCTGCAAACTCCCCGGCTGATCGCCGGGCGCGGTGGTGCGCCGGTGAAGTCGCAAATTATTCACGTCAAAGAACGCATGATCTCCAATCAAATGTGGATCGACGGCATGCACTTAGGCAGCGAAGTCGGTCCCTATTTCACCCGTTACCTCGCGACGATAAAAAATAAAATCGCCGTGCTCGTCACCTTCAGCGCGCATAAAGAACACTTCACCAAATACAGTGGCGATTTCATCAAAGCTATCGAGAGTCTGCGGGTCGTGGCCAACAAAGATTCCCTTGGCGATAAGACCGGTGGCGTATCCGGCCAAGGCGGCGAAATCATGGGAGTGCCCACGGGACAAATTCCCACACCCTATGGCGATGGTCTGCCCGTTGAAGGTAGCGGCGGCCGCACGCGCGGCAAATACCTAAACTGGTTATTGATCGCGATCGTCCTTGGCGCCGTCGGTGCCATTGTCTATTTCCGCACGCGCAAGCCGCCCAAACGCCCGCCGCCGAAGAGGATCAAAAAATGAGATTTGGGCTCATGCTATTTTTTCTCTGCGCTTCCCTAGCACAGGCCAAGCCTTTTCAAAATTCTTACGTGGCGTTCGAGGTACCGGACGACTGGAGTTGCATTCAAGAAGGCGTGGCCTGGACCTGCACTCCGCGCGATCCGGCGGCCGCCAAAGAGGCCGTTATTGTCCTCGTCGCGAAGGTCGCCGGTCCCGCCGACAACAATGCGGCATTTCTCGCTTTTCTAAAAACTCCAAAAAACATCGTCACTAAGATGGGTACGCCCGCGCCTTCGCATGTGATGTACGCGCAAGAGCGCATGGTGGCCGGACACACCTGGATCCAAGCCCAACATCTCGGCAGCGAAATTCAAGACTATTACACGGTTTATTTAGCGACGGTCAAAAACCAGCTGGCGTTTTTAGTTAATTTTTCGGCCGAGAAAAGCCGCTACCAACTCTACAATCCGATTTTTGAAAAGGCCATCCGCACCCTCAAAATCGTGACCAACAACCAGCTGCTCTTTCCTAAAAATCAAATGGAACAGTCCGCGGTGATTGGCATACAGGTCCAGGGGGGCCCCGGCCCAAATCCAGACATGCTGCCACCGCCGGAACACGCCCCGGCTAAGCCTAAGAATTTCCTAATTGTTTTGATATTTCTAGTGCTAATCATCGGATCCGCGTCTCTGATTATGAATCGGCGAAAAAGCAATTCTGGTGGAAAAAATCGCAAATCTCGTTCAAAATAGGACCTGATGAATACCGATCACGCTCTCCTTATGCTTCAAGATTTTCGCTCCCAGTTGGAAAACTGGGGCGTGACCCCGCAAACACTGATAGTGACGGCTGGCGTGGCCACGATCCTGTTGTTCTTTTCGTTGCGCGAAGTGATGAATTGGTATTTTCGAATTTATAAAGTGCGCGCTGAGATTGCGGCCTTGCGCGCGCAGCTTGAAGTGCTGCAAAAGACGCTGACGGAAACACGCGAATTACTTCTGAAGAATACGCCGGCGGGGATGGTGGAAATTGATACTACCGCCGCTCAGCCGACGAATCTGTTGAAGGTCGCGCTAAAGTTAAATAGTTCTTCCGATGACAGCGGCGAGCATGAAACTCCCGTCACTCTAAAAAAAAACAATCGCGTTAAGATGCGGTTTGATCACTAATCTAGCATGATTGAGCTTGAGCCGGTTTACTTGGATTTTTCGGACTCAACCGAAAGAATCGCTTCAAAGGGAACCACGACACGTAATGCCCTTTTCGCGTCATTCCAACCGCAGCTTGCTCGCGCTCTCTAGAGAAAATCCTTATACTTCTTCACCTGTACCGGACCCACCGCCCTCAGCGCAGCTTCGGCCTTGGCTTTGGGCGCGTAAACCACGACGCGCAAATTGTCCGGCGCAAAATATTTTTTAACCGCAGCATTGATCGAATCCTTGCTCACCAATTGCAAATTGTTCATATAGTGAGTCAAGTAATCTGACGAAATCCCAAACCGGTTCAGCAGCAACAGCTGGCGTGCGAGGGCTTCGGGCGTTTCAAAGGTGCGAGGAAACTGCCCGCGCATCAAGGCTTTTACGGTTTCCACTTCGCCATCGGTCACGCCTTCGCTCACGAACTTCTTTAAAATCTTAAGAGTTTCTTCCACCGTCTCGGCGATCTTATCCACACGGGTAAAAGTATAGATCCCCGCAGGCCCCGATTTTAAACGCGGCTCGAACCAGGCATGAATATGGTAAGTGAGCGCGCGCTTAACCCGAATCTCCTCAAATAGACGGCTGCCAAAACCCTCGCCCAAAACTTTGATGGCCGCGCGATATTCAAGATACTCAGGCATGTTGCGCGGCACACCTTTGAAGCCGATTTCAATCTGGGCTTGATTGAGGTCCCCGCGGTCAACCAATAGAATTTCGCTTTCCTTCCAACTTGGAAAATCGGGCACCTCAACAGGTTTTCCAGTCTTGGCCTTCCAAGCTTCAAATGCCTTCACCACATCGGCGCGCCAGGCTTCATCAAATTGACCAGTCACCGCCAACACCGCGTTTTGCGGAGTGTAGTTATCGGCGTAATATTTTTGTAAATCGACACGCTTGAGATGTTTCACGGCCTTCGCCGTGCCGATAGACTGATGGCCATAGGGATGATCGCCGTACAAGAAATTCGGGAGCAGGTACTCAGTGAATTGCTCGGCATGGTCCGCCATTTTTTGCAGACTACCTAAAACCTGTTTACGAAAGCGCTCGATTTCGGCGTTGGTGAACGACGGTTGCAACACGATCTCAGCAAATTGTTTAAGCGCGCTCTCCTTATGAAACGACAACGCCGACGCCGACAACATGGTGTAATCGGGATCGGTACCCGACTCAAAACCACTGCCGATCTGTTCAAGATCCTCAGCGATTTGGCTGGCCGATCTTTTAGTCGTACCTTTTTCCAAAAGATTCGCAGTGAAGGCCGCCAACCCCTCTTTGCCTTTGGGATCCTGAGCCGAACCCGAACGAAACATCATCTGCAACGAAACATAGGGCAATGCCTGGTCGGCCACCCACAGAATTGTCAGACCGTTGTCTAAAGTTTGAGTTTCGTATTTATGAATTTGAAAGGCCTCGGCCTTTGGCGCCACCTCTTTGGTTTTAGGTGCATCGGCGGCCCAAACACTGGCGCTGAGCAAAAGGCTTACGATCACGGTTTTCATTTCCCACCTCCCGCTTTCTTAGGCATAACGATCACGATATTGCGTTGCGTGGGCTGTAAATAAAGTTTTGCCACGCGCTGGAGATCCTCCACCGTGACCTCCTGGTATTTTTTAAGATCAGTGAAGATGCGAGTGTAGTCCGAGAACAGGGTTTCATAACTCGCCAAAGTGTGCGCCCGACCCGACAAACGTTTCAGCCCATCGACATAATCTTTCATAAAAAGATTGCGCGACTTATCGAGTTCCTTCTGCGCAATCACTTTGTCGCGCAACATTTTCACTTGAACTTCCATCATCGCCAGCGCCTTATCCGGGTCGGTCTTGGCCTTAAGACTTGCGCCGAGCGAGAACTGACCGGCCAACACTTGATTCCAAGAAGCGGCGTAGACGTTGAGCGCGCTTTCGCTTTTATACACCATTTGTTTATAGAGCCGGCTCGATTGCCCTTGCCCCAGCACGATCGCTAGCAGATCCAGTGGATAATTGTCGGCACTCTTAAGATCCGGAAGACGATAGCCGATCGAAACCGAGGGCGCTTGCGCTTCGCGGTCAATCGTCACTCGCCGCTCCTTGGTCTGCGGCTCCTCCTCTTTGATTTCGGGTCGATTGATTTCTTCTTTAGGCAAAGTGCCATAATATTTCTCGATCACCTTTTTCACTTCTTCGCCGCGAAAACTGCCGGCCACCACCAATACGGCGTTGTTAGGGCTATAAAAAGTTTTATAAAAACGCCGGAGATCTTCGCTGGATGCCGCATTCAAGTCGGTGATGGAACCGATCGGCAGCCAGTGATAGGGCAGATTTGTGAACATCATGTTGGCCATGGCTTCACGAATCCCGCCCTCGATGCTGTCGTCATATTTCATGCGACGCTCTTCTTTAACCACCTCGCGCTCGGCCGCGACGTCCTTGGGATCAAGCGCGAGGTTACGCATGCGATCCGACTCGATTTGCAGCACCAATTCCAAATGCTCTTTAGGCGCATTGACGAAGTAGCCGGTGTAATCATCCGAGGTAAACGCGTTGATCTCAGCACCTTTGCTATTTAGGAATTTCCCCCAAGTGTCCTTGGAAAATTTCTTTGTACCCTTAAACATCATGTGTTCAAAAAAATGCGCGAGCCCCGTACGCCCGGGCACTTCGTCTTTTGATCCGACGCGATACCAAGTCTGCACACTCACCGCGGGAATCAGCGCATCGTTGTGCAACAGCACCGTCATGCCATTTTTCAACTGATATTTTTCAACCGGAAACTGAATCGCCTTTTCGAGATCTTGAGGAGTGACCGCCCACGCGACCGATGAAAACGCGACAACCACACTGAGCCAAAAACACTTAAGCATTGCACAGACCTCCTGCTGCTTAGATTCTCGCGAATCAAAGCCAGGCCGGTCAACTTATTGCACTACCAGCTCATTGAAATAAACGTTTTTAACCACGCCCTTTTTGAGCGATGTGTTCAGCTCGGCGACGATCTGATTTTTCAAATGCAGTTTGCCCTGAACGGTTTCCACGTCGCCAAAGCTCTTGCTGTTCAGGATCCGCATGATCGAATCGCGCGCCTGCGGAGTGATGCCAATGACTTCCTCGTAACCTTCTTCGTCCATCATCTCTAGACTTAGATCGAGGCGAATCAAACGCCGCGGAATACCTTCGAGATTGGTGTTGAACGGCGCGAGCGTGTAGATCACCGGGTTGCCCCGCAACGACTCTTCATAACTCGCGAGGTCCCGCTCGGCTTGCTCATTCGAGAGGTGCTTGGGCACGACCCCGAGAGTCGCCATGTACACAAGATAGCTTCCGGCACCGAGCACCGCTAAGTTCAATCCAATGAATGCGAAGCTCAGGATTTTCTTGAAATCCTTTTTGGGGGCATCGCCTGCGGGTGCTGCATCGGACATAAGTAGAGGCTCCTCTTATGTACCTTATCGGATATTTGGGGTTGGGCTTAAGTCTTGAGGTGTCGGTCGTTTCAGGGCGGGACGATGTTTTATAGCGCTATGCGGCATTAAAAGTTTTTTGGACCGCCGTTCCCGCCACTCACTACCCTTCGAAGTCGCCCTTATCTTCCAAAGTGACCTCTTCACAATCACCAGCATGATCACGCAGCGATTTCAAATTTTTCTCTACGTCTTCTTTGGTGATCGTGCCCTGCTTGATGTTCCAATCCTTCATGCGCGTGTCGAACTTGAGATTCTCAAGGGCTTTACTTAAATCCATCGCGGGGCTCCCATTTTAGTTCCAGTACTTCGGATCATCCGAAGGTCGTTGCGAACTTTTACCGAGGTCATTATGACTCAAAGATTCATTGTCTACCACCAACTTGAGCCGGCGTCCACGTTTAGAGCCACTCGAAGAGCGCCCTGACCGCCGTCTGGCCACCAGCCACAGGAACACAAAGCCCGTGATCAGGCCGCCCAAATGCGCCAGATTGGCCACCTGCGAGCCCATGCCAGAATCCATAAGCATCAGCAGCTCCACGCCTCCGATCAGCATGGTGTAGTAGCGGGCCTTCATCGGAAAAAGCATCATAAAAGAAATGATCCGGTCGCCAAAGAGGAGTCCGTACGCAAGGAGCAGCCCGTACGTCGCTCCTGAAGCCCCCACCAGCGGTGCGGCCATGGCCAGCACATGACCCGTGATCAAGTAATAGGTGAGGGTTCCGGCCAGATAAATGAGGCCCGCGCCCACTTTGTTTCTGCCGGAAACGTGTAACGACTTAACCAGTCCAGCAGTTGCGTGCCGTACGCACCAATCACGTCCACCTGTGGATAATGCACATGGGTATCAATAAACCCCGGCACCATAATCTTGCCG
>JANXMF010000141.1 GCA_025354795.1 Pseudobdellovibrionaceae bacterium
GATGGCGCGAGGATCTTCTGCCGCATCCGAAGTTATCTCTCAACTTGCAGAAAGAACGGAGTCGGCCCAACTGAAGCGTTGACGCATCTCTTTGAAGGCAAACTTCCCGCCTTCATCACGTAGCTGCTGACCAGTTACGATTTTTTTAAAGAAAAGTGAGGCTGCGAAAATGGGATGGGCGGCACCGCCGCCGCAAAGTGATAGTCTGACTCAGACTAATTCCTTTGAATTCCTAAAGTAAATATTTTTAGCGAACCGGCCATTGACGTATGCATCTGACCGCTTCAAAAGGATTCGACTGGCAGTAGCGATTTTGTCGACATGATTTTGGACGGAAATGGCGCGCGATCATATACAAATGGTGCCCCAGTTTTCGCAACAAATGTTGGCCACACTCGATAACATCAAAGTCAAATGTGTAAAGCGCGGGGATCAAGGATTCCCGGTGGAAATCAATGGCACGCCGAAGCTCTGTAAGTTCGAGCGCAGACAAATGCTCGAGGTCACTTGCGACTACAACGCCTTTCTCGATAAAAAAACGATCGACGACGATAAACAATATGGACAAATTATTCACGAAGTGGCGTCCTCCCTTGGCTTTGAACCGCCCGACGGAGACATCTCCGAGTACACGGTCTCGAAACAAATTGTCGCGGACTACTTAGAATTTCGGCAGGTGAAAATGCTCTCGATTCATAAGAAGCGTAAGGTTACTGATATATATAGGCGTCATCTGCCTTCCCTTGAATTGCCTTCCAATGCCTCGACCTTGCAATGTGCGCAAGAGATCACAAAAGCAAGAATCAGCTCATCTGAGATGAGCGATTTGGCTCCCGCGAATTTCACGCCCGTGTGGCCGTTGTTCGGTTCGAGGTATTTTACTTTTACCGCAGTGGATAAGGCGAAGAATTCGTTTACCGGATGGGTCTACGTTAGCCTTCAAAATAAATACCACGAAGATTTGCGAACGGGATCACGAACAGACTATAAACTCTGCGAACTTGCCGAGACTTGCCATGGCACTGTTTTCTCGCTGTCGAACTCCAGTGGGACTGAAGTTGACATGGCGTACAATTGTACAACTTCTTGGAGCCCAGGTGGGCGGCTGTAAGGCGACATCTAAATTTTGAGCTCCCCACCCTGATTAAGGGCCCGTTGGAAAGTTCTCTGGATTACGAGGTTATCGCATGAACGCCTTCGGCCCATGGCCAAGCGGTGATGCGATCCTCGAATCCAAGCTTGGTCTCGCCCAAATAAAGAATCATTGGCTCATATTTCTTTCCAATAAATTGCGCGAAACTTTTGAGGCCCCTGAGATCGTGTTGGCCAATGTTTTTGGTGGCCTTGACTTCGACCGCGAAGATCTTTTGGCCTCGCTCGACGATGAAATCAACCTCGGCCCCGGCGTCGGTTCGATAGCTTGAAATCCGCACGTCTTCATCCTGGTTCTTAAAAGCTGACTTCAGCAGTTGCAATATTAGGTGTTCAAATAATATTCCGATGCGGTCGCTGGAAACCGTGAAATTGCCAAGCGCTCCATTCCAAACACCGACGTCAAAAAAATAATAGCGAGGATGTTGGATCAGTCTGCGTTTGGGACTGCGAGAAAACGCTTCGACCGAATACATCACCAAAGTATCCTCTAGAATTTCAAAGAAGCGCCGAGCCGTTGATCTGTCAACCATACTTGCGGCTGCATACTTTGAGACATCGACGAAGTCCCCGCTTCGCGAAGCCACAACTTGAAAAAATCTTGAAAAGCCTTCGATATTGCGGGTGAGCGCTTCGGCCTGAATCTCCTCGCGCAGATAGGTGGAAGCATAAGTCCGTAAAAGTTTTTTCCAGGTGGATTCATCAGTGGACGCGCGCGGTTCGGGAAGCATGCCTTTGGTTAAAAGGTCTTGAATGTCGGCTGGGTCAGGAATTTCCTCAAGACTCAGTGGTCCAAGTTCATAAGTAAAAATACGTCCAGGAAGTAAGTTCGCCTGCCCTCGCTTGAGCTTGCGCGCGCTAGATCCCGTGAGGAAAAAGCGAATGTCTTTACGTTTATCCAAGATCACCTGGATGGTATTCAAAAGACTCGGAAGTCTTTGCACTTCATCAATAAAAACCGTACGGGCGTTTTGAATTTCTTGTTTGATTCGGCCCGGATCAATTGAATGCGCAAAAAATTCCTCCTGATCCGCGAGATTGATTTCTAAATCCGCTTGCATCTGACGAATCAAAGTGGATTTGCCGGTTTGACGTGGACCCAACAAGAGGATGGATTTTTTTGCCTGCATTAACTTGGGGAGCAAAGACCGCTGAAATATCATGTAGCCATTTTACATACCATTTTGGCTGTTTGTCCACAGAGTTTTATATCTGTTTGAAATTATTAGTAATTTGGCAGGCCAGGGATGCTCGGGCACCAAGCCTGCTGGGTGATCGGGAGTCAGGTGCACATGCGAACTCAAGACTTGTGACAGTAAGCGCACTGGCAACCGGTAGGTTCGCAGTTTTGGCCGACACCGCTATCTCCTCATCAGCGTTTCGATACGGCGAAATCCTTCGCCCGGTCCGAAAGGTATCTTGACCATCCTGGAACTACACAAGATCGAAAGGTCAATTTGCCGGTTCTCTCGCCTTTTGGAGTACATAGAGTGTTGGATGATAGAGCCGCGGTTTGGCCTGGCGCTCAGCTTCAGTCGACTCCCGCTTGGCTAGAACCGTCATTCCTTCAATCAACCAGCGTTCGTTGATCTGATCCTCAGAATCAGTGGAGGTCTCACCTTTGGAATTTCTGTATTCAAATTGGCCAATGAAAATTCCTTCAGGTTTGAGTGTGTCGAGCAGGATTTGAAGGGGCTCACGCTTCGGCAGGCCTACTCCGCTAATGAACAGCCCGCCGAGTTGCCCTCGAGTGGTATTGAGAACCGAACGAATAAACTCAACATCGCTGAAATCCCCAGGGTGAAAGTACACATACCGTTCAAAACTTTGGCCTGTGCCATCCTTTCCCCGGACCCGCCAAATGCAGGGTTGCTTGTAGTAGTGATAAATCCAATTGCCGCCAATTAGATTCAGGCGCCAAGGGCCACGGACATGAGCCGTTTCTCCTTGAATGTGGTAAGACCCGGCCAAATTCGGCGCAGGTCGCCACCGAAGAAAACCGTCTTGAATTCTTTCAACTGTCCCGCCACCGGCCAAGGATTGGAGACGCGCTTCAATTTCAATGAATAGCGCAGCTGGGCCACTCGACCACCCCGCCGAAAGGTCCACGAGGTGAAAGTGTTTGGCGCGCGGAAAGGCATAAAGTGGACTGAATATGTCCGGACCGGAACCAAGAGAGATGACATGTTCATTGGATTCTCCGGTCACCGGAAGGTCCGCTTGGACCTCGAGGCTGTCTTCGGCCAAGGATGAGATCTCAGAACTAAAGCGTTTCTCACTATCCTCAATTGAGGTCTGTAGTAAAAACCGACGAAAACCAAGATCTCCTGGTGCTGAATGATCCAACTCAAGCGCGCAATTAACTTTTGTTTCGGCTAACGCGGCATGGGTCCTACCAGCTAGGGTTATGATAAGGACGACGGAAATCGCCCAAAGTGGAATGCCTAGCCTTACTTTTTGCATTCCCGGTATTAGCACATTTAAAATATGGTGGTCAACTTGAAACGACTGGTTGTGGCACGGTTTTTTGCCGGGCGCTTCACAAAGCTGGCAGCCAATGTTCAGGCTGCACGTTTGAGCACTTACTTTTGGGTGGGTAATTTTTTGCGACATGGTCAGGATCACGATAGGGTTATTCCCTTTGAATAAAATTGCCAGGGTTTCATGCCAGGTCTAGTAAATACCTAAAGTTTAGTTTTGCTTCTGCTCTGAAGTGCCTTTTAAAGCGCCTCGCCCAGCGAGATGGTTTCCTTAACAATACTTGGTGAGCGCTTCGCCGATGACAGTGGATCGAATGGCTCGTCGGCCAGTAGCTCTCGGCCCCAAAGTTGCCCGTCTTAATGACTTTGGGGCCACCCGCAGCGCTCAGAGAGTGGACAGCAGAACCAGAGATCCCGACGATTCGCATCGATGGCCTATGCCTTTTAATCCAATTGGACTATCGATTTACCCATTTCGAGGCTTCACAGAGTACGCGGCGCCAGTAGCCGGCGCGATCATCAGTAATTACCTTTTTGGTGCGCGCAGTCCACATGTCCGACCACAGCCCATAGGATAGCCGAAGTGCTTGATAACAAGGGGAAAACCAGGCCCAAAAGTATCCTGGATTGTGTCCTAAGTACCTTCGATAAAATTATAGTTAAAAATAAGACGATTCCAAAATTTACGACTAAGGCCGTCTTCCACATCAGCAGACCTGTAGTGTGGCTAAGTTGGTTTTCTAGGATGGACGGCAAGTTATGGTGTCGCAATAGAGTTATTGTTGCCAATCCCTGGCAATAGTCAAACTCGCTTTACTTAGGCAGCAATTCCCGGTCAGAAGTGAAAGTCGCATCAGCAGTGGCTCTTAAGCCGCGCTGAAAATATCTTTTCGTAAAGTGATCCGCCGCGCCAAAATTTTTGTTGAACTTTTTGACAGACTCACTTTCCGGGCAAACAACTCTCCCGATCTCATCCCAGTTCCTAAAGCCGCAACCCAAATCGGGGAAAACCTGTGATTCGTATCCCTTACGGCTTGCAAAAATATTTTGACCTCTTCGTTTGTCAAAACATCTTGCTCCACCTCGGGCACAACCACTGTAATCCCAATCGCCGGGTTTCGATCTAAAAGCCCGTCTTCCATTGCCACTTGAAAGATTCTCTTAGTCTGTTTCAATAGCGTGCGCCTGGAATTGGCGGAATTTTTCTGATCAAACGTCTCGTAAACAACGGTGTAGACATCATCTCTCGTGATTGACTTGAGCTCGCGTTTATTCCAGTGCGGGGCAACCCATTTTTCAAGGTAAGATTGGTAATTTATGATCGTTGAATTTGCGCGCTCATTCTTCATGCGCGTAATCGCGATCTCAAACCATTCTTCCCAGGTGTAGGGTGTGCCCTCTTCGCGGAGTTTCGCAAGCTCACGCTCAAACTCGAATTCGATGTCCTGAGCCTGTCTCAGGGATTCGACACTTCGCTTTCGCCGCTGAATGCGGCGTCCGCAAAGATCAGATCCATTGACGTACACTTCAAAAAATTCCTTCCCGTTTACAGTTTTAGCTGTGGTTGCCATACTCATTCTCTCCATTGTTTTAGGAGAGCCTTGCAATCGCCTTTCCGAAATTTAAGTCTTCCGCCGACTCGGTAAGCTTTGAGGCGGCAAACCATGATCCGCACGGCATTCGGAGAGGTTGAAAAAAACTTTGCTACGTCATTTGTAGACAACCATCCATCATCAGAAATTTCAAAGAACGACGAGCGACTAAAATTCATTGTCATACATTCTCCTATGAAAATCAATCGAGTAAATGGAATTCCGCGAGGCAGCTACCGCACCAAAATATCTGACTGCGCGGGATCTATTTCTTCAATTGTGTTTTTTGGTTTTCGTTTCTTGCGTGGTGATTTCTCCGCTTTAATATCATCAAAAGTAGTTTGATTTGCAGCGCGCGATATCACGGAGATCTCAATGCTCCGGATCTCGTCCTGAAGAATCGCCACCTGCGCCATATCGCTTTTCGCAAATGCCTCTTTTAGTCTTGGCGTAATCCAGTTGAGATGGCGAACCGGATCGTAATGTAAAGACCGGACACTCTTAATCTCTTTTGCCGCCAGCTCTGGCGCATGTTCGCGAATCAGAAAATTTACAAGATCCGACTTAGTCAGATCCAAAATCCCTTGGACGCTTCGCCAAGCTGCTCAATCCACGCCTGAACTCGTTCCGCCTCGTCAGGCCCAAGTGTCACGGGGTCAACGGCCATGGTCGTCTTTTTTTGAACGGAGTCTGCCAGATCCAAACACAACTCCTCATTAGATCGAATAGATTCTTCCATTGGTTTCTCCTAAAGCAGGAGCTGACCTGCTGGTGAATGGGTTAAAAATGATACGGGAACGGGATAATTTTAACGAATTCTATGGTATAACTGAGTTATACCCATTATATTGGGGTAGAGGTATTTATGCGCACCACAAAGGTCATGGCTTTTTCGGTCCCACCTGAACTTGAAACCGAGATCACGAGGCACGCGAAGGCCGAGCACCGGACTATTAGCGAATATCTCCGAGAAGCCGTGCGCCAGTATATGAGCCTTCGCGAATTCGAGCAAACCAGAAAAGCGGTTTCCAAGCGGCTTAAAAAGAAGGGCCGAAAACCTGCGGATGTTGAAGCCGCACTTGCTGAAATCCGGAAGCGGTCTTGATCCGAGCCGTCGTTGATACAAATATCACGGTGTCCACACTGCTCTTTGGCGGCGTTCCGCTCAAAGTTGTTCACGCAGCCCTCGCCCGACGGTTCACCTGGGTAACGTCGCCGATCTTGATGGATGAGTCTGAACGAGTCATGAGATCCGATAAATTTGGACTCTCGGACAAGGAGATTCAGAAATTAGCCGCGCCCCTTTTTGCAATTGCCGAAGTTGTCGTGCCGGTCAAAACTCTTGAAGTTATCAAACGATGTCCCGCCGACAATCGGGTCTTAGAATGCGCAGCGGAAGGCAACTGCTCGGTGATTGTCACCGGGGACCGTCGCGATCTGCTGTCACTCAAGCAATTTCACAAAATTCAGATTGTTACTGCACGTCAGTTCCTCGACCAAATCTGATCTCAATTAGCGGGCGGCGGGCAGAGCCGAAAGCAATTGTATGCAAGGATTCTTAAGGATCGATTCACAATCAGAATACGTTGAATAGCCGACAATTTGCGTGGCAAATGTCGACGTGTCATATTTCGCGGACCGCCATACGCGCGCTATTTGCTGAAGTTCTTAACCCAGGCATTGATTATCTTCAAAGCCCGCGGGCGGTCCTCTGGCGGAAGCTCCGTCAACAGTGAAGATCGTCGGGGGCGCGTAAGATTTATGCGCGACTCATACCAATTGCACAGGTCTGACTGGGCTTTATCAGTGGTGTTACCCGATGGGGGAAAACTGTGTTCCAGCTTCTCCAGTAACGTTTCCGTCGTCCACGTGAAAAATACGGAGCGAAATGCCGCCAAATCAGTACATAAAATCTGGGGATAGGACGTCAGTTTTTCAAAGTGAGCGAAGTGCAGGCTGAGGCTGTCACCGGGCATAATTTCAATGGTCGGCCGTTCAATAGCCAGGATTTGCGCGTCCGACTTACCATAACTGAGTACCACGCGATCCAGGTTTTCGAGACCAGTGGTGCGCTCCAGTATCGCTGCATTTTTCAAGAGAGTCAGGCCTTGCATCGTGTAGATCATTGGATTTTCCACAGGTGATGTTGGGAGGATCGATATTTTTTTGATGGCGTAGAAGCCCTGGGATTCCTTCTCCATTTCCAAGGATAGTACAGGTGGATTTTTTATGGAATTGTCGCGCAGAGAAAAACGCAATACAAATTTATCGGTCTCGGGGATCTTGGCCGCTTCCGAGAAGTAAGGCCTCATCGGTTCGTAACTGTGTACCAGCTCCCCACCGAGGGCATTCCCAGGTGCTGGCGTAGGTGATCGCTTTTGGGCATTGGTAACTTCGACAATCTTAACTTGTTCAACAAATTTTGTTAACAATGTTCGGAATTCTTGTCCAATCTGATCGGCTTTCGCACAGTTTACCTGGTAGTCGGTGCAAAAATGGCGATTGAGGGCCATTTTTAAGGCGATTGAATTCTGGGCATTCTTCCAAGCGACAAAGCGAGTAAAAACCGAAAATGCGAGTTCAGGCTTAGAGTGCGAATGGGTGTTTTGGTCTTTCCGTTTAAGCGTAGCCAATGAGATCATCGATGAGGGCAGCTGCAATTGTCGTAGCCCCGATTTCGGAATCATACAGGTCAAGGTCCTTTAGGGTTCGCGCGATTACGGGGAGCGCCGAAGTAGCCAGGGCTAAGCCAAGAAACGCAGAAAAGATGTGCAGGTCGGTTAGGCCAGAGAAACCAAGCCACTCGGGTTACCACTCACAGAATATAAATCCTAGCGAAAACGGAACAAGGACGCCTCCAAGGCTCACCGCCGCAGCCGCGCCTTTATGTTTAAATAGGTTTTGGTGCGGAAGTTTAAGCCCGGCCACAAACAAGAAGAGTGTTACCGCAATCTGTAAAAATCCTGAAAGGCAAATGCCAGCCGATCCGAACGGTGAAACCCATTCGCCCAGACTCGGAAAAACGCGTGACAGAAAAGTGGGCCCTAACAAAATGCCAGCAATAATTTCTCCCAGAATGGCAGGCTGTTGGTAGCGGCGTGCAAAATCGCCGGCAAAGCGTCCCGCGATCAGCAGAGTCGCTATCCATAAGAAAATGTGCAGGAGGTCTGGCGTGGTCATTAGGCCTTATCCATACCGATATTTCGGAGAAAAGGCCGGCGTTCTTCAGGAGTCCTGAACGTTTATTAGCAAAGCGCGCCCAAGGTCGAGGGGAACAGCGCCTTGATTTCAGACGTCGACGTTTCCAATCTCAGTCCGACCAGACCCCCCTCGCCAAATTGTAATTCAAGCTGTCACCGGGATCGAAAATCAACTCTCGCAGCTAGGGTTTTAATACGTCCTGGGTTAAGCGGGGTTCGCTATACCAACCGTCATGAGATGAATTATCAAGTTCAATGTACGAAAACTGGCTTCCCAGTTCTGAAAATCGGCGGCGATTGTCTTCCGCAATTTCTGCGTTGCCGATTGGATCGTATTTGCTGTGGTAATAAAATAGTTTAGTCCCGCCCTGACGGATGCCTTGGATAATGTCGTCGTATGAAATCGGATCGACGCCACTGTGCGGAATTTTAAGTCCGCGAGCTTCGTGAAAGGGGTAAATCAGGTTAAGTAGAAGGCGATTTTCGCTCAGAAAGGATTGCTCGAAACTCGGATCATTCGTCAGCTCACCATGCTCGTTCTGATCGGGGCTTGGCATGCTGGATGTGTCACGCAGATTCGTGCCTAAAATGAATGCGATAAACTGGGCGTAACCGACCTTCGCGTGCTTTGCTAGCTCCGTTCGAATTTTGGCAAGATCTGGCTCACCGTTCGTTAACATGGCTTCGATGGAGCCGTGGATATTAGGCGCCCAAGCGGCCTTGTTCGTCAGGTAAAATGACATCAAGTCCGTTGCGCCAGGACCGCAGATCTTCAAATTATCCGTGCCCGTCCAGCACTCATCTGGCCCGATCACAGATTTGATTTTAGCCAGCCTCTGGTCATCTCCGGAAAATAGTTCAAGGTAGTATTGACCGCTGGCATAAATGCCGCGCTGACGGGTGAGATTGGGATGAAGAGGGGCGGGTCGCAAGACGTTGCCGTGAAGGTAAACGGACTCAACCACGCCGGGATTGGTCTTTGCGTAATTAGCCAAATAGTGAAGGGTGATTGTGGCGCCACGACTGTTTCCCAATATGCGCCAACGTGGATAATGAAGCAAATTCAGGCGCAGGTATTCCAAGTCCTTAAAGATATAGCGCACACGATATTGTTCATACGACAAAGGATCCAAATTCGAGGCCATTCGTTTCGAACAACCCTCACCGCGCAGATCGAAGGCCAAATAATCGCCGGGATAGTTTTTTACTAAATTAGTCTGCAGGCGGAATCCGCGCCACGAATTAATACCAGCACCACCGTGGATATAAATGAGTGGTACATTGGTTTCGTCTTGAGGACGCAACATCTTTCGCTTCCACCAAAACACGGGTACAGTTTCGGTCGTGTCGTCGTAAAACTTCGGCACATAGGTAAAACCATATTCGACGCTCCGTATGCCTAGATTCTCAGGAGCTGCATTATATCCGTCCAACTCTTTCATGAATTGGCGGCAGCCTTCGAGTTCTGTGCTCAGCGACTCCGCAGTCGATTTGGAAAGAGCTTCATCAACAATTTGTTGGGGAGTAGGCGTGCCCGTTAGCGCAAAGCCGGTGATCAAGATTAAAAGTCCGCAGCAGATTGCCGCCTTAACGCTTTTCAAAAACATTTGAATTCCCCTTTTCGCAAGAACGCGAACTTCTGGACTGAACGGAAAATTACCATAAATTTTGTGTATCTCACCTGAAAATTTATACGTTGAAAATTTTGCTGCAACGAAATATTCCTGAAGCCTACAGCGATTCCGCCTGGATGGACGTTTCAATCGTTCTGACAGCCCCCGGTTCTCGAACTTCCACAACACTGCGTTCCACCCGAGTCTTCTGGGCTTCGTATTTAAACTCGAGAATTCGTGTGCCCCGGCAAGTCAAAATTTACTTATCCAGAGCCGCCTCTCACCGGCCATACTCAACGTCAGCGTCCTTCATCGCCGCGGTGATGCGCGCGATCCTGGCCGCAACCTTTGAGTCGATCTTGCGGTAGACGGGACCGCCGAGACCACAGGACGTTTCGCCCATCACCGTCGCGCGGCCATTGGCCTGCATCTGCGCCGGAAAGAAATCACCGCCGCTACCGGACATTTTGTCGTTCAGGAGCAGGATCGGCTTAGTGTATACGCCCTCGGTGGCCGCAAATACTTCGCCCGCGCGGTTTTCAAAATTGTGCGAGAGACGGTCAAAGGCGGGAATCAACCCGCTCCATTGCTCGCCATTTTCAAAACGCTCAGTGAGTTGCCTGTAATACTGCTGTTGGAGCCGCAAATCCGCGTACGTAGCTTCGGTTCCGTCTACGGGTTCTTGGCTGTTGTCGGGTCGCATGGCATTTAAAAAAGTTCGTGGAAGATTACTCGTCGAAAGATCGCCTTGAAAAGTCACGGGACCAGCCTGAGGGCTACGCATCTCAAGAGCTTGCGAGAGCAGATCACCGACGGAGCCCAAATGCGTGCGAAAAAATCGAATCGTGCTGCGTGGATCTTTTTGTTCAGTGCGCCCCACCAAAAGACTGACGTTAAGACCTTTTTTATCACCACTGCCGTTTTTCTTAGGCTGCGCAAAGCCCAGCATGTCATCAATCTTGGTGCCCGCTGGCCTTTCGGTCGGCTCGCTATCATGTCCGACAAAGCGACTCTTTTGCCAATCCTGTCCATAATCATCAGGGCGACGGAGATACCGAGCGCGCACTGCCGCCACGCAGTCGCGCACCAATACGGCTCAGCTACTCTTCTTCAATTTCGAGCGGTTTACGGAGTGCTGTTTAACTTTCGAGATCCAGGCATCGAGCTTTTTGTCGCCAGTTGGTCGATTGTAGTAAGCTCTTTCCTCTTCCAAGGTCATACCTTTGATCTCTTTGAGCATTTCAGCGTGAATCCGTTCCTTCTCTTTTAAGCAATCAAAGCGTTTATTATTTTTCATCGAAAGTCACCTCCTTCGGAGTGACAATTACAATTTCACGAAATCCATTTTCGAGATTTATGCGGTTGAATCCCTTTATTTTTGAAAGTTTGACGATGTGCTTGAAGTTCCACGACACGATCGCGTCGGCGCGATTTACGGTCGCCAAAGCGACATGAGTAGCGTCGAATGTAGATTTTTTTGATACTACCCCTTGCCTAATGTACTCGTCTCGCAATTTTTCAGCAATTTTGTCGACTGAAAGGTATTCGGTCTTGTCAGAGGGAATCGCGTCTAAAAGATCGCGAATATTTTTATCCGCCTTGGCAATCTCGCGTAACAGTGGGTCACCGATCAATATAATCGCTTTCCCCTTGTGCAAGTCATGAATCAAACGAATGGAATCGGCGGAAAATTCCTTGTCGAAATATCACCAAAAACACAGGTATCAATGTAAAGTCTCAACTTAGTTTTCATAACTGCCCTCTGACCCACTGGTCAAAGGTGCTTAAAGATAAAAAGACAAAAAAAGCCCGATACTAGGCTGCAACTTTCAAGCTTGTATCGGGGAAGGACATGGGCTGGTTTTCGCTGGTCTGAGGCTTCAAAGAATCAGTCGCTGATGCGGCCAAGGCATCGGCCTTGGCTTTCAGTGTAGCAGCTTCCTCTTTGCGGACCGCCAATACCTCGGCGTGAACGGGACCATGCGAGCATTTCGCGATCTGCGAAATTTTTCGATAGGACATCCCGGCCTTAAGAAGACTTCGGATCAAATTCGAATCGCGAAGTTTCTTTCTGCCGATCAACTTGCCCGTGGCTCTCGAATTGGCAAGTCCGTTCTTTACGCGTTCGCAAATCAGATCTCTTTCCAATTGTGCAATCGCGCCGATATGATGGCCGACTGGGAACTCGCCTCTAAAGGTGAGCAAGTATTCAAAATCGAGCCGCTGAGGTAATCAATGAATCCACGAGCAAAAAAAGCGAAACCACTTGATGGATTCAAACTTGAAGTCGAATTCACCAATGGCGAGATCAGGCGTTTTGATGTGACACCCCTGTTGAGTTATCCGGTTTACCAACCACTAAAGGAAAAAGCCTATTTCCAGAGGGTCTTCGTGAGCCAGGGCATCGTCCAGTGGCCAAATGAGGTCGACATAAGTCCGGATCTTCTTTATCTCGATAGTCAGCAAGTGGCCTAACCTTTTTCGGCTTTCTCGGGGGCCTTTGAGTATTTAAAATCAAAGCCGTCGACGGTCTGGATTCGCCGGAACCGGGCGCCTCGGATCTCTCCGCCGATCAACAGCTCTTTGCGGCTCGCGTGCTCCGTCGTCAACCAGTCAGCAGCCTTGGTGTCACCGTGATCCACTCGCTGTTCGTTATTTTCTTTAATGACGCCTCGTACTCGGCGGCCACTGACTTCAACTTCAGATCCTCAAGCAGCTGCTTGACCCGGATCGACGTCGCCTCTAATTGCAGGCTTTGCGCCGGCAACGGTCCCATGGACTTGACTAAATCGTTTCTGACGAGACCTCATTTGCATCGTTACGCAACGCTTAGAACCGCCGGCCGCTTGGCGGCTTCACGGATGGCGTACAGGCTCTGACCCTACGCTGCTCGGCCGAATTACCGGGGAAACTTTGGACACTTGAAGGGTATAAGACGAGACTCGGCAATCACCTATTTTGGTTTGGCCGGATCGGCAGGCACAACGTGTCGAGCTAATTCCCACCATCTTCGAAAGAATCTGGACTTGTTTAGCGACTGTCAAATACGGTAAAATTAATATTAACGTTGGTAAGAGCAATAAAGGTGTCTATGTGCGTTTTCAAGAGGACCTTCGCAAGAGTTATCACTTTTATGTGTCTGGCGTTGCTCATTAGTTGTTCTGGAAGGTCAAGCGACGACCCGACGAGTACTTCCCCGCTGAAAACCAATTTTATTCTGTACGCCGGCATCCAGGCAAATAACGGCCACTCTTACATATTGGTTTTTAATTATGATTCGGTGGCCAATACATACAGCGTCGTCGGTACAGGTGAATACCAAGTTGACAACGGAGCTTCGATAAATGGTAACGGTTTACGTGGTGTAGCCAATCTTAGCGATGGGAATTTACTTTTAGGCGGCGATACAACGCAGATGCGCACGTTCAACATAAGCAGTTTGACCACGGCTAATTCGGTGAATCTCTCGAGCGGTCTAGCTGATGTGATTGGCAGCTGCATCCTCCCGAATGGACACATGATCGTCGGCGAATACGGGGGCACAGGCTTAAACAGAATTTCGGTTGAATATGATGCCGCCGGCACCAACTTGCGCTCCGTGATCACTTTGGCAAACACCATGTCCGAGTGTTTCGCGGAATCGAATACTTCCGTTTTTTTAATGGATTACGGGGCCAATTTGGACAACTACGGACGCATTATTCACGTGACCTTTAATGGCAGCGCCTGGAACAACGTCGACGCCTTTGATGCCACCACAATATCGGCCGGTAATTCGCGCTATTCGTTTGTTCTGCACACTAACGGCAAGCTTTACCTGCCGCCGCAAAATCCAGAAGCCGCCCTCGCGACCCGGCAGATGATGGTTTGCGATAAAAGCAATTTGGCAGGCACTTGCGTCGTGACTGGATCAGATATATCTGCCGGGACGAATATTCCTACGTCGGGCGACGCCGATACGCCCCAGGGCGCGGTGCAAATCCCCGGCACCAATGATCTGTTGATTCTAGTCAGTAAGAGCGCAACCAGCAGCGCTATACTGTTGCGCTACAGCGTGGGGCAGGGGACTTACACGGTAATCACAGCCTCGAGTGGGGCTTTCCCGACAAATATTCCCGCCAATGGAATTCGCAACATGCGAATCCGTTAATGTAATCTAGGTTACAATGTTTGCGGACGCCCGGTAGTCGGGTGGCCTGTCTGCCTTGTGGGAGAAACTCCGTCACGTCATGTTCACATTGCTTTTCGCTCACTCCATAACAAGTCTGCATTAATTTGAGCTGCTTACAGTATCCCAGAACAAAGTTCGTCCTAAAATGCGCCAACCAAATTTTCTTCGGTATTATGTCAGAGTGGGCAGCGATTTTTTCGACTCTTGAAAAGGACGGACTGGCGGCGAAAGTGGCCTCCGCAAAACTAAAAACAATCAAGGCCGCTGTGTACGCAGAGAGAACCTGACCCATTCCCTTATGTTAGAAACTCCAGACCTAAGGCACGAGTTTATTTGCGGGAATGCGATTCAAACCAGACCTAAATTACAACGAAGACAATCTCAACTCGCAATTGACAGGAGTTCTTGCGGCAACGCCATTGATTTTTAAACTTTGGTCAATGGCCAGTGCCTTAGCCCGTAAAGAATCATTTGCGCTTAACACGGCCTTGCTAGGCCACTGCGGAGATAAATATATACTATAGAGATTGCTAAGGTCCTCGCCATAGGCCGACTCGATCTCTACCAGTTGAGATTCACCCTTTGCGCCGACCCCATCTTCGCCAGACATCTCATTGAACAAAATCCTGGCGAGGATTATGGCCGTAAAATCCTGCATTCCCGGAATGGCTAAACCGAGAAGCCCGTAGACCAAATCGTTCCTCGCATCCCGATAGGTTTGAGTGGGGTGACTCTGGAGGTAATCTAGAATTATCGCGCGGGCATGGCTTTGGCGACTACAGCTATCCCTGGTAAATCCATTGCCGACCTCCGGAAACGGATTACACAACTCTGCAACTCTTAGCGAAAGACCGCTGCCTTGTTGGGCAGAGTAACCGGAGCGCAAGATTTGTTTATGCCACAGATTTCAAGATTTTTAGCTTTCGCTTCGGACTCTAGCCAGTCTCTGATTTCTGGCATCGTCAGATTAGTCGACTGATTTTTTTTTGAATCTTCATCTGAGAGATAATTAATTGATAGAAGGCAAATCGAACCGTCATTTTCAGTGAGGAAGTGCGCACCGCCGGAATCACCTTTACAGCTGATTCCGCCATAGTGGCCGGTGGCCTGATCTTCGACCATAGCCCCAGCGACTTCCCGTATCTTAGAAGTGGCAAATTTTGCGTGTCCGGCCAAGCCGTCTTTTTCGGTACAGCCAAAGCCAACAAAAAGAATGTCCTTTCCGATCAGAGACTTCTCGTTTTGAGGGGCACAAATGGATACAAGTCCTTTAAAAGTTAGGCTCTTGTCTGGACTTTTAATAAATCCAAATGCGACATCGAAACGTTTTGGCCCCGGGTCGCCAGTATTGAGGCTTTTGTTAGCGATCAGTTGTGACGTGAATTGATCCCACATTGTCGGTATGACTTCCGGGCTGGCCCCATGGGCACAGTGCCCGGCCGTCAAAAGGACTCGCGGGCCCACTTTTACGGCCGTGCAAGTGCCATTATCGGAAGCTAAATGAATCGGTTCTACGGCTCTAAATGGCATTAGATTTATTGCGATTTCTGGAATGTTTTCATCAGAACCAAATTCATACCCACCTATAATGGCGTGGGCAGAGACTGGCGCGAAGCACCATAAATACAATAGTATTAAAGTCGTTCTATTACCATTTTTAGGATCCATAAGTACCTTTCCAGTTATGACATTGCTTCAGGGCTTGAACGTGCATATCCAAATACGTAGTCTCTGTGCCGAGTACCAGTTGGACGGCAGGTAAGCCGACGCATGCGCATGGCCTGCCGCTGGGAACACGAGGACTCGGTGCTACGGTTCTAAACGCCGGTCCCATCCAATTTTCGGATTCAATTTTTCAATCGTGAAAAGGACACTTCGGCTATTTAACACTATCTACATTCTGAACTCCAGAAATCGCCGCCAAATACGCACGGCTATAACTGAGCCGTGAAGGCATTGGATATACCAGCAATTCGATATGCAAGATCCACATCCAGCACGTTGCGCCTGCCACTTACCACAACTTTAGAGCTTTGAAATCCCAGCTCGACTCTTTTGCGCCAATTCATCGCAATTCATACTTTCGATGTTAGGATCGGAGTAAAAAGACTGTGGCACGTGAAGTGTTACAAATGCCTCGATGTCTTCGACAAAACATCCCCAGCCTAATGGATACTCACCACGCGGGCCGATACAGCCAACATGATTGCCATAGTAAAGATTATAATCACTTCCTCGAGCTGACGTCGAGTAACTGGGCTGAGGGATACCAAGAACTTGAAATAAGAACGGAATTGCGGTTCCCCCCTGACCCACAAATGGCTTTCCGGGTGGATTGAACTTATTGTCAAAAACCAATGGCGGCGCTTGCGCATCATAAATCAAATCACGCCCAGCTGCATCTAGGTCAAAAGGATCCGTGCCATTAAAACCGGCAGATGTTTTGGACAGGCCCAGATTTTCACGTTCGACCTCTGCCTTTAAGCTGGAGTAATCGTTTCTAATTTGTTCGATTAAGCTTTTATGAAAATCCTGATATCGCATTCGTCCATTATCAAAATAGCCCACGGGGAAGAATGAGTCGATCTTGGGCAGGCAAGTAAATTTTTTATCAGTATAAAGATTTTTGAACGTTCCCAGAGTTGGCTCATCACCTTTTTCGTCTAGGCTAATCCCTTTTACTAAATATTGGTAAGCCGCTCGCGTTTTTTCAGGAAGTGCAGCAAGAATTTTGCCGAGCCTATTAAAATTATGATTGGCAATGATCATGCCTACTCTTTGATTGGTAAATAAAGTTTGTCCATCGGTGAATGTTATTCCATCAGCCATTTTCGCGGGAACAAACGGGCGTAGCATTTTAAGTCCCAAAGCATCCAATCGCTTGTTGAGATCGGCGAGCGTAAAAGTATAGAGCGAAAGTGCGCTATACCGAGGGTTGGTTTCACGCTCATTTAAGAATATCTGAAAATTATTATATTCAGTGGTTCCCATTCGAATAAAATCAACCGAGCCGCGGGAGAGGCTTCCATAAACGCCAGGCCAGGTGTTGTAGGGTTCCCACAGGCCGCGCGGATCAGAGCCATGGCATTGTGTACATTTCGCTGGATTAACATCAACCGGCAGAGCCACAGGAGAAATTTTTCCGTTAAACGTAAGCTCTCGTAGCTTTGCGGCCCCCGAACCAAATTCAATTGTCTCCAATGTTTCGACGTCACCCTCAACAGCAGATCCCCCACTCGGATTGGAATTAAAAGTCATTAGGAAATTTCCCTTTGCGCCATACATCAAGACTCGGGGCCGCTTCGGCGTGACCAATGAACGGTTGAGTGCGCGGGTATTATAAATCAAAGTGTACCCACTCTTATAATCGGCTGGTAACACCGCGATAAGATCATCGATAGTTTTAACATTTTTTTGACGTATTAGGGTTTCAAGTTCCATATAGGAGCCAATATCTTGGATGGGATCTTTTGACGGAGCCGAAAATTGCTTTCTCAGGATATCGTCTATTGAATCGGCAAACGCACCATTGGTAAAAACCAATAGCAGCAACATTGACAAAATATTCATATTTAGTTTCCTCCACCCAAAGAGAAATGGTTTTCAATCAGTACGGGTTGCGTTTGCCACGAAACATACCTTTTAAAAAGCTCGATTTAAATTTTTGAAAAAAATACCAAGCTCGGGTTAGCGGTGTTCTAAAAAAGGAAAATGAACACTGCCGATCAGCTTAATACATAAATAAAACAAGTAGTTGCCAGACGCTCCGGTGGGTTGGTTTGATTTTTCTACAAGGAAAACTCAACGCCAAGGAAGGGGCGGCAAAGGGCTGCTACGACCCAGCCTCATCCGTGAACTCAATTTTATGACATCGGATTCAGCCACCCGCTTCAACTTCATTCGGGGATCGCTTTAAGCAATGTTCGATTCAATAAGCTGAATGGATCTTGATCCGCCGCCTGTGCTCGGCATAAAATAACTAGTTCTCTCCCGATTTTTGAACTCTCGAAATCGACATAGGTGATGAGATTGCTCATAGGCTTACCGTTAGCCGCAAGCTTCGGCAGAAGTGTATAGCCTGCACCACTTGCGACCAAATGCCGAAGTGTTTCGATGCTCGTCGCATGAAAGGTTCGCGGATTCCCGCGACGATTCTTTGGACAAATATGGATGGCTTGATCGCGAAGGCAGTGCCCTTCTTCCAACAGCACCATCTCGGCAGCGCGAAGGTCCGACGGTTTCAAGTTCGACTTTCTCAAGATTGGATGCCCTTTGGGGGCTGCCAGAACGAAAGGCTCGAAGAAAAGCGAAGTGGACTTTAGTGCGACATCTTTTACAGTATCCGCTGCAATTACAGCATCCAGGGCCCCGGCTTTCAGTTGTTTAACAAGGTCATCCGTGGTGCCCTCGCGGAGACTAAGCGGGATATTGCGGAATGCCTTTTTTAAATCCGTGAGTACAAATGGGATAAATGATGAAGCCGAAGAAATGAAGCCGAGGTTCAATGATTCGAAGCGGGGAACTGCCATGTGACCCAGGAGGTTTGGAATTTTTCCCGCCTCATCCAGAATCAAAGCGGCCTGCTCGGCAATTCTTCGGCCGGCCATCGTAGTCGATACGCGCCGGTTATTTCTTTCGAATAGAACAGCGCCCAGATAACTTTCAATTTTCCTAATTTGCGTACTGAGAGAGGGCTGGCTGACGCAGCACTCCGTTGCCGCCCGGCCAAAGTGCTCATGCTTTGCTACCGCGACGACGTATTCCATATCCCTGAGAGTGAGCCACGATGGAATCATAGCTGTACCCTATCACTGATTATAGGAATATTCAAATGTACTAATTAATGAAAATCACCGATTGTAGGTCAATAAGCGAAAGGAACCCGATGAAAAAAATCAATATCGGTATTGATGAAAAAGAGAGGAAGAGAATCGCCGATGGGCTCTCAAAACCCTTGGCTGACAGCTATACGCTCTACCTTCAAACTCACAATTTTCATTGGAATGTCAAAGGTCCGATGTTTCAAACCCTTCACGTCATGTTCGAGCAGCAATACACAGAGCTTGCTCTTGCTGTCGACCTAATCGCGGAGAGGATTCGAGCTTTGGGCTTTCCGGCGCCGGCAACCTACGGCCAGTTCGTCGAACTTTCTTCGATAAAAGAGGTCAAGGGAGTCCCCGGGGCGCACAAGATGATTGAAATTCTGATCGATGGTCAAGAAGCAATCGTCAGAACCGCAAGAGCAATCTCTCCGCTCGTGGATGATGCTCATGATGAGCCGAGTGCCGATCTACTGACCCAGCGAATGCAGACCCACGAAAAAGCCGCCTGGATGCTCAGAAGTCTTTTAGAAAAATAATGCAGCCAACCCAAATAAGGAAAATAACCATGAAAACTGAAAAAGTACTTTATCGCGCAACTGCAAAGGCAACTGGAGGCCGTGACGGAGCGGCTATCTCTTCCGATGGGCATCTCAAAGTAGATCTCTCAACTCCAAAGGAACTCGGCGGCGCTGGCGGCAGCGGAACCAACCCCGAGCAGCTCTTTGCGGCTGGATATTCGGCTTGCTTCGTCGGAGCGATCAAGTTCGTTGCCGGAAAAGAAAAAATCAAGCTACCTGGCAACCTCTCTGTCAACGGACACGTTGGAATCGGAACGATTCCCCAAGGCTTCGGAATTGAGGCGGAGCTTGAAATCTCGCTCCCCGGAATGGACCGAGCCGCCGCACAAAGCCTGATCGAAAAGGCCCATCAAGTTTGCCCGTATTCGAACGCGACTCGCGGGAACATCAACGTCACTTTGAAATTGGTCTAAGAAAATGGAGAACAAGAACATGAGCAGCGAATCCAAATGTCCCTTTCACAACAAGGCAGCTAGCGGCGGCGGAACGTCGAGCCGAGACTGGTGGCCGAAACAACTGAAAATCGAAATCCTTAATCAGCATTCTTCGAAATCAAATCCGATGGGAGAAGGCTTCGACTACGCTAAAGAATTCAAAAGTCTGGATTTTGCGGCATTAAAAAAGGACCTCGCAGCCGTCATGACGGATTCACAAAGCTGGTGGCCTGCCGACTTCGGTCACTACGGCCCACTTTTCGTTCGTATGGCGTGGCATAGCGCGGGCACTTATCGGATCGGCGATGGACGCGGCGGCGCTAGTCGAGGACAGCAGCGCTTCTCTCCGCTCAACTCCTGGCCGGATAACGTCAACCTCGACAAAGCACGGCGTCTGCTTTGGCCAATCAAGCAAAAGTACGGTCGAAACATTTCATGGGCCGACCTCATGATCCTAACCGGCAATGTAGCTCTAGAAACGATGGGGTTTAAGACCTTTGGTTTCGCTGGCGGCCGCGAAGACGTTTGGGAGCCCGATCAGGATGTTTACTGGGGATCGGAAAAGAAGTGGCTCGGTGGAGATGAACGTTACTCCCGCGGGTCACCCGGTGTTGTCGAAAGTCATGGCGTCCTCGTGAAAGACGATGATAGCGAAGTTCCTCATACTCGCGAGCTTGAAAACCCACTTGCTGCCGTCCAAATGGGTCTCATCTATGTTAACCCCGAAGGCCCTAATGGAAAACCCGATCCCCTTGCGTCAGCTCGTGATATTCGAGACACCTTCGCGCGTATGGCGATGAACGACGAAGAAACCGTCGCTTTGATCGCGGGCGGTCACACATTCGGAAAAACCCACGGAGCAGCTGACGCAAAACACGTCGCGGCGGAGCCCGAGGCCTCTGATATTGGAATGATGGGTTTTGGTTGGAATAGCAGCTTTGGGAAAGGACACGGCGCCGACACGATCACCAGCGGCCTTGAAGTCACTTGGACTTCCACGCCGACGAAATGGGGCATGGGTTTCTTCGAAAACCTTTTCGGTCATGAATGGGAGCTAACAAAGAGCCCAGCCGGCGCGCAACAGTGGGTCGCGAAAAATGCCAAGGCAACAATTCCAGATGCGCACGATGGCGCGAAAAAGCATCTCCCGACAATGCTGACGACTGACCTTGCATTACGGATCGATCCGGCCTTTGAGAAAATCTCGCGGCGATTTCTAGCAAATCCAGCTGAGTTTGCCGATGCATTCGCACGCGCATGGTTTAAGCTCACTCACCGAGATATGGGACCTCGCGCGCGCTACTTAGGACCGGAAGTGCCAAAAGAGGAGTTGATTTGGCAAGATCCGATTCCAACTCTCAATCATAAGTTGATAGACGAGGCGGACGTCGCTGCGCTTAAGGCGATGATTTTATCCAGTGGTCTATCGGTATCGGAGCTTGTGTCGACCGCTTGGGCGGCGGCTTCGACGTACCGAGGTTCTGACAAACGAGGAGGCGCCAACGGCGCGCGCATCAGGCTCGCACCTCAAAGGAATTGGCCCGTCAATCAACCTGAGCAACTATCCAAAGTGCTCAAAACTCTCGAAGGCATTCAGAGCGCCTTCAACAGTTCAGCCCAAGGTGGAAAAAAGGTTTCACTCGCGGATTTGATCGTACTGGGAGGAAGTGCCGCTGTTGAGCAAGCCGCGAAGAATGCCGGGATCACCTTGAAAGTTCCGTTCACGGCAGGACGTATGGACGCGACGGAAAAGCAAACCGACGCGGATTCATTCGAACCACTTGAACCTCATGCTGACGGATTCCGCAATTTCCAAAAAACCAAGTACGCGATTTCAGCAGAAGAGTTTTTGCTCGACAAAGCGCAACTTCTAACGCTGACCGCCCCAGAGATGACCGTGCTTATTGGCGGGCTTCGTGTTTTGGGCGCAAATCACGAAGGAAGTAAACATGGCGTGTTCACGACGAAGAAGGAAACTTTAAGTAACGATTTTTTCGTGAATCTTCTCGACATGAGCACAGAATGGAAAACGACCTCAAAAACGAACGACGTTTTCGAAGGCTGCGACCGTAAGACGGGTGCCGTAAGGTGGACTGCCACGCGAGCTGACCTCGTTTTTGGCTCAAATTCCGTTCTTCGCGCAATTGCTGAAGTTTATGGAAGTTCCGACGCGAAAGAAAATTTCGCCCGAGACTTCGCGGCTACCTGGGCAAAGGTGATGAACCTTGACCGATTTTACCTCAGGTAAACTTCAAACGAATCGGCCTCCCCATGAATGAGTATGTCCGATCAGAGATGGAGCTGGGATCGAATCAGCGCAAGCCAGAGGGGCGGTTTGATGAAATTTGACACACATTAGCCTTAATTTCTTTAGCGGCCTTAGACAAGCGCTGATTTCCCCAGTCCCTAGAGAGTAGAGTTGTTTACAAAGGAACCCGCCAGCCTCGGACCAAAGTCGGTGTCACGAGAAGCGGATTGGTTGACCCTCAATCTTGGTCGTGAAAAAATTGTAGGCGATAACATTTTAAGGGACGCAAAATGAAATTACTCAGCTGTGCGGTGGCAATGTTGGTGTTCATGGGTTGTGGCAAGGTCACGAATGACTATAAAAACAAAACGGGGGAACGACCGCCGCTCGCGCTTCAGGACTATGATGCCCTTATGAAGCTGTCCGACTCCGACATGGGTAAAAAACTAGCCGTCGGCGAGATGGGAAATTGCACGGCCCGAGCGCTCCGCCCCGAGCGCACTTGCGATGACGGTAAGGCCTATCAGGTCTACTTGCTGGACTTCAGTCAGTACTATCCTTCGCTGCAGAAGGATCCCGACGACCGCGATTCGGTGTGCTTGACTCTAGCGGGCCGCAACGCTCGCTTCGCGTTGCGCGACGGCTATTGCTTTACCGTTCGCTAATGGCGCAGGTTGCCGATCCGCCGCGCAATCACAGCGAGCTGTTGAAAACCTGGATTTCACGCCTATGATAATTTGCATGGGTGCGGATCCGATCATTTCAGTTCAGGGACTTTGTAAGACCTATGCCTCAGGTTTTGAGGCGCTTAGAAATATCAATCTTGAAATTCGCCGAGGTGAAATTTTTGCGCTACTCGGACCCAACGGTGCGGGTAAAACCACGCTAATCAACGTCATTTGCGGCATCGTCAATCCGGGCTTTGGCACGGTCCATGCCGACGGTTTCGATATCGTCAAAGACTATCGCCGCGCGCGCGCGACCATTGGACTGGTGCCGCAAGAACTGACCCACGACATGTTTGAAAAAGTGTGGAATACGGTCGCGCTCAGCCGCGGGCTGTTTGGTAAAGCGCCCAACCCCGCACATATCGAAAAGACGCTAAAGTCGCTATCGCTATGGGATAAAAAGGACAATAAGATCATGACTCTTTCGGGCGGCATGAAGCGCCGGGTGATGATCGCGAAGGCGCTGTCGCATGAACCGAATATTCTTTTTCTCGACGAGCCCACCGCCGGCGTGGACGTCACACTCCGCCGCGAGATGTGGGATTTGGTGCTCGGTTTGCGTAAGGCTGGGGTGACGATTATCTTGACGACTCACTATATCGACGAGGCGCAGGAGATGGCTGACCGGATCGGCGTGATCCATCGCGGTGAAATCATTATGGTTGAAGAAAAGGCCACATTGATGCGCAAGCTGGGTAAAAAACAACTGACGCTCAATCTGAACACCCCGTTAAAGGAATTGCCCGCGGATTTATGCGATCCGCAGCTCGCGCTCACCGACGACGGTTTGCAAATTATTTACACCTTTGACACGCGCGCCGAGCACACCGGAATCGCCGAGCTGATCAAAAGGCTTGGCGATCGCGGCATCGACTTTAAGGACTTACAAACTAAACAAAGTTCATTGGAAGATATTTTTGTTAATCTTGTGGGGAGCCGCGCGTGAACATACAGGCCATTCGCGCCATCTATGGTTTTGAGATGGCGCGTTTTTTTCGCACCATCACGCAGAGTCTGCTCGCGCCCGTGGTTTCCACTTCATTGTATTTTGTTGTATTCGGCTCGGCCATCGGTTCGCGCATGACCGATATCGAGGGCGTCACCTATGGCGCTTTTATCGTGCCCGGTCTCACCATGCTATCGGTGCTGAGCCAGAGCGTTTCCAACGCCTCGTTTGGAATTTACATGCCCCGGTTTGTGGGCACTATTTTTGAAATTCTCTCGGCGCCGATTTCGGCGGTGGAAATTGTGGTGGGCTATGTGGGAGCCGCCGCCAGCAAATCGGTGGTGGTGGGGATAGTCATTTTGCTCACCGCGCGCATGTTTGTAACCTTCAGTGTGGTGCATCCCTTTTGGATGCTGGCCTTTCTGGTGCTCACTTCGCTGACCTTTAGCCTATTCGGCTTTATCATTGGTATTTGGGCGGACGGATTTGAAAAGCTGCAGATCATTCCGCTGATGGTGATCACGCCTCTCACGTTTCTGGGCGGAAGCTTTTATTCGATCAATATGCTTCCACCGTTTTGGCAAAAGGTCACACTGTGCAACCCCGTGGTTTATTTGGTCAGCGGCTTTCGCTGGAGCTTTTACGGCACCTCGGATGTCAGCGTCGAATTGAGTTTAGGTATGACATTTTTATTTATGCTCGCGTGTCTCGGGTGTATCACTGCGATCTTCCGCAGCGGCTACCGAATTAAGAACTAGACGTAGGTCGGCTGAATCAAGGGCTGGCAATTTCCGATAAGAGTATTATGTCGGATTCAAAACTCATCCCGCCCACAGTGACTGTGAAGGACAAAATCCACCGCATTCCCGTGGTCGACGGCAATGGCCGACTGCAGGGCTTGCTCACCCGCAGCAATATCTTAAAAATGTTCAGCGATGCCCACGCTAAGAAGAAACGTGACCATTAAAACAAGTAAGACGCCGAGAGATCCACAACTAAACCACCCAGCGAGTTTGACTTTTCACGCAGCAACTAGGGTGTAGAAATTAGCCCGTTTTGCGCATGGCTAGATTCCCGGCTTTCAGCACCTGAACTTGCGATGCATAATCCGCACTGGTGGCGCAAGGTACTCCGATAGCGGGCGCATTCGGCGGTACCAATTCCAGGGACA
>JANXMF010000146.1 GCA_025354795.1 Pseudobdellovibrionaceae bacterium
CGACGCCCGGCCTTGCACCTCGATGGCCCTGATGCGCACGCGCGGACCCTCGTGAATGCTGTAGTATACGCGTTTGAGGTAAGTGCCCTTAGGATTCACCACTTTGGTGTCGATTTGCACGTGCGGAAAGCCTTTGTCCAAATAAGCCCGGCGTAAACGCTCAGAGCCTTCGCTGGAGGGGTCCACGTTCTTACGCTCGCGATTTTTCAAATCGAGGCCATGATAAACATCGGCAGTGGTGAAGAGCAAGTTGCCGCTGAAATAAAATTCATATTTATAAGGTTCGCGCACATCGATCTGTAAGTAGGCGGCGGTCTTTTCCGGATTATAGCGTGCATCGGGTCCGACCACCTCCGAGGCCATGTAACGGCGGTCGATCAGCAAGCTGTCGAGGTCTTGGGTGAGTTCGTGAATGCGCTCGGTGGTGAGGGGCTTGTTGCGCAGCCATTTGAAGTGCGAGTTGAGAAGCGTACGCAAATCGGTATTGGCCGTTACAAATTCGAGACCCTTGACTTTGCACGGGGCCTTTTCGTCGATATTGAACATGAGGCGAATATTTTTACTCTCGGCCTTTTGAAAGTTCAGCTCGATCACGGTGTTAAAAAAACCATGTTCGCCGTAGTAATTTTTCATTTTTTCGCCGGCGGCCACGGCGCGTTTGCGGTCAAAACGATCGCCGATCTTGAAATCTATCAATTCCCGCAGAGAGGATTCGCTGATTTCACTGTTGCCGCTAAAATGAATTTCTTCCACCGTGCGCAGAGGCTTACCGATAATTTCGAAGCTGCCATTGGGGCGTTTTTCAACAAAAATGTTTTCATAGGAACCACGGGTCATCAGCACGCGGATAGCTTCATCAAACAGTGCCACGTCGGGCTCGCTAAACAGGCGCGGCAGGGATTTTTTGAGATACTCTTCGTCCTTCGGCGCGATCTCACGCATGGTGAACGGCACAGCGTGGGCCGCGGCGGACAATAACAATAAAAGACTGACGAATAGAAAACCGCGCAACTTGTCCTTCACCTATTTAAACTGCATTTTATATTGCAAATCTAAACCCAACACATTTCGCGTCGTGTCCTTGGTTTGGTCGCGAAGCGCTTCGCGGCCATCCCAAGAGCCTATCACAGACACGTTTTTGTCCATCTTATATTCGAGCTTTACGTTATTATTGGGATTGGCTTCAATGGTGGTGGAGGCCGAAGCGCCCAGTTTAGGCGTCCATTGTTTACTCAGCGTGACTTTTGGTGACGAGGCATTCTCGGTGGTGGCTTGGGACGACGACACTTTCAAATCCACGCCAAAGGTTTCCTTAACGCGTTTGCCGCCTGCTTTCTGCAATAGGGCTCCGCCGAGTGCCGCCGAGGGATTGGCTGATTGAGTCTCCGAGGTCTTGCGTTCTTCACCCTGCGGAGCGCCGGTCGTGCCAAGCGCCAACAGCGAAATCAGTTCGCGCTGACCGAGAGGAGGTTGCGAAGCGAGGGTAATCTGCGGCGCTTGGCCGTGGCCTTGTACCAAAAGACTCACGTCATATTGATTTTGGGTCGAGCGTCCGGACTCGTCAGCCACTGTGTCGGTTACGCGCGCGTTGGCGGTCAAATAGATTTTAGGATCGTCCGGCGGAGTGTTGTTGTACTCAACATAACCAGAGGAGATTTCAAACGGCGCATCGTTAAAAAACGCCTTGCCGCCTTGGATAGGCGTAAACGAACCATTCAATAGCAAGCGATCCGGCGTGCCATTGACCTTCACCCGGCCGGTGGCCGAGGCCTGCAGGAAATGATTGTTGATGACAATGGGATTTTTAAAATTCACGTCGAGACCAAAATTAAATGGGTGGAAGATATCTAAGTCCAGAGTGCGCGGCAAGAAGGGGCTGGCCTTAACCGTGGCTATACCATCGGTCTTTTGCCCGACCTCATAAACTATCTCGCCACCGGTGACCTCGTAGTTAATATCCATCTGATAGGGAAAGCGATCACCACGAATCGCCACGTTGCCTGAGCCCTGAGTGTGAAAACCGTCGGGCACATTGAGTTTCACGTCGGAAAATGTACCTTTGACGTCCACTGGCCGCGACTTGCCCGAAAAAGTGATCTTGCCCTCGCCAGAAACTTTTCCGCCGGCCAGGTCGGCGCGCAAAGTGTTGACCATGACTTGGTTGTCGTTAAACAAAACATCGGCGCGAATATTGGCGAAGGGATGATAGAGATCGTTAAACTTGGCATATCCGCGGTCAATATAGGCGGAGCCGCTGAGGTAAGGCTTCTCCACATTTCCCTTGAGATCCATCGACAGCGCCATATTGCCGCGCAGATCGGAGATAAACGGAGTAAACACAGCCAGTAGACTCAAATCCATCTTGCCGTTGAGTGAGGCGTTGAGATTGGTGCGGCTTAGGCCGGCCACGTCCAATTTTAAGTAACTCTCGCCCGAAGTGAGGGCAAAATCTTGCGAATTCACCACGCCTTGCTTGAAATTCAAAGTCATAGGTTTTTCCGCCGACATCACTTTTGTGCCTTTGCGGATCACAAATTCATTGAGGCGCACCTGACCGGTCGAGGCCCAGAAGCCGCCTTGCGGGGCTTGCAGGCGCATATCCATGCTGACCGAGGTGTTAAGGTCAATTTGGCGCGCCGAACGTGAGATCAGCGAAAATAGGGTGGTGAAATCCCATTTTTTCGTTTTCAGTTTGAATAAAAATGGCGCGGCCTTTTCATAGGGAAAGGTGAAGTCGGTGAGCAGGGTGGTGCCAAGAAATTGGCCCGAGCCTTCCATGCGGTCACTTAAGAAGCTCAGTTTAAAAACGGAATCCTCGGTGGCGCGGTCCCCGAGCACAACTTTTGACAAGCGTCCATTGAGTTCGATGCGTGGGTGAGGCAGTTGTCCGCGCACCAAAACGGTAAAATCGGCAAGACCCTGCAAATCAAGACCCATCGCTGAGATATTTTCCGATTGTTCGAGCCGCAGCCCGTGGCCCACCGCCACCGTATCGATTTCACCGGTGGGCGTGATCTGGCCTTTGACATCGACTACGCCACTGGATTTCGTCAACATGATTTTTTCGCTTTTGACCAAGCCGTTGACGGATCTGACGTGAAAAACCAAATCGTCAAAGGCCTCGCCGGCAATTTGGCCGCGGTAGAAACTAGAGCGAAAGTCGTAATTCAAGTCCTGAAAGCGAAACGGGCCATCAGCCTCGACTTTGGCGGTGCCGGTCCCCGACACACTTGCCGGCAATACGATCTTGCGCTGAACGAGAGCTTGGATGTCTTTGAGGTCGGTGAAGGGAACCTGTCCTGAAATCTTGATACGATTCTTGTCTAGATCAAGATCCACCGAGCCTTGATAGCGCGAGACATTGTAAACACCTTCGATACCCGTAAAATGCAATTTGCCGGCCTTGTAATTCATTTTGCTGGAGACCACGCCCAGCGGGTAATCCTCGAGCCACAAGTCTTTGCCCTCGGCGTTGAGGTCGATGGTGGCCCAATCCGAAGTGCCGATGGTATTGCCACTCACCTTCACCAGGCCTTGCAGTTTTAAATTCACCAGGTTTTTCACATCGGCAAAATCCACTTTGTCGCCTACATAATTGATTTTAAAACCGGTGTCGTAGTTAATTACTCCATCGGAATGCCCGCTCGACTGCCCGCTGGTGACGTCGGCTTTGTATTCCACTTGGTGCGCGGTCACGCGCGCGCTGCCGCTGGCCATTGAGTCGCCCAGTTCAACGATGGTGGAAAATTTTGGGCGTCCGCTGTCCACATGGATCTTGCCGGTCGCGAGTTTGATCTGGCAGGTGATCTCCGGCTCTTGTTGCCACTCGCCCTGACAGCTGGCCTCGCCCTTCACGGGCACCAAGACTGGCACGTGTTTAACGGCAAGATTTTCGAGCAGCTGATGCACTTCCAATTTTGGTACTTTTAAATTCAAGGAAATATGGGGATTCGGTTCCAGCGTCAGCTGCACTTTGCTGAGCTCCATCCTTCCGGCCGAATTTTCAATCGAAATCGCATCGCTGCTGACGGTTTTCATATTTGACTGCACATGACCTTGCAGCTGACCGACCACGAACTTGTCGATTACGACGTCGCGGGTGTTGAGTTGACCGTCGAGTTTGTAGCCTTCAGTCTTGCTGACCTTGGCATTCATATCGAATTCCAGCTGGCCTTCGAGGTGAGGAACCGAAGGCTTTAGAAAGAATACGCTTTCCCACAAATTGATATCGGCCAAATGCATTTTACTGCGCGCATCCCACTCGCCATTTTCCAGCAGGCCTGCGGCAAAGTCGCCGGTGAAACGCCCACTCGCGACAATAAAACTGTCATTGGCTTTTAGTTTGAGTGCTGAGATCTGAATTTCTTGCGCCTCAACCAGGGAGCGCAGCTCGATTTGCGCGGCGATCGGTTTTGACGGGCCACTGGGTTTTACCAGCAGACGGGGCGTGCTCACTTCGACAAACAACGATTGAAAGCGGTTTTCCACCAGGAGACTTAAGTCACTTATTCGAAACACCACGTTTTGCGGATCGAGGCGCCCCTGAATTTGCACATTTTCGAGTGAAATTTCATCAATTGGCAGCCGGTAGAGTTGATCAAAATCAAGGCGCACTTTGGGCGCGTGCTTGGGCGTCGCGAACAAATCGTTCTTTAAAAAAATATTAAGCTCGGAATCGCTGAGGTAAATTTGGCTGAAGCGCACTTCCCCTCGCACGAGTGGCCATAGTGCCAGGCGCACTCCCACTTGGCGCAAAGTCGCGGGCGCGAGATATTGATCGAGCGGAGGCTGCGCGAGGATTTTGACATCCTCGAGTACGATTCCGAGCGGCAGCAGATGAAATTTCAACCTTTGTGCCCATACCCGAACCGGTGAATGCTCTTGACTGAGGCGTTCGATCTCCACTAGTAAAAAAGATTCGAATCTAGGCAAATGATAGTTGTAACTGAACCCGAGCAAAAAGCAGAGCCCGGCGATCACCGCAATTTTGAAAATCCTCGAGCGTGTCATCCCCAGCTCGCTCCGGCGGACCACTCGAGAATAAAGGCGTGGGCCGAGCGATATTGCGGCCGTGCGCGCACTATGCTTTGCATGATCTCCAAGGCCTGAGTGGGCTGACCCAATCCATGCATGCATTGAGCGCGCAAGTAGTTTGCTGAGAAAGTGGTTTCGGGATCTTCAATGTATTTGGCTTCGAGCTGGTTCAATTGTTCCAATGCCTCAATAAAACGGCGTGCGGCAAACAGCACATCGGCGCGCATCCAATCGGCGGCGACACTCGGAGGAGCCCACGCCAAGATCTCAAGAGATCGATAATAGTCTTCCAAAAACCAAAAGGCTACTGCCATATCCAGCGCGAATTCGCGGTGATCCACCGCGAGAATCTCCCCCTCGCGTAAAAAGTTCTTAAGCATTTCTTCATCCGCCGGCCCAGTGCTAGTCTGTGTGCGCTCACGGGCGCCGGCCTGCAAGGTCGCGACGTGGTTGGCGATGACTTCGCGCGCGTGCTGCTCGTCGAAATTTTGTTTGGTGGTGCGCAGTTCCTGATCCTCGGGATAGAGCTGCACCAGGCGATTGAGCACGCGCCGTGCCTGAACCGTCATGCGCTGGTTTTTTAGAAACTCGAACTTTTCCCACAAGCCAGCTTTGAATTCTTTTTGTTCGGCCTGCTTCTGCGCCATAAAATCGGCCCGGATCTTGATCAATTGCGGCGCCCATTTGTCAAAGCCGGTGGCGACCAAAACTTCTTCTTCCGCTTTTTGTTTTACCAGACCGATCAGCAAGCTGGCGATCACTGCTTTGTCGGGGGTGAAGTGGACTTTATTGTGCAGCCGAATCAGAACATCGAAAGGAATTCGCTCTTTGCGCACAACG
>JANXMF010000166.1 GCA_025354795.1 Pseudobdellovibrionaceae bacterium
GGATGGCGCGAGGATCTTCTGCCGCATCCGAAGTTATCTCTCAACTTGCAGAAAGAACGGAGTCGGCCCAACTGAAGCGTTGACGCATCTCTTTGAAGGCAAACTTCCCGCCTTCATCACGTAGCTGCTGACCAGTTACGAATTTTGTTTGTTTATCAAATCGCAAATTTGAGCAGATGGGTAAAAAAAGTTCCATGCTTCGAGATCGAGTCGCCGCAAAAAATCGTTTGATGGTGTTCGCTCCACGCGGGTTTTGGCGGTCACCACGGGTTGTGTACACGTGGGCCTGACTAGCGTCCCGCGAGCGCCTGCGTGAGCTCCGCGGTACTAGGCTTCACCGTGAACTCTAAAACGCCGGGATCCGAAGACATGCGCCGAGGGGCCGTGGCGATCACTTCAACTTTATACATCCCCGCTTTCAATTTTCCAGCCGGCCACTGCGCCGCCGTCACTTCCGCATCGCGAACGAGCGTCCATTCGGTCTCATCCAAGTAATGATAAAAAAAGCGCAGTTTAAATTCGCTCGCATCAGGATTCTCAGGCCACTTGAGCATTTGCGTTGCGGCCACACGCGTGATCTCAGGCATGAGCAGCTTGGTACCCTGAACAGTAAATGAAAACACTTTAGGCTGCTGTACATAGTCGGTCTCGTTGGCGCTCTCAAAGCTCACCTGCCAATAGTAAACTTGGCCTGGGGGCACCGCGAGTTTCTTGTTGGTTTCGGTACCGGTAAATATCCAGGGTCTGTCTTTTTTGTCGCTGCTCCACACTTTGAGCGTGTAGATCTTCACTTTGTCCACTGGTGACCATTTGAATTCAATGGCCTGCTTCTTATCGCCTTCCGCATCGATGACACTGTTATCTTCTGGGCTGATCGGCATGATTTCTTTAATCGCCACTTCAAGCGTGCTACCGGCACTCCACGGACTATAGGTTTCGCCGTTCTTGTCCAAGCAGCGCACCTCGAGCGTGTAGGTGCCGACAGGCACTTCCTGAGTGAGATGGTTTTCTTGAGCTTTGAAAGTGCGAGCTGTACCGCCCGCCGTTGGGGTCAGCCGTACTTCATAGCTCATGGCATTCTCAACCGGTTCCCACTCCAGCTCGACGCTTTTCCAGCTGTCCGCCGTTTCAGTGCCATGCACGAACGCACTCCAAAAGAGTAGGCTAAGGCAGAGACGGCGCATTTTTGCCTTCACTGGACGGCATGACTAATGGAACTTTAGTTCCACTGTAAGAGCGATCGGCCATCCGCAAGGCAAAGCTCAAAGCCTGACGATTGTTGACGTCCAGGCCGTCTTTTCTGGTGGCGTAGGTAAAGGCGGCGAAAAAATTGTCAGGCGCGGTGGGGCCATTTTTTAAAACGCTGTAGGAAACTTCGAGGGCACTCTTCACGTTCAGAGAAAATTCGCGCTTTTCGCGCAGCGCTTTGTACAGTTTGTAAAATTCTTGACGTACTCCTGAGGGAAAAAACTGGCTCAAACGCGCAAGCTTAATAGTGAGCTCGGCACATACGCTGCTCGGCAGATCCAAAGTCTTACCGTCTTTGCAGTAGCGCACCAACTCGATAAAATCCTCGCGCACCTGCACCGGATCGCCGTGGTAATCGCGCGACAATTCATAAGCGAGAGTCGCCGCCCGCTGATAATCATAATCAAAAAATTCACCCAAAAAGGCGCGGGTGAAAATCTCGGTGAAATTCCTTTGTATCTCGGGCGACTGGCTTGAAAAATCAAGCGCCAGGGCCAGAGCTTTGCGATCGGACAGGCCCACGGTTTTTAACAGCACCAGGACGCGTGAAAAGCGCTCGGACGCGCCATCGCAGCCGCGCGCCACTTTTTCGGCCACCAAACGTGAAGTGGTTTCGGTGAGAATCAGCTCTTTTGCTTGGCGCAAAAATTTTAGGGTTTTGATGTACTCGTCGGTGGAGTGGCAAAGCAGTTTCGCTTGGCGGGCGACCGCGAGCGCGTGTTCGTCGACGACGCTGTCCTCACTGCTCCCGTGCACCGCCGAGGCGGCGCACAGTAAAACTGCGCAGGTCGCGGTGGTTAAAATGCCCATGTCAATTGTGTCATCGGCGTAAACGTTTTGCTCTGCCCATCGAAACTCAATGACGCCGATTTGACCGGCGTGTAGATCTTGCGTTTGTACTCGGTGTGTTTCTCAAAGACACTGATGCTGTGATCTTCAAACATCAACGGCAAAAAGGCCATAAGTGCACCGAGGCCCGCGGTGATTTTGCCGCTGTCCGTGGCATGCACGGCCGCCATCGCGTTGACGCTGAAGTTGGTCACGATCGAAACCGTTTCGAGCACGCGCATCACGCGCGCCGGCCGTTCGAGCGCCTCTTCCGAAAGGCGTTCGCGCAGCAGGGTGGAGCGCTCATCTTTGCCGGTGTTTTTATTCACCGCATTTGAGCCTGCGCGGTAGGGGTGTTGGGCGGCAAGAATCGCGGTGCCGGCGATCCAGCCCAAACCAACGGCGAAGGTGGCGGCAGCGATCGTGGTGGCATCACTTTTTTGTTTGTCACTCAAGTCAGGACGTTGAGTGCTCTTGGCGGTAAAGCCCACGAAGAGAGTCGCCAATCCGGAAATTTGAATCGGCCAGTGGGTGAATAAATCTTCGCTTTTGGCTTCTAGGACCAGACGTTCGCTGGCGCGGGGAACCACCTGCAGTTCGGGGTAGCCCATGCTGTCGAGAATTTCCGAGATCTCACTTTTCTTTGTCGCGGGTTCGGATTCCTCGGCGCTCCATGCCTGTGGTGGTGAGATACATGCAAAAATCAAAATGATCCGCCAGAACATAGCTCTCCCTCGGTTGCCCCTCTAGTTTAAGATAGGCCCAGTGACTCCAGCAATGCAGACGGGATTTATTAGCGACTTACGCCGGGTCTGGAAAAAGCTTTTGCCCGGCCCTTGAGCGAGGTTGCCTCGCAAAAAAGAACCTGGTACCGTCTAGGACATGAACATACATGAATATCAGGCGAAGGAAATTCTCAAGAAGGTTGGCATCCCCGTATTGCGCGGGCAAATGGTGCGCTCACCCGCAGAAGCCAGCAAAGCTGCAAAATTAATCGGCGGCAATGTGTGGGTCGTCAAAGCCCAAGTCCACGCCGGCGGCCGCGGCAAGGGAGGGGGCATCAAAATCGCGAAAACATTGGACGATGTCGCGGCCTTAACGGCTAAAATGCTCGGTATGAATCTGGTCACGCCTCAAACCGGCCCCGAAGGTAAGAAAGTAAACAAAGTTTATATAGAACAAGGCTGCGATATCAAAAAGGAATATTACGTTGCCGTACTCCTCGACCGTCATGAGGGTCGAGTGGTGATGATGGCTAGCTCCGAAGGAGGGATGGACATCGAAGAGGTGGCCCATAAAACTCCTGAAAAAATTCACAAAGCAGTGATCGACCCTGCCGTGGGCATGCAGCCTTTCCAGGCCCGGCAATTGGCTTTCAAAATCGGCTTCCGTGGCGAAGCCACCGGCCGCGCGGTCAAAGTTTTCCTCTCACTCTATCGCGTTTTCAAAGAGTCTGACTGTTCTCTCGCTGAAATCAATCCGTTGGTTGAGACCGGTGATGCACAAGTCATCCCTCTGGATTGCAAACTCAACTTTGATTCCAATGCGCTCTTTCGCCATTCTGATATTCTCGAATATCGCGATTTAAACGAAGAGGATCCGGCTGAGGTTGAAGCCAGCAAGCACGACCTGGCTTTTATTAAACTCGACGGCAACATCGGCTGTTTAGTCAATGGTGCCGGCCTCGCCATGGCAACCATGGACATTATCAAGCTCTCGGGCGGTTTGCCCGCGAACTTCTTAGATGTCGGAGGCGGAGCCACTAAAGAAAAAGTAACCGAGGCGTTCAAGCTCATACTCAAAGATCCCAGCGTCAAAGGCATTTTGGTCAATATTTTCGGCGGCATCATGAAGTGCGACATCATCGCCGATGGAATCGTGACTGCCACTAAACAACTCGGCTTAAAGGTTCCACTGGTCGTGCGTCTTCAAGGCACCAACGTGGAGTTGGGCAAAAAGATTCTTAAAGAAAGCGGACTCAATATTACCGCCGCCGATGATCTGGGCAGCGCCGCCAAAGCCATTGTTGGCGCGGTGAAGGGAGCTTAAAATGTCGATTCTCGTTGATAAAAACACCAAAGTCATTTGCCAAGGTTTTACCGGTTCACAGGGAACTTTCCACTCCGAACAGGCTATAGCCTACGGCACCAAGATGGTCGGCGGTATCACACCCGGAAAGGGCGGGACCACCCATCTCGGTCTGCCGGTTTTCGATACTGTTGAAGACGCGGTCAAAAAAACGGGCGCCAACGCCTCGGTGATTTATGTTCCGCCGCCGTTTGCGGCTGACGCGATCATGGAGGCCGCCGATGCCGAAATCCCCTTGGTGGTTTGTATTACCGAAGGCATTCCCGTGATGGACATGGTTGCGGTGAAGCGCTACTTGATCGGACGCAAGACCCGGTTGGTGGGACCGAATTGTCCCGGCGTCATCACCCCAGGAGCCTGCAAAATCGGGATCATGCCCGGGCACATTCATAAAGAAGGTCGCATCGGCGTGCTATCGCGCTCGGGAACTTTGACCTATGAAGCGGTTTTTCAATTGTCGAATGTCGGCCTCGGCCAAAGCACTTGTGTCGGCATCGGTGGCGACCCGGTCAATGGCACCAATTTTATAGACGTACTAGAATTGTTTAATAAAGACAGCGGCACCGACGCAGTGATCATGATCGGCGAAATCGGCGGCAGCGCCGAAGAAGAAGCCGCCGAGTACATCAAGCGCGAATTCAAAAAACCGGTAACCTGCTTTATCGCGGGGTCCACGGCCCCTCCCGGAAAACGTATGGGCCACGCTGGCGCCATCATCAGCGGCGGCCACGGCACCGCTGCGGAAAAAATGAAGGCCCTCACCGCTGCAGGCATCACCGTGGTCCAAAGCCCTGCCGACATGGGTTCCGCCATGGCGAAATTGCTGGCGAAAAACTAAACCGCGAAA
>JANXMF010000186.1 GCA_025354795.1 Pseudobdellovibrionaceae bacterium
GGTGCTCGCGCTGGTGGTGGCGGTGGTGTTACTCGGCGGTTCCAACAGTGTGCCGTTGTTTACCAACGTGCCACCCGATCAGTTGCCGCAAGTGGTGGATCAGCTGCAAAAGCGTGGGGTGCCGTTTAGGATCGCCGACAATGGCGCGACCATTATGATTGCCAAGGAACTGCTCCACTCCACCCAAATGGCGATCATGACCGAGCTTGGCGGGGCGCGCGTCGGGCACGCAGGCCTCGAGCTCTTTGACAAGCAAGACTTTGGCACCACTTCCTACGCGCAAAAAATCAATTACCAGCGCGCCCTACAGGGCGAACTTATGCGCGCGATCAACACCTTGAACGCGGTCAAACAATCTAAAGTTTTACTGGCAATGCCGCAGAAAAAAACTTTTCTCGAAGAGGGTGGGCAACCCTCGGCCTCGGTGGTCCTGGAGCTGAATCCAGGCAAGAATCTCTCACCGGAGCAAGTTCGCGGCATTACTTTTTTGGTGGCAAGCGCGGTGGAAAATCTTGAGCCTGAAAAAGTCACCGTGGTGGACTCGCGCGGAAAGACGCTTTCCAAACATTACGCGGGCGATTCGGCGATCACCGGCGAACTGATGGAAATGAAGCAAAAAGTCGAAGAAGGCTTTGAAGATCGCATCGAGCAGGTGTTGACCAAAGTGGTGGGTTCCGGAAAAGTCATTGCCCGGGTGGATGCGTCGCTCAATCCGCGCTCAAGCAACCTCACCGAAGAGGAAGTCAACGCCGATGGGACGGCTCTGAAATCGCAACAGACCGAAGAGGAGGTGCTCGACGGCGCGCGCACCAATCCCACCGGGATCCCCGGCACGCGTTCCAATTTGCCGGGTGCTGAAGACACCGGCACTGTGGGCTTTAAGCAAAACGTGCGCAAGGAACTTAAGCAGTCGAATTACGAAGTGCCCAAGACTGTGCGAAACGTGAAGGAATCGGCGGGGGGAATCGAGCGGCTGTCGGTGGCCGTCCTGGTGGATGGTATCGTCAAAATGGCGCCAGACAAGGACGGCAATCTGGTCGAGACCTGGGCCGCCCGCTCGCCTGAAGAAATGAAAAAACTCGAGCAAATCATTCGTGGCGCCGTGGGCTTTAACGCTAGCCGTGGTGACACTGTGACCGTGGAGAATATCGCCTTCCAAAAGGAGGATTTCTCCGAAGCTGAGCGCTTACTCACCACACTCGAACGCAAAAAACTTTTCCAGTCGCTAATGAAATGGCTCATCTTAAGCTTGAGCTTGGGTCTTTTCTTCTTCGTGGTGGTGCGCCCGTTCATGCGCTGGATCACCGACAGCTTCCAAGACACGGTGGAAGACATGTTGCCCAAAACCATCGAAGAGCTGGAAGAACTGCAGTCCGTCGACAGCTCACTGCCTGGCATGAGCGGGGCTCTGCCTGTGCTTGAAGAATCACTTGATCCCGACAAAGCCGAGAGCGAGTTGCTGAAGGAGCGGATTATGAACCTGATGGAACTTGACGGCGAAAAAGCCGCCGGCGCCTTTAGTCTGTGGCTATCGAGGAGAGACACATGACCCCTATTCGACTCAATCGGCTTGAGAACATAAAGTATGAAGAATTGCGCGGCTTCGAAAAGGCCGCCATTTTGGTGAATTACTTGGGGCCCGCGTCGACCAAGAAACTATTTAAGTTTGTCGACGACGGTGATGTGCGCAAACTGCTCAGCATGATGCAGAAGTATCGCATCGTCCCGGTCGAGGTTACCAAACGCGTACTGGAAGAGTACTATGAGCTCGTGAGTGAGTCGGCGGACTACATTTTCTCGGAGAACTCCATGAGCAAAGACACGATTGTGGACGCTGTCGGTGAAGAGCGGGCCCGCGGTATTCTTGGTCATCTGTCAGCGGCTTCGCCGGCCGCGCGCAATCTCGAGAGTTTGGAGTTGGTCGACGCCAAGTCGCTCTCCAACTTTTTAATAAACGAGCATCCGCAAACCATTGCCGTGATCCTGGCCCATCTTGAGCCAGAGAAAAAGGGCGAGGTGCTCAAACGCCTGCCGGAATCGTTGCAAGCGGAAGTGGTTTTGCGTTTAAGTAACCTCGATCATGTGGCGCCGGAATTGATCGCCGAAGTGGATCGCGTGCTTAAACAGGAATTGTCTACGCTGGGAACCGTCGAGCAAGCTTCGCTTGGTGGCGTGCAGCCCGTCGCCGAAATGCTCAACGTTATGGACAAAAATACCGAGACCGCGATTATGTCGCGGATCGAAGAAAAAGATCCGATTCTGGCCGAGGAGATTCGCAAGCTGATGTTCGTGTTCGAAGACATCGCCAAGATCGACGACAAGGGTATTCAAACCATGCTCAAAGAGGTTCCCAACGACAAACTTCTCTTGGCGCTCAAGACCGCCAACGAAGAGATTCGCACCAAGATCTTCAAAAATATTTCGCAACGTGCCGCCAAACTCTTGCAAGAGGATTTGGCCAGCATGGGGCCCGCGCGCTTGTCCGACGTCGAGTCGGCCCAGGTGGAAATTGTCAACGTCGCACGCCGTTTAGAGCAAGAAGGCAAGATTCTGATTGCCCGCGGTGGCACTGAGGATGCACTTGTTTAGGAGCAGTAACCGTGGCACTTGAA
>JANXMF010000203.1 GCA_025354795.1 Pseudobdellovibrionaceae bacterium
CCGCCGAAGAGTATCTAGCGCAAAACTGCGTGAAGCCCATTTGGGAACTCAAACAGCTGGGCCTTGAGCTCGGACTCAACCAAGGCCATATGAATAGTCCGCTTCACGTTCTCAGCGGCGGCATGCGCATGCGCATGAAACTGCTTTATTTGATCGGCCAAGAACCAAATCTTATGTTACTTGATGAGCCTACAAACTTTCTCGATCTCGAGAGCGTACTGGCGCTCGAGGGTTTCCTGCAAAGTTATATTGGCGCATTCTTATTGATCTCCCATGACCGTGAATTTCTAAGGCGTACTACCGAAGCCACCCTCGAAGTCGAGGGCGGCGACATCACCAAGTTTCCCGGCCATATTGACGATTACTTTGAGCAGAAGGCCCAGCTGCGCCAGGTGCTGGCCGCGCAATCCGCCAATCAAGAGGCCAAACGTAAACACATGCAAGACTTTGTCGACCGCTTTCGCGCTAAGGCAACCAAGGCCAAGCAAGCGCAAAGCCGGCTCAAGCAATTGCAGAAGATGCAATCGATTGAACTCAAAGACCTGCCCGTGCGTGCGAGGATCAAGATTCCGCCGCCCATTCACACGGGCAAGGACTCACTGACCCTCGCGAGTGCCAATTTGGGCTACAGCGACGACCACCCGCCAATTCTTTCACAAGTCAGCTTTCGCCTAGAGCGCGGATCCCACGTCGGCGTAGTCGGCGCCAACGGCGCCGGTAAATCGACGCTATTAAAAAGTCTCGCGGGCCACTTGCCGTTGTTAAGTGGCGAGCGTCAGCTGGGCTATCAAGTCTCGCTCTCGCATTTTTCCCAACATGTGGCCGAACAGTTGGATCTGGACGACACGGTCCTCGGATCTTTGCAACGTACCGCCCATCGCGATCTCAAACCTCAGGACATTCTCAATATGGCCGGCTCGTTGCTTTTTTCCGGTGACGAAATTCAAAAGCGCATCAAGGTTTTATCGGGCGGTGAAAAGTCTCGGGTCGCGCTCGGGCAAATCTTGCTAAAACGCAGTCCGCTGCTGTTGATGGACGAGCCTACCAATCATCTTGATTTTGACACGGTCGAAGCCTTAACCGAGGCGCTGCGCGACTATCCCGGCACGGTGGTGGTGGTCAGCCATGACCGCAGCTTTATCGGTCGTATTGCCACTCGCATTTTGGAAATCCACAACGGCCGCGTGGAACTTTATCCCGGCACCTACGATGAATATGTTTGGAGCCTCCAGCGTGGTGTGTTGAAAGACCGCGCCGCTGAAAAGCCAAATCCGACCGCGACCGCGGCACCCGCACCGGTGCAAAAAGCCAACGTGGACCGCAAGCGCCTCCAAGCCGAACTCAAAACCAAGCAGAGGCAAATCAAAACCTGTGAAGCCCAAATCGTGAAGCTGAGCACCCAGCGCGATGCCCTCACCACCGAGCTTCTCACCGCGCAAGGGGAGAAGGCTCAAACTTTAGCCAAGGAGCTCGGCCAAACCGCACGCGCCATCGAGCAGAACGAAGAGAAGCTTTTGGAGTTGCTGGAAAAAGTGGAAGCGCAGGAGAAAGAGCTTTAAAAACGCAAAAACCCAAAGCCACCGGCCATGGGTTTCGTGCGTGGAATTTATGAAAGCGAAAACGTTAAACTACATTCCGTAGAATTGATGAGCGAAATCACCGATGTAACAACCACCTTGCGAGTAGCCGTAACAATCTCCACAACTATATTTGGGCAAGCAACCTTGTCCGTTATTCACGGAAACATTGCCAGGACCGCAACGACCTTGGCACATAGCCGGGTTGCCGGTTCCACCACCGCCGTAGCCTCCTCCGCCGGCACCATTACAATATTGGCTGTTAGCACCGGTATTGTATGCGCCGTTGTTGTATGCGCCGTTGTACGCCGTCTGCGAACAGTTTCCGTACGCGTTTGGATTTGTGGGTGTCGAATTATTCGAACCACCACCGCTAGAACAGTTGACCAGGAACAGGGTCATGAGGACCGAAACGATAGTCAATAAGAATTGTTTATTTTCTTTCATAAATTCTCCTTACCAATCATTATTACAAACGACGTGCCGGGCTCTTCGCGTTAATTGCAGCTTATACGCGCGGTATTTGCGCCCACCGCCGGGCCAAGCTCTGAACAAAAAGGTGACACTTTCGGGGAGGGGGCGACTAGTTTTTTAACACTGATAAGGCCTCATCCCTTAGCTCCAGCCAGCTGCTGCCTCCCCGTCCTGGCAAAGGTAATCTCAACATAGGTATCTGTATTTATTGATGAATTAACCACATTAGAGGCCAATGGCGAACCTATTGCTCCCGGCCCTCTATATATATGGCTATTCCCGGCAGGTAGTTTCCATCGCGTGGGTCAGCTTCTTAAAGGCCGCCTCATCCAGATTGTGGGACTGCAGCCAGCGCTTGCGCAATTTAAGCTCGTTTTGCAGCGGTTCGCGAATCTGCTCAGGGCTCTTAGGGTGGAGGGTAGAAAGCGTCATCAGCTGGAGGCGGATTTGAATCTCCTCGGCCGTCGCGGGCTTGCGCGTGGTGTGACCGTAAATCCATTTTTTCAAACTGCCTTCCCCGGCCTCAACAGGATTGTTGTAGACCTGACGAAGCGAATCCCCCGAGCGCGAAACAAAGGCGCCAATCACCGGTAACAGCGACGAGCCCAAAAACACCGGCCCGCTATGAGTGGACTCGAGAGTTTCAAAGCCAGGCAGATACTGCAGGGTCAGGGTTTCCAAGCCGTCGGGCTGAGCCACCATTTCGTAAAGCGTATGCATGGCCGTGGGCAGCAGTTCGCTCAGCGGCCGCGGTGTTGCGTTATTTTGTTTACTTTGAACGGTGTCGAAATAGGAAGCCTTAGTCGCGGAGTAAACAAAGAAGCCACTCAGAGTATTCTGCTCGATTTCGGGAAATACAATAAAATCGGCGGCCGCCATAAACGGGCTTTCGACCGCTTCGCGCTTAATTTGAAAGGAGGCGGCAGTGGAGATCGGCAAAAGGTCACGCACACAGGCGAACGCGTCGAGCGCGACAGCCGGTTGCACCTGAAAAATCAAACTAACAGCAAGAAAGTCCGCACGCACCACCGGCTATGCGGATTCATCTTCGAGATCGTCGTCACCGAGCGAGCCCAGACTGTATTTCTCCACCCGGTAGCGCATCGAGCGAAAGGTAATGCTTAAAAGTTTAGCCGCGCGTTTCTTAACTCCGCCGGCGGCATGAATCGCCTTGATCAGTAATTCCTTTTCAATTTGTCCCATGATCTTGTCCAGGTCCAAGCCTTCTTCAGTCACCTGGATCTCATGGGTCGACGCCATTTTACGACCGGTTGGCGTATTCACAAAGGGTGGCAAGCTCTCGGGCAGAATGGTGGCACCGCCCTCAAGCGCGACCGTGCGTTCGATAATATTCTCAAGTTCGCGCACGTTGCCAGGGTAGTCATATTTTTTCAACATCTCCATGGCTTCGGCGCTGATGCCACCGATTTGCTTGGTGAGACGGTCATTGTACTTTTTCAAAAAATGGATAGCGAGAGCCGGAATATCTTCCGGGCGTTCACGCAACGACGGGGTCTTGATGTTGATCACATTCAAACGGTAAAATAAGTCTTGGCGAAAACCACCGGACTTTACCATGTCTTCTAAGTCGCGATTGGTGGCGGCGATAATGCGCACTTCGACCTTGGTGTCTTCGGTGGAACCCACTCTGCGAATCACACGTTCCTGAATCGCACGCAGCAGCTTCACCTGAATCGACAGCGGCAATTCACCGACTTCATCCAGGAAAAGCGTTCCGCCATCGGCCACCTCAAACAAACCTGATTTGTCGG
>JANXMF010000221.1 GCA_025354795.1 Pseudobdellovibrionaceae bacterium
TGGGCGATTTCATCGAAGTGCACCACCTGATTTCGTAGGAGTGCACCAGCGGAGCGTCAGCGACGTGCTGTTTAACTGAGCAGCTTCTGTGCTTCAAGACCTTTCGGCAAGTTTTGTAATTTCTCGCGGTAACTTCCGCCCTTCAAGTTTAACCGTTGGCTGGGGTGCTCGAGTCGGTTGACGATGGCTTCGGCTATCAGCGGATCTTCGAAAAGCTTCGTCCAGCCACGAGGATCGGCCTGGCTGGTTACGATCACCGAACCCTTACGGTGGCGGTCTTCAAGTAAATCCACCAGCACACTTGCCTCCTCGTGCGTGTAGTTGCGAAGCCCGAAGTCATCCAGGATTAGCGCGCGCACATTCGATAGCCGCTTCACGTAGGCCAAGTATTTTCCCGATGCTTTTGCAGCTTGAACTTCTTCGAACAAAAAATTCACAGGCAAGAACAACGTCGAGATATTCTCCGCGCATAGTCTGCGGCCAAGAGCCACCGCCAGATGCGTTTTGCCTTCGCCGGTTTTTCCAAGGATCAAAAGATTTTCATTCGACAGAACAAAACCGTGCGAGGCAAGATCGCGCAGCTTTGCTTTAGTAAGACCGCGGTCGAACGTTTGATCCCAGTCTTCAAGATCGCTGGCCGATCTAAATTTCGCCCTAGTGGTCATCGCCTTCGCCACACGCTCTTTGCGGTTGATCGCCTCGTCTTCCAGCACGAGCCGTAAAAACTCGAGATGGTTTAAACCATCGGCCGCAGCTTGGTTCGCACGCGCTGCAAAGCTCGCGTGCACGCCGAACAGTCGCAAGCTATGCGATAAACTCTTCATCTGGTCATTGATCATCTATGTCTCCTCCTGTTTTGGGATTTGGTTATGTAAATATATTTCGTCCAATTCTCTCTTGGGCGCCGAACGCACAAGGCTTGGCCGATTGCCGCTGCGATCAAAATATTCCGCCGTTACTTGGATGTAACCGAACTGAAGTTTTCCGTAGGTCATTCCCATCTTGCTCGCGTGCTCAAGACCCTTGCGAGTTACGCGAGATGATTGGTAAAGTCGCAAAATCCCTTGCACACGACGCAAATATTTTAACGGATACGAACCACTTAAAAGTGCAGTCACAAGCTTTAACGTCTCAGGGCCGATCTTCTCGGCCTCGCGAAGTCCAAGCTGAACCGAGAACTGCGTCAGCGCCACTTTCTCCTCCGGGTAGTGGCGGATGTCGGTCGAGTGAGTTTCTTTACCCAAAAGTCTGGTGTGCGCGGCAAGCACATTTAGATCGTGATCGAACACTTCAATCAGCTTTGAAGTCACCCGAACGCGAACTTCGCGACCGACGAACTTGTAAGGCACAGAGTAGAACTTCTTTAAAACTTGTACGTGACAGTCGGCGTGGACTTTGGCTTTGCGCCACTCACTCTGCTCCCAGTTTGCCGCCGGACAGGATTTTAAAAGAAGCTTTTCACCTTCGAAGCGATCTCGGCGACTCACGCCCCAGTCCTTCATCACCGCACCGTTGAGTCGCTCTAAGTATTCCCGGAACGCAACGTTCAGCTCCGCAAGCCCGTAGAACTGACGGTCGCGAACCTCTTGGTAAAATTGCTTTTGGATTACACCGATGCCAGATTCGTTCGCGCCTTTATCCCGCGGCCGATAAGGTCTTGCCGGGATCACCGCAAAACCCCAGTGATTCGCAAAATCAACAAATGTCGGATTCACATCCGGGTCGTACCAGTGAGCTTGATTGACCGCAGCCTTTTGATTGTCGACCGTCACGTAAGGCGTGACACCGCCAAAGTATCTAAACGCGTTTTCCATCGACCGCGTCAGGTCCTCGCGACGCTGAGTAAAAGTAAACTCGCCGAACGTGTACGAGCTCATTGCCATCACTCCACAGCAAAGCGACGTTGCGCGGACTTCGCCAGTCGTTAGGTCTATAATGTCGATCCCTTCCGTGTAATCAAAAAATGATTTCTCGCCAGGCTTGTGCTCAAGACGCATCGTCACCATCGGCAATTCAGGATAGGTTTTGTGGAACTGGCGCCAGAACTGAACGTAACTGATTTTGTCGCCGGCATGTTCACGAGCCAAAATGTTCACCTGAACACCGCGACTGACTTCCAGACGAACTTTTTCCCAATCGATGGACTTCGTCCACTCAGGAGTTTCGACATTCGGCGCGACCACTTTGCCGCGCTCGATGATTCGTGCAACAGTCCGCCGATTTCGGCCTACGATCTTTGCGATCGCGCGGACAGATTTACCCTGCCCATTTAATTCTAAAATTTGATTCTGCATCGGAACCGTTTCCCGCGTTATTGCCATCCCCACCTCCGGGAATGACGAGACCAAAAACCCTATTCGGTGTCTTTGACGCTCACAGGAAAAATTCCTCAGATCCAATACAAGTGGTGCACTCCTATGAAATCAGGTGGTGCACTTGCATGAAATTGACTGGTGCACTCCGATGAAATTGGGTGGTGCACTTCAGACGAAATCGGCCAGGGTCTGCTATTTTTCCCGACCCCTCCCCCTCTTCGATGGAAAGGGGTCGGGAAAAATAGCAGAGAGCGAAGATCAGTAAAAGGGGGATTTAGATATGATAAAAAAATAAAACTATGTGAGAGGAGGAAGGGTGAGGTCGAAAGATAAAGGGTCGGCCAGGGATTGAGTGAATTGCAGTAGGTGCCTGATTGTCGTTGTTAGTGTCGTCGGTGTTTTGGGATTCTCATGGTGCGTTTGATTTGATGGATCTTGCCACCACCAAACAACTCCTCGCAAAACTACTACAAACTCTATGCAAAGACCCTGCAAACTCTGGGTTAAACCTATGCAAATTCACAAACTGAAATCCACTCCCTACACGACCGGAAGCTCAGTCGCATCAAGGCTTTGCAGCATTCATCCGAAAATCGAAAATCATTAACACCCTACGGGTTAAGGGGTACACGCACATTTAAGCAAACAGCCCGCGCAAGAAAAATGCGACCAGGCCCAAGAGGACAAGAGCAATCAAGGGCACTGGAATTGGCTTTGTTTCTCTCACGGTGTCGCCTCTGTTGCGGTAAGAATCATTTTTTTGCGCTCCGGCCACACGTTGTCGGCAAAGTAACTTTTGAGCATCGCCGCGTGCGCGGCACTACCCTCCTTCAAAAGCGAGGTCTCGGGAATGAGAGTGAGTTTCATTTCCAAAGCTAGCGAATCAAGCCAAACCTCGCATTCAAACTCCAGGGCCTTTTGCTCAAAGTTAATCCGCTTGGTTTTTGCATCAACTTGGCGGGATACGAATAAACGCATTAAACGCTCGTCAGGCGTTTCTATGTGGTCAAGGGGTACTTGACCCTCACTTGCCTGCTTGGCGAGGCTTATAAAGAATCCTCGTGCGTTCTGGACCTTGTTCTTGGGGTCCTTCGCGAACTCCGCGAACCGATAGGCCAAAACTTCGAGCTGTTCGGGCTTCAAAACTGGGTAAAGTTCGACGCACCGTGAAAGAACGGATGTCGTCACGCCGAGGTGCTTGACCAAGCTGAGATCGATTCTCGAAATCAAATCGCCCGTCTGAGTAGTAGTAGATTCTTCTTTAATAAATAAATCCCTACTACTACTAGAGGGCTCTGCTAACGGATACGCTAACGGTTTAGGAGACGCATTGCTAACGGTTTGCTCACGCTCTGCTAACGAGTTACTGGATGAAAGGTGCATTCGGATCACACGGAAACATTCTTTTTCCAAAGCAAACTGTCTCCATCCAGATCGTCCTATATGGACTTTAGTTACCCGAATAAGCTTCTTACCGTCCTGAAGTCTAAATATAAGATTTCTCAAACGAACTGAGCTTACGTCGAGACAAATTAAGAGATCTTCTGTTGTTATTATTTGGGTTTCTAGGGAGCCAATGGCCTCGCATTTTTGGAAAATGAAAAAGAGGAGCTTACGCTCTTTACCAACCAAGCCCAAAACATCCGTTTCTGCTAACGGTTTGCTAACGTTATGCTCACGCCCTGCTAACGTATTAGGAGACGCATTGCTAACGGTTTCACTTTTTCTTCCATTACTCGCTCTAGCGCCTGCTAACGGTTTGCTAACGTTATGCTCACGCCCTGCTAACGTATTAGGAGACGCATTGCTAACGGTTTGCTCACGCTCTGCTAACGGTTTAAGCGATGCTAATTCTTCAACGGTATTTTCAGATGTGGAAACAGGGGTAACCGGCTCCATCGCCCAAGAGACGCTAGGCAATAACGGGTGTTCATTAGCTGGAGCTTCCTTACTTTTTCTAACATCTGGCCGCGTAGACTTGGCCTTTTTCGCTAGAGAACCCATTGGCGAATGCGCGTCGTCTTCCTCATAATTGAAATCAGATAAGTCGATCTTATTCTTAGACGCCACTCATTTGCTCCAGCACCCTTGTTGTGAACATTTCGTATTGCGCGCTTGCCCTGACGTTCAAATCATAAATCGACTGTTTCTTTACAGCGGCTCTCTTAACTCCAGCATCTGAGCCGATTGGGTCGAAGATTTTTATTTTATTTGCGTAACGTACCCGCAAACCTTCAAGGGCACCCTTTTCTGCGCTGGACCTTGAGTCGAGCCTTGTTGGAAGAATTCCAAGAATATCTGGAACCTTGTCATAGAATTCTTTAAGAGTTTCCAGATTCGAAAGTACACCCTCAATCGTCGGAACGGAGAATGCGTCTAAATTTACGGGGATAATAATTGCGTCGACAAAGGTTAGCACATTGAGATTCATGAGTCCCATTGCAGGGCTGGTGTCCACTATGATGTAATCGAAAATTTTTTCCAGCCCGGACTTTCGCATTCTTACGGATAGCAATTCATCTTGTTTAGGCTTTCCGGCGAGTTCTTGTTCAAGGCTTGCCAGCCGCTTCGACGTTAGGAATAGATCCAGATCGCCGCCATCTGTCTTTATCTGATGGAAGCCATCGTTGGCTAAGGTTCCATCGATAAGAAACCCAGCAAAGTCTGCTTTATCTTTAAGACGCAATCCAAAATATGCGCGGACGGAGCCCTGCGGATCTGTGTCTACCAAAAGTACCTTCGAGTCCGGTCGCTGGATCTTCAGGCCAGCAGCTAGATTTACAGAAGTGCTTGTCTTTGCAACACCACCTTTGAAAGAAACACACGCGATCTTCTTTGCCATAATATCTCCCCGCAGAGGCTTTGTTTTAACTGTAGGTATTCGTCACCTTTGCTGTCCATATCTAATTATTTTGCCGTATGCGTTGCGTTGATTTTGCGCAACATAATGCAGAATGGAGGGAATTCGCAGGGCTACAGACTGCCAGTCTAATTGAATTTTTCCGGCCAGGTAATGTAGAGCCCTTAAAACATAAGTTGTCAAATTTGACAACTTATGTTAGGTTAGTCTGAGTATGAATGAACGGCGAGACTACAAGATTTCCATCACTGTCAATTCCAGAGCCGTCAGCAGAGTTATTATCGACCCTCATTACAAGCTTAAACACAGTGATTCGGTCGACGATGAGGTTATTTTGAGTCTTGTCCAAATGCTTGATGGGAAGACCTTTGCTCCGGAGGCTGAGAGTGATGGGTTTCAGTATTTCAAGACTGATCCTCTTAGTTTCAACGGCGTCAATTATCGGCTCATTTGGCTTTTAGAAAAAAACGAAATCTACATCGGCGTAGTAAATGCTTTTAGGAGGTAGTTGTGGCACGAAAAGTTGAATTAAAAGACGGCTCCACCGTAAGGTACCCAGAAGAAAAAAAAATAAAAGAAATGCTCAAGAAGCTGTCATCGGACGATGTCATAGGTAGTACCGTCATTCCAAAAGACGCACCAGAAAGTGACAAGATCAAATACAAGCTTTGCGGAAAAATTTTAGAATACAAGTTGGCAAAAAATATTACGCAAAAAGAGTTGGCCGAAAAGATTGGTCTTGATGAACCTGAAACAAGCCGCGTCTTGCACTACAAAATTGAAAGATACTCAATTGAAAGGTTGCTCGCATATGCGACCGCTCTTTATCCAAAACTGACCATTGAAATCTTGGCGGCGTAGTTACAAGTTCCGATAAAGCGTGCCCTTGGAGACGCCGAGGGTGCGGCAAATCTCACCAATCGAAATGGCCTTTTCCTTATGCAGGGTTTGTGCAAGTTGCACTTTCCGAGCGTCCATAAGCCGCGGCCTTCCACCTTTGCGGCCGCGATCGGCTGCGGCTTTAAGCCCCGCCAGGGTGCGCTCCCTGACTAGCTCGCGCTCAAACTCGGCGAGAGCTCCGAATACGTGAAGAAACAGTTTTCCGCCGGCGGTGGCCGTGTCGATATTCTCTTGCATTGAGCGCAGGCCAATCCCGCGCGTCTGAAGGTCGGCCACGATGTCCACCAGGTGGCGGAGGGAGCGCCCGAGGCGATCAAGCCGCCACACAATGAGCGTGTCACCACGGCGGAGGTATTGGAGTGCTTGGTCCAAGCCACAGCGTGAGGACTTCGCGCCACTTGCGACATCCTCAAAGATTTCTCGACACCCAGCTTTTGCCAAGGCGTCCTTTTGCAAATCCAGCGACTGGTCTGGCGTGGAAATCCTGGCGTACCCGATGAGCATAACGTCACCCCCTAAGACCAAGGGTTTCAAAACCGGGGTCACTGCACAAGTGGAACGGTTGGTATGGACCCTAGTTATGAGACGGGTTTTGAAACTGAAAAATCTTTATAACGTAACGCTTATGTTACAAAGATCGCGTGAGCCGCGAAGCCTCGAAAACGCTCGTTTTTGAAAATACTTTCATGGCGCAGTAATTGCTAAGTAGAATCGCTTATGCTCGACAATTCTAAATTTAAATGGGTTATAGCCACAATAGCTCTCATTGCAGCGATTGCTTTGTTTTTTTTCTTCACGCGTAGTCCAAAAAATAAGAATGATGCTGTTGACGAAGGCTCCAACCCTCGCCCAGAAGTGCTGGAGTGGATTAAAAAGAACTACGGAAAAGACCACAAAAAGAAAGTGGCACTAACCCGCCTGGCGGAGGTTAATCAATATATTCTGACTCAGCCAAATGAAGCCATGAAACTAGCAGACTTGGAGTCTGTTGCAATGGAATGCTATGGAATTGCCTTTCCGACAAACGAAAAATTTGATGATCTCCCAGTGTATGAAGCCCTCGACGCAGAATCTTTTAATACTTATACTCGTGCCCGGAAGAGAATCGCATATCATGGCAAACTTAGTGGACATGTCTTTCAAATGTCCATTATCAACTCATGGGAAAAACAATGCGAAGTACCGTTTTCGCCCTGATTTCAGTTTCGGTGGCGTGGACTTTGGCGGTACATGCTCAGTGCCCATCCGAGACTAGTCTATTTTTTGCAAACGGTATGTTCAACTCCAAAAAATCTGCCTACAACTCTCTCGACCATTTAACAAAGCACCTCAATGAAACTGAAAATTGGAATCGCGAGCGCTCTTATCTGGCCTATAATGAGGATGAAAACGCAGCATACCAACTGCTTGAGGTTTATGAACAAAAAAGCGGCGACTTCGGCAAGACTTTTTGGCGGTGGATGTGGGATTGGTCAGCTGCTCCCGATTGGTTTAAAGACAGCATGAAGGCCGCAATGGTTAAACAGGACCTGGATGGCCTTCAAGGTTATAATTTGAGCGATCATGTGTTTCGCTATGAAGAACAAATGGATCTGGACCGCTCCATTGTCGTCGTGGCCCATTCTCAAGGGAATTTCTTTGCCAACAATGCCTCACTGATCCTGCAAAATGATTACTACCCAGCCGCAACCCAGTTTCGGATTGTCGCGGTGGCAACGCCGGCCGGGTTCGTTAATGATGACGGTCCTTATTTCACTCTCAAGTCCGATAGCGTGATTCGCTTGGTTCCAGCCGCTTTGCCACCCAACATGGTGAACGAGTCGCCAAAGCCTGGCTTCTTTGACCATCGCTTTGTCGACCACTACTTAGATGGACGGCCTACCGGCCAAAAAATTATCGACGCCGTCCAATCTACAATAAAATCGTTGGCAGATGAGACCAAGAAAAATGACAGCTACAACGCCGAATGCTGGGCGTGGTTTGAATCACTCTCTATCCCACCAAAGACCGATTCTCGGGAGTGTGTCCTTAAGTGCAACGTCGCCAAAAATAATTTCTCGACCTTCTCTTGTAACCAGCTCTGCGAAGCCTATTGCCAATGTTCTGTAAAACGGGCCGCTGAAAAGCATTGAGTTGGAAAATAAGTTAAAATTGAACGAAAAGCGTTGACTAACGAAAGCGCGGAGTAATGTTCCGTCCCCATTGCGGTCGATTGCGAATTCGTTCGCAATCGAAAAAAAATGCTCAGATCAGGACGGGGACAGAAAGACTGCGCGCTCTCTTGGAATGCGCTTAACGAGACAGTTAGGGTATCAAAGACTAGTGATTTTGAAACAGTAAGCCGTCTATCGTCCCTTTGATATCGCCCCAGTTGATGTGACAGCGGCACGAAGTAATGCACGTATTTTTTCGGTTTCCGGAGGAGGTTGATACGCAATAGGGTCGTCAGTTTCCCATTTAGTAATCGGGAAGTATGGTATGGGCGCAAATTCGTTTAACTGGTTTGCATGAAAGACAATAAGGTCCCTGCTGATTAAAATATTGTGATCCGAGGAAAAATTCCGAAACGTAAGCGGAAGGGTTGAATGAGTAAGATTTATCACTTTCAAATGCTGTGCGTAGGGATCGAGCTTATACTTATTCTGCCATCTTCTGACCAACTCCCAAAATGCTCGCAACGATTCGCCGGTCTGCATATGATCAACTAAAATAAGGTTGCCTTTTCCATTCCTCAGAGCTTGTGGATCCAATAATCGGTCCAAGTATCGAATGTATGCATCATCTTCACTCTGGGTAATCCGTGTTGGTCGGCCTGAAAAGGCAGCCTCGAGCACCTGGCGATCGGATCCTCGAATTTTAAGGGTTTCCGCGAACCAAACGGGTGATCGCCCTACAAACAGAATCGTATCTTCCCTCGTGGTAAGACGCTCAATTTGATCGGCAACGCGATTGATCTCCTGGACTCGTTCAGCAGAAAAATATGCGAACGCTGCTTCAGCTCTTACGATGGATAGTTCATCCTGGCATGTCCCTGACCCGGCTTGTTCGACACCTGTCAAAAAGCTGATCAGCGCAAATGCCACTATTAGAGGTTTGAGAGCCTTTTTCATCATTCAGATATGAGTATTGCAATTTGGAGGTACTGTCCAAAACCAAATGTCATCTTGGCAGCCCAGGTTATCGTCGCCCTGAGTATTCTGGCCCCAATAGGCGGGGAAGCTGGCCGCCGACCACTCCACTGCGGCTGACACTCACTATGAGTTGCCTGGTGATTTTGTCCCCGTTAGGCGCGGTCCAAAAAGAGCGCATGGGAAGTGACCATTTCGGCCTGTTCCAAAAACCCCTCGTCAATCCCCGAAAAATGCCGGGGAATTCCAGGGGATTTGATAGGGAATTCCCGGACAATTCACGGGGACAATTGAGAGTTACTGACCACCTGGATAAACTAAATAAAATAAGTGATATCAAAGCTTTAATTCAAACTCAACTCCGGGGACTTTTACTTGACTGTATGCCCCTAGAGCCACTTCTCACACTCGATCTTCACTCTCTCCCCAACTTCTACCCACTGACTTCTCCATACTCTCCGCAGCAACCTTACTTTCGGTTCCTGACCACTTCCGCCTCGCCCATCCGGCGCCGAATTGCCACACACAATAATTGTGTCCAACATCACATCCCCCTTTTTCCGATTTCATTCCTTTATTTATAAAAATATCCCTCCTCCTCTTCTTCTCTCTCTCCACTCATCATCGTTACATGTACTCACTCCACCTGTTCTTTTTCCCCACCACCTGATCTCGTAGGGAGCGGGTGGTGGGGAAAAAGAACAGGTGGAGTGCCCGCGCCACTCTTGAGTCTTATTCAAGAGATAGCCCGGCCTCATAA
>JANXMF010000150.1 GCA_025354795.1 Pseudobdellovibrionaceae bacterium
CGGCAAGAGCACGCTGCTCAGAATTCTGGCGGGATTGCTGAGTCCGCAAAAGGGTCGCTATCTTTTGAATGGATTGAATGTTGCGAACATGTCGTTTGAGGATTTTTTGGGCTACCGGCTGAACATTGGTTACGGATTTGATATGGGTGGACTACTCAACAACAAGACTTTAGCCGAGAATCTGATCTTGCCCCTGCTTTATCATAAGTTGGTGACCCCCGACGAGGCCGCGGACCGGGTGCGTGAGATGGTCGAAATGTTCGGGATGTATCAGATGGCGGATCAGCGTCCCTATGCGGTTTCGGGCTCGCAGCGCAAACTGACCTGCGTCCTGCGCGGGTTTGTGCATTGGCCGCAAGTCGTGCTGCTGGACGATCCAATGACCGGATTAAAACAAGATAACCTCAATGATCTGTTTCATTATGTCGAAGATGGTTACGCGGGGCGTGGATTGAAGCAAATGTTTTTTACTTCTGAGAATCCAGAGTTCGCGCAAAAGTTCGGGGCCGAGGAACTTTTGATATCATCAGATTGGTTTACGACTCGGTCGGTGGCTTAAAATGAAGATTAACTTTAACAAATTTGAAAAGGTAGCTGGTCTGTTTGTAGGTATTGCCGCTCTCAGCTGCGTGTTGGGTATGATCGGAATTGCCGTCAAAAACGGCTGGCTGGCTACCAAAGTCAGTTACACCACAGAGCTGGATACAGCTGATGGCGTGCACGCCGGCACCGCCGTGCAAATCGCGGGGCTACGCGTGGGCGCGGTGACCGATGTCGACTTGCAAGCGAACGACAAAGTTTTGGTGCGAGTGGAAGTTTTGGAAAAATTCAAAAATAAAATTCGCAGCGACAGTCATGTCCAAATGTTCCGGCCATTTATTCTATCCGACAAAGTTTTAGAGATCTCCGTGGGTACCGATGAGGCGCCGGAGCTTGCCGTCGGTTCGATCATTCCCATGATGGCCACTTCGGATATTATGGACATGCTGAGCGGCAAGAAAATGGGCACGGCCATGGCGACCTTTGACAAGCTAGCCGAGTCGTTAAAAATCGTCGGAGAGGCATTTGCCGATCCCAAGCGCACTCAGGGGCTAGTGCAAATGTTCGATCGCTTGAATCCGCTGGTGCAAAATCTAAATACGATGTCGCAGGAAGTGGTGAAAATCGCCAACGTGGTCACCAAACAAAAGCGCTTAGAAACGATTATTACCAATGTGGCCTCCATGAGCGAAGAGCTTCGCGCCGTATTGCCTGAGTTCACCGGTCAAGTGCCCAATGCCGGCCGCGAGTTCGGCCAAATCGTCAACAACCTGAATTCCCTGACCGCCGAAATGCAAAAGCTAACTCCTGCAATCGCGGAAATCGCGCCCGATCTGCCGCGCACCACTCGGCGCGCGGTCGAAGCGCTAGATGAGACCGTGGTGCTGTTAAAAGCCATGCAGCGTTCTTTCCTCTTGCGTGGCAATGTTCAGGATATTCGTAAGGAAGAAGAAAAGCGCAAGCCGGCAAGCAACCCGGAGCCGTAAAATGAGTGAGTCTTTTCCGAAATTCTTCAATCCCCAAACGCTTGGGCAGAGTCTGAAAGAAGTACAGGTCGACTTGCTGGGTACCCATCCCGAAGTCGTCAGCCGTTGGTTTCATAGCGCCAAAGACGCCGATCTTTTTATTTGGCACGATTCGGCGCAAAACATAATCTAGCAACAGTTGAGCTACTTCGGGCAAATCGTGGAATGGAATGTGATCGAAGGTCTTAAAACCGGACACGTGATCGTTGACGAAGGGCGTAACCATAAAAGTGAATCAGAGATCATTCAGTTCGACCTGGTGGTGCAGCTTGTAACGATTGAGCAGGCCATTGCGCTCATCACTCACGCCAGCGCGGTGAAAGATGAGGAGCGGCACGCACTTTTATTGAATTTTCGCGGGGATCAGCAACGGCGGGGAATCTCACAGGATGAATTTACCGAACGCTTTGGTGCCTATTTGGAGCGGCCCAAGTAAAAAACGCCTACGTGGATGCAAAGACCGGTTGCCAATTTCAAGCTTTGGTTCAATTCTTAGACGACAAAATGCTATCCTGGCTTATCTTTAAAAATTATTTGATGTCCCGCCGTTCTGGCGCTTTGGTGCGCATCATCGCTTGGCATTGTATTATCGGCATCGGCATGGGCGTCGCGGCCCTAGTGATCGTACTCAGTGTGATGGAAGGCTTCAACCTCACCATTCGCAACCGCATGTTGAGTGTGGAGCCGCATTTGGTTCTTACCCAAGGCAAACGCCCGCTGCCCGCTGAGGTGGAGCAACTCAGCGCGCGCATCCAGACCAAAGCCGAAATCGACCGCGTGGATCGTTTTGAGTCGCAAGATTTGATTATTCGTTCGATCGAAGGTTTGTTTGGCGGCGCTATCGCCAAAGGCTATGACGCCGCGACTTTGGATGCCCTGCTCAAGCGAGTCTGGCAGGGAACCAAAAAGGAAACGCCGGAGCCACAGAGTGAGCGCGCGCATTTGCAGCGCAATGAAGTGATAGCAGGCGTAGATCTGGCTCGCGGTTTGGGAATTTTTGAGGGTGACGAAGTGATCTTAGTGCCGCCCGAGGCGCTGCTGCTGCCCAAAGGCGAAGTGCCGCGACTGCAGAAATATAAGGTCAAGAGTCTGATGAACACGCAGATTCCCGAGGTCGATTCCAAACTTATCTTTTATAATTTGAGCGATGCTCCGAGCAAAGTAAAGACCGCCAGTTTAGTTACCGGTTTTGAAGTGCGCCTAAAAGATCCCTATAAAGCGGACGTGGTCAAAGCCGATTTGCTGCAAGCCGGTTACAACGCCCAGACTTGGATGGACCGCGATACCTCGCTCTTCTTCGCGCTCAAGATGGAGAGTTATGCCATGTCTTTGTTTTTGATTCTCGCGGTTTTAATCACCAGTTTTTCGATTGTGATCGTTATGGTTTTGCTGATGAATCAAAAACGCCGTGACATTGGCATGTTGATGGCTCTGGGCTTGTCGTTGCGTCGCACGCAAGTGGCTTTTTTGCGGGTGGGGTTGATGCTTAGTTTTATGGGTATTTTTTCAGGTGCCTTGGTGGGATCGGTCGTTTGCCTGTTGCTCGATCGCTATCCGATGGAACTTTTGCCGGATATCTACACCGACTCAACTCTTCCTGCTAAACTCACCTGGCGGATTTTATTTTTCGTACTTTCTTGTTCAAGCTTTATTGCGGTGATGGGCTCGTGGCTCCCGGTGTGGCGCGGAGTTTTGCAGAATCCCTCGGAGAGTCTGCGTAAGCCGAGCGGGGCTAACGTTTAATTCCTCGCGTGGCCTGTCCAGTCTTACTCAGGGCTGGTGGTTTTCTCGACTCAATCCTCGGCTTCGAAATCCCCTGGAATGATGTACCGCTTTGTCGCGTTCGGAACTCCGAGCAATCCCGCGCAAAACGCCGAGGAAATGGGTATTAATCTGACCGAAGCCAGTGAAAATGCGCTGTGGACCTGTGCGACTAAGATGAAACTGAACGCTTGCAAAGTCGTTGAGTGTAAAAAACATGGTCCCTTAAAATGTTGATGAGTTAAAATCGGCTACTCTTAGAGCAACCTCTGTACCATCAACATATAAAGTGCCTAATTTCATACCGGAACCTCATACTCCCGCAGCGCCTGATTCAGGGAAGTCTTCAAATCTGTCGCAGGCTTGCGTTCCCCGATAATCAAAGCACACGGCACATTGAAATTTCCCGCAGCAAACGCTTTCGGCATCGTGCCTGGGATCACCACGCTATTTTCCGGCACTACACCTTTGCTGATCACAGGCTCAGATCCACGCACGTCAACGATGGGCGTGCTTCCGGTAATGACGACACCGGCGCCAATCACCGCACGTTTGCGCACATGAACACCTTCAACGATAATGGCTCGGCTGCCAATAAAACACTCTTCTTCAATAATCACCGGCCGCGCTTGCAACGGTTCAAGAACTCCGCCAATGCCCACACCGCCTGAAAGATGACAATCGCGCCCGATTTGGGCGCACGAACCTACTGTCGCCCATGTGTCGACCATAGTGCCTTCATCCACATAGGCGCCAATGTTGACATAGCTAGGCATCAACACGCAGTTTTTGGCCACATAAGCGCCATAGCGAACGACGGCCGGCGGCACCACGCGCACGCCCATTTCCAAGGTCCAACTTTTAATTGGAATTTTGTCGACCCATGATAACGGATCGAGCCGAAATTCGTCGAGCATGCGAACTTTGAAAAACAGCAAAATGGCTTGCTTAACCCAAGTCTGAGTGACCCACTTACCGTCGACAAGTTTAGCGGCGCGCAAGTGCCCGCGGTTGAGGTAGCCCGTGGCTTCTTCGACCGCATGCACGTCTTCTGCGCTCAAGCGCTTGGCTCCGTAAGCACTTTCAATCGCTGGTTTTAGTTCGTTCGGGTCGCGGTTGCCTACGATAATCATAATGCCTTTTGCCTCGTGCTTTCGGTAACTTTCAAACCTTCCTCAATCGCGCGCACATGCGTGCCTAAAATATCGGCGGTCTTTAGGCCGCGTTTAATCTCATAGGTTAGAGTCGGAATATCGCGCTCGAGACCGCTGTAGGTGCCCAGGCATCCCGGCGTCGGGTAGCCGATGGAATCCTTGACGCTATAACCCGTCCACTGCGCGATAGTGGCGGCCTCGGCGGCGCAATTGCCATTGATGTTGAGCATGGGATGCCAGGAGTGCATCGAGACAATAAACACGGGCTTGTGGCTGTCGATCCACTGCGCGAGCGCCTGAGTCTCAGGCTCACTGTTAGCATGTGGACCAGGATGATAGCGTGGAGTCGCCACTTCGGCACTCCAGTCGTTGGTAGCCATATTGCGGTTGAGGTCCACGCCTCCCGCGTTGACCCGGCTGGCGCGCAGTACGCCATCCATATTTAGCGCCGGAACCACCACCACGCGAAGGCGAAACGGAAACGCCTCGCTCCAGCGATGGATCAGACCCAGGCACGCCTCAACGCCCTCAGGCTCGTCACCATGGACCCCGCCTAAAATCAAAACGCTTGGTCGAGCGGCGGGTCCAAAGCGATAGGCGGGGATTGGGAGGCCATTGCGGGTCTTGCCAAAAATAAAATTCTTCATCGGACTTGAGTTTTTATTATCTTGGAGAGAAGGTCAAGAGCCGGGAGGCATCGTGGCTTATCGTCTGAAAAATAATCTTTGGACTCTCACCAACGCCAGCGGCGACCGCAAACTG
>JANXMF010000017.1 GCA_025354795.1 Pseudobdellovibrionaceae bacterium
TGGGCGATATTCTGGAATTGCCCGGAGCCCACGAACAAGTCGGCTTCCGGAAGCCCTTCGACCAGCTCCTCTTTGTAGCGCTGGGTAAGGCAACCGGCGACCACCACCTTGTTAACGGCGCCAGATTTCTTAAGCGCCGCCATTTCAAGAATCTTTTCTATCGATTCCTGCTTGGAGGCTTCGATAAAGCCACAAGTGTTGACCACCACGGTATCGGCCTGTTCGGCCTCGCTCACAACTTGATAGCCGTCGCGCATCAGCGAGCCGAGCATAATCTCGGTGTCGACTAAATTCTTGGGACAACCGAGACTCACAAAGTGGACCCGTTTAGTGGTTTCCATTAGGGCTCCGTGATTTCCGCCGAACGCGGCGGTTTATAAACAAATTTTGATGCGGGAACAGCGCCTTTGCTGAGGTTGGAAAACTCCAAGGTCACGCGGTTTTCGATCTGGTCACGGTAAGTAATGCGTTGTATGTCTTTGTTTTTGATGGCGATCTCGAGAAAGCGCACATCGCTCTTCTTTTTATCCTTAGCCTCGTAAGAAAAAACATTGCCGCCGTTGGCCGTCTTATTCCCCACCAGCTTAAAGCGATCGAGTACGCCCTTGCGTTCAAATAGCGCGGCCAGAAGCGAGCCCGACTTATGCACCGAGCTCGCGCGCATTTTGGTGACCGAAACATGCTGATCGTCTAAACGCGACTCAAACCAAACAGTTTTTCCATCATAAACTAACGTTGTTTTTTCGGGCTCGGAGATATCGATTCTGAGTTTGCCTTTGGCAAAATAGAAGTCACCCTGGCTCTTTGATTCACTCTGCATGGTTTCTTGAAACACCGTCTTTTTGACTTTAGCGGTGATGGCTTTGGCGAGGCGATAGCGCGCTAAGACGGTCTCGACCTCGGCGCCGGTCTGGCTCTTCACCGGTTTAGGCATCGCAAATACGGGCGCCGCGAAAAGCAATAACACGAAGATTTTGCTGATTGTCATGTCGACCCTTATAGCAGCCCGCATCAAGTCCCGCAAGGACGGCGGTCCAGCAAGCACCAAACCTCGCATTTCTCGGGCCGCCCCAAGGTGTGATAGCCCGCCCTTACCGTCGAACCGGTGGTCACTATGTCGTCCACAATTACGACAGTCCTGAATTTGCTGCAAAAGGCCCAGTCCGCGCGCTCGAAAGTGATGCTTTGACGGTCGATCCGACTGCGGCGCTTTTGACTGCGCGTTTTAACGGAAGCCGCGAGCGCCTCTGCCACTGGCAGCCCGGACCAATGCCCCAAGGCGCGGGCCAGCCCGAGGGCGTGATTGGGTCCCAGACTCGGAATCGGCACCAACACGGCGTTCGCAGGCGGCGCAAAATTCTCGACCAGGCACGCGGCCAACTCCCGCCAGGGCAGAATTTCTGTCTGCCGCTTGAGCGAGCGCACCAGCCACGCCAAGCCTGGCGGACTTTCGCGCCGCCAAGCGAAGAGCGAATGAATCGAATAGGCACTCTCCACGCGCGTGTACGGTTCGCGCAGCGCCAGCAAACCGCTGAGACAATAGTCACAAGGGATGCGCCCGCCACGCGGCCACGGAGTTTTGCAAATCAGGCAGACCATGGGGAAGAGCATTTCGTCTCAGACGTGCAAATTGAGAAGCCAGCTCACAGGCGCTGATTTTCACTTGAGTCACGAGTGCGGACGAGAGCCGGTCATGCTATAAGGCCGACTATGGAAATTCAAAAATTACGGAAGTCGCACAGGAGCGCGCGGTTTTTCCCGTTCTCAAAGAGCTCCGCGGCGATCTGGATGAGTCCGAGTCTATCAAACTGCTGACAGCGGCGCGCACCGCAGGGCTGGACCTCTGCCGAACCCATTTTGACATCTCCCCAACAGGGGCACCTTTTTGAAAATCTGGTTTTCTCTGAAATTTTCAAACTCAACATCAACTACCAATTTGGATGGGAAATCTTTCATTGGCGCTCTAGAGCGGGCGAGGAGGTGGATTTTTTGCTGAAAAAAGTCCGCGCGAATTTCTCTTTATCGAAGCTAAATTCAGCGCATCCAGCCCCAAAAATATAGCGCTTTCCCCTGAGGTTAAAAAAGTTTTTAAACAGTCTCCCCCGCCACTCATCGTCTGCCATCAAGAAGGCCCGCGCCCGCTGGGCAACAAAGTCCCCATCGCCAGTTTAAAGACCTATCTGCTTACCTAGCAGCGCGACAATGCTGGTGAGTGTGAGCGTCGAAGCGGGCTGAAATAGGCTAGTCGTTATGATAAGGCACCCCTTTGATCAAAGTCATCGCCCGGTAAATTTGTTCCAAAGCGACAGCCTCCGCCACTAAATGGTTCATGGTGAGCGGCGAAAGTGACAAAGCCTCTGAGCTGCGTTTTTTCACGGGCTCATCAAAACCATAGGCGCCGCCAATACAAAATACAATACGGGCCTTGCCCGATTCCAAAAGGCGCGTCATGAGTGCTGAGAAATCGCGTGACGATTTTGGCACGCGACCCTTCTCATCAAACAAAATAAGTAGATCCTTCGGCTCCAACTGCGCAAGCAAGAGCTCGCCTTCCAGCTTGCGCTTGACGGCCAGATCTTCGCGGCCGGCGCTCGGGCTTTTTAGGGTTTTGATTGAGAACGGAAAATAGCCACCGAGCTTTGCACTGAACTCCTGCCGCACAGCCTGCAGCCATGCGGGTGCACGCGAAGCATAGACGATCAGCTCAACCTTCATTTTTGCCGTCTAGTCCACAATTCTTCCAGGCGATATTCCTGGCGCACGAAATCGTAAAAGGTGTGCACGATCAGTGCGCCGTAATCGATCACGATCCAGCGGCCCTCTTGTTGGCCTTCACTGCTTTCGGGCCACACGTTGTACTCTTTTTTGACTTCGCGAATGAGGTGTTCGGCCAAGGCGCTGGTATGGCGGGTGCTGGTGCCGGAAGCGATCAGCGTAAATTCAGAAGGCGCTTGCTTGGCCCGCAGATCATAGGACTTGACGTTGACTCCGCCCTTTTCAACCAAGATGTTTTCGCAAAATTTGGTGAACTTTTCGAAATCGCCGATATTGCGTTGAATGGATTCATAGAGTTTGTTTTCGCGGATGTAACGCTCGACTTCTCCGGGGACCAAAGTTTGCACACTTTGTTCGAAGCGGATTTTTTTGCGGATCTCGGTGCCTGAAGCGATCACGTCTTTGAGCTGATAAAAATAAATCGTGCGGCCAGTGCTGAGCAACGCCTGTTGGGAGTCAAAGTCATCCACTAGAGCGGAAACGGCCGGCGGCCATTCGTCCAAAGAATACGGCAACTCGCTGCCAGGACGTGAAGTGACGATCAAGTCCGCGGCCTTCAAAATTTTGGCAAAGTCTTTCCATTGATCAAACTGCACGAACTGATCCATGCCGATAACCAGAAACAGATTCTTGCTGCCGCCTTTGACATAGGCCTTAATGGTGTCAATGGTGTAACTGGTACCGCCGCGCTCGATCTCTTGAGTGTCGATATGAATTAAATCTTCGTGGCCTGAAATGCCCAACGTCAGCATGCGCTGGCGCTGCTCGGGCGTTGAGCCTTGGGTTTGCACCCGCAAGGGACTGAGTGCGGCCGGAATGGCTTTGACCTCGTCGAGGCCGAAATGTTCGGCGACGGCGAGCATGCTGTTGAGGTGACCGAAATGGAAAGGGTCGAAGGTGCCGCCAAAAAGGCCGACTCTGCTAGTGTTTTTCACTGAATACTCTCCTGCCAAGGGTGTCCACGAAGGGCTTGATATTTTTTCCGGTCGCGGCGGAAATCTCGACGACCTCGATACCCTTTTTGAGAAAGGCGCCGCGCAAAATCCGCACACGCGGATCCTGAACTGAGTCAATTTTATTTAGTGCTACAATTTCGGGGCGAGCGGCCAGAGGTTGAAAGCCCTCGTCTCCAGCTTTACGCTTGTCGTACATTTCCAACTCGTGACGAATCTCCTGGTAGGCTTCTAATGGATCTTTGCCGCTCATTTCAGTGATATCGATCAAATGCACGAAGATGCGGCAGCGCTCAATGTGACGCAGGAATTGGGTGCCGAGCCCGGCGCCTTCGTGAGCACCCTCGATTAAACCCGGAATATCCGCGACCACGAAGGACAAATCGTCACCGAAGCGGACAACGCCTAAATTCGGCACCAGCGTCGTAAAGGGATAGTCAGCAATCTTGGGCTTGGCCGCCGAGATGCGCGAAATCAAAGTGCTCTTGCCCGCGTTGGGTAGGCCCACGATTCCCACATCGGCCAACAATTTGAGCTCGAGATGAACATCGGCTTCCAGTCCCGGCATGCCCTTTTGCGCGACGCCGGGGGCTTGATTGACGCTGGACTTGTAAAACACATTGCCCTTGCCGCCTATCCCGCCTTTAAGAAAAATAAAATCGTCGCCGTTGCGGAGGTCGTGCAGAATGCGGCCGTCGCGGTTTTTGATTTGGGTGCCGGGCGGAAGGGTCAATACCAAGTCTTGACCGGCTTTTCCAGAGCACATTTGCCGGCCACCGGGTTCACCGTCTTGGGCGTGGTAATTCTTTTTGAAATGCAGATCGAGCAAAGAGTGAATGCGGGTGTCGACCCGAACCACCACATTGCCGCCATCGCCACCGTCGCCGCCGTCGGGACCGCCACGGGCGACCATCGCTTCACGGCGGAAACTGACGCAGCCGGGGCCGCCCTTTCCAGAACTGAGCGAGATTCGCACTTCGTCGATAAACTTCATGGGCTCCTTAAAAAAATAAAAGCCCGGTCTTCACGATCGGGCTTTAAAACATACACGTGTAATGCGAATGAAAAGCTTAGGCCGCAGCCGTTTTCGCGTCCACCCTAGGGTAAACGCTCACTTTAAACTTGAGCCGGTTCAAACGCTCAAATTTCACTTGTCCTTCGATAATCGCGTAAATCGTAAAATCCCGGCCCAAACGCACATTGCGACCTGGATAAAACTTGGTGCCGCGTTGGCGCAAAATAATGGTTCCGGGAAGAACTGCTTGTCCGCCAAAACGCTTCACGCCGAGACGTTTGCTTTGTGAGTCGCGCCCGTTCTTTGTACTACCTGCCGCCTTCTTTGATGCCATGGTGCTTCGTCCTTCTTATTTCTTAGTCGTTTTTATAGCTGGTTTCTTGGCCGTTTTCTTTTTCGCGCCGGTTTTTTTAGCGCTTGCTCCCGCCGCTTTCTTAGCGCCCGCCGCTGCGGCCCTTTTGGTCTTCTTCACTTTCGTTTCCGGTGCCGGCTGGCCCGCGGCTTTGGAAACGCGGATACGCTCTTTGTGCGCCAAGCGCACTTCTTCAGTCTTGGCCAAGCGCTCGGCTTTTTTCTCAGGATTGAAAACGTGAGGCTTGGAATCCGCGTTGGCGGTTTGGCCGTCGGGATTGGTGATCGATTTCACAAATAGTTCGGTGTAGGGCTGGCGATGTCCACCCATGCGGCGATAACCTTGACGGCGTTTTTTCTTAAACACGATCACTTTAGGGCCACGCTCTTGATTGGTCACAACGACTTTTACTGAAGCCGAACCGATCTTGTCGCCCACGAAAGTCTTTTCGCCGCCGACCATGAGGATTTCGGTCCAATTGATTTCAGAACCAAGATCGGCTTCTAATTTTTCAACTCGCAAAACGTCGCCAGGCTTCACAGTGTACTGTTTGCCGCCGGCTTTAATAATGGCGTACATAGTCTTAAATCCTCCAAGGCTCATCAGAATAGGAACACGATTGATTGCCACGGTGCCCTAGGGGAGTCAAGAATTTCCCGAGTCGTCACCAGAACTTGCGGGGTCGCCTGGTGGCGATCTGCGGTCTTGGTTGAAAAGCGAATAAATTTCAAACTGTTCCACGTGATAATGGGGCTCGGTTTTAAATACCACGGGGCGCAGAATGCGGGCTTCGATGGCCTCGAGCGCCTCTTGCTCCTCCTCATAAATCCAGTCGGCAACGGCGCTATGGCAATGGACAACCGCGTTGGCAGCGGAGATCGGACTGCGCAGCACTTCGCGCTCAAGCGCCAAAAAAATCTCTTGGGCGATGGTGCTTTTGCGCCGGATATAGCCTTTGCCTTCACAGTAGGAGCAGGGCTCGCAAAGGTTCGAAACCAGGCTCGGGCGCGTGCGTTTTCGGGTCATTTCCACCAGCCCCAGCTCGGACATTGCCACCACCGAGGTTTTGGCCAAATCCTTAGTCAATTCAAAGCGTAGCTGGGCCATGACCTTTTCGCGGTGGGCGTGTTTTTCCATGTCGATAAAGTCGATAATGATAATGCCGCCGCAGTTGCGAATGCGCAGCTGGTGGGTGATCTCCTTGATGGCCTCGAGGTTGGTTTTGAGGATGGTGTCTTCGAGATCTTTTTTGCCTACGTAGCGACCGGTGTTGATGTCGATCACCACCAGCGCCTCGGCCTCGTCGATGACGATGTAGCCGCCCGACTTGAGCCAGATTTTGCGGTCCATGGAGCGCGAGATTTCCAGATCCAAATCGTAAATGTCGAACAGTGGTTGCGGGTCGGTATGGAGCGTGACCGCTTTGGTATGCTTGGGCATAAACTGGTGGATAAAGCTGAGAACTTTTTTATGCACCTTTGGATCATCGACGATGACCTTTTCCACCTGTTCATTGAGCAGATCGCGCAGGGCGCGAAGTTCGACATCGATCTCGGCGTGGATCAGACCAGAGTTCTTGCGCTTTTCATAAGTTTTGTCGATCTCCGTCCACAGGCGGTAAAGATAGTCTAAATCGGCCGTCAGAGCCTCTTTGGTTGCGCCCTCGCAGGCTGTGCGGATAATCACGCCCCCGCGGGGGTTTAGCTCTTCAACGATTTGCTTTAAGCGCGCGCGCTCGGCCTCATCGGCAATCCGGCGCGAGATGCCCAAGTGTTTAAGCGTCGGCATAAACACCACTTGGCGACCCGCGAGAGAAATATGAGTGGTAATGCGCGCGCCTTTGGTGCCGAGAGGATCTTTGGCCACCTGGACCCTGATCACCTGACCTTCGCGCAGTAAATCTTGAATTGGAACTTGCGGCGCTTCGATCACGCTAGTGTCCGACTCCTGCTCGTCTTGATCTAAGTAGAGTGGCGTGGCATCCAAGTCGGCGCGCACATCGCCGACATAAAGAAAGGCCGCGCGGTCGAGACCGATGTCGACAAACGCCGCCTGCATACCCGGAAGCACCCTGACGACCCGACCCTTGTAAATCGACCCGACCAAAGTCGGAGAACCGCCGCGCTCGATTTTCAAATCACTGAGCACGCCGTCTTCCACGTAAGCCACGCGCGTGAGATTGGGTCTAACGTTGATCAAGATTTCGGCTGACACATTGCTCCTTAGTGCTCTTGAGTTTATACAGCTTTAGGTCCAGCGACAAGTCACGTGTTAAGCCCCGCGAGTTTGTTGCCGACAAGTCGTAATGGCTGAAATTGATAAGCTTTTTAGGTTAATGATCCAGCAAAGCGCTTCGGACATGCATCTTTCCGCAGGTTCACCGCCGTATTTTCGCACTCATGGTGAAATGGCAGCCCTGAGTCATCCGCCCCTTACCAATGAAGCCATTCAGTCTTTGATTTTTGAAATCCTTACAGAAAAACAAAAACGTACGTTCGTTGAACACTGGGAACTTGACACTTCCTATCATATCAACGGACTCGGGCGCTTTCGTGTAAACGTGTTTATGCAGCGGCGGGGTATGGGCGGGGTGTTCCGCGTGATTCCTGAAGTTATTAAGAGTGCCAAAGAATTGAATTTACCGGCGATGTTGATGGAGCTGATTAAAGTTCCGCGCGGGTTGGTGCTGGTTACGGGACCCACGGGCTCCGGCAAATCGACGACTTTGGCGTCGCTGATCAATGAGATCAATTCGACTCGTCACGAGCACATCATCACCATCGAGGATCCGATCGAATTTGTGCATGAAAATAAAATGTCGCTGATCAATCAACGTGAAGTGAACAGCCACACCAAATCTTTTGCCAATGCGCTACGCGCGGCTTTGCGCGAAGATCCCAATATAATTCTGGTGGGTGAGATGCGCGATTTGGAAACCATTCAGCTGGCTATGACCGCGGCCGAAACCGGTCACTTGGTGTTTGGCACTTTGCACACCAATAGCGCGGCCAAAACTATTGACCGTATTATTGACGTCTTTCCGCAAGCACAGCAAGCGCAGGTGCGCACCATGCTTTCGGAAAGTTTGCGCGGCGTGATCGCGCAGACTTTGTTCCCGCGCTTGGATAGGCCGGGACGTGTGGCTGGGCTTGAGGTTTTGACTTCCACCCATGCCGTCGCGAACTTGATTCGTGAAGGTAAGACTTTTCAGATACCCTCGGTGATGCAGACGCAGATGGAATCGGGCATGATGACGTTTGAATTTCATCTCAATAAGCTGGTGTCGGAAGGCAAGCTTGAAAAGGCCATAGCCGATACCTTTTTAGGTAGAAAACCCATCAAAGGCCATGAGGCCCCGAGTGCTCCAACCGGCATGAAGTCGGAGACTAAGAATGGCATTCGTATTAAAGAAGTCGTAGCGGGGACCTCGATCAGTCCTGGGGCCTTTAAAAAGGCGCGCTAGATTGACTTCCCGACCCCCGCTATTCTAAAGTTATTTATCCGGGGGGGGGGGGAGATGCGTTTTACATTTTGGGTACTGCTGGTGGTGCTATTCGCTGGCTGCGGTGGCCAAAATACGATCGCGATCGGCCACGACCTCGCTGGTAACAATCAGGGCCCTAAACCGCCTCAGGATGTTTTGAAAGCCCAGGGAGTCATTGAGGAGCTCCGCATGGGTGACTCAACGGTCAAAAGAGTGTGGCCGCTGAAGCTGGCGGACGGCTCATGGGTTATCTCCATCCTTTTTGATTCACATTCTTCGGCTTTACCGTTTTTGCAGCGCTTTAAGGCGCGCACTGGACTTCCCAATTATATATTGATACCGCCCAACGTCGCGATTGGCTTGTGGTTGAGTGAAGAGAGTCCGTGGAAAATTGGTCCGATCAAAGACCCCGTCGAGAAATATCTGACCGCGGTCGTGACCCATGAGGATTGTGTGAAGGCGGCGGCGCTGCTGCAGCAAGGTCAGCCAAAAGCTAAGGGGATTGTGGTGCTTCCGGGAACTGAGGTCCTCAAAGTGGGTTGCTACGTGCAAGTGCGCTTTGAGGACCAAGACTATTTTGATTTTTTGTCATGGCAAAATCCTTATTCAGCACGCAAAGAGTTGTTTCATATCGATGTGGAGCGCGCGGGCTCGCCGATTATGGGCTCGGTGCAGATTCGACCGATTGGCGCGATCACTCCTTAGGCGGACTGCACCAGGTGGTGTCGTTTACGATGTCGGGGGATGGACCCGGGGCGAGCTACGACTATGGAATGGGCTTTATGTCGGGCCTGCAGTTGAGTCTTAATACCTGGCCCCTTACAGTGTTGGGTCTTCGTACAACTTTGAAGTGATACCGAATTCGCATTTATCAGGAACGGTAACAGTCTTTAGAACTCAAACACAAACGTAGCCTTCGGAGTCACCGGGGTCCGCCAGCGATCAGTGTTCTCCGCCAGGTTCCAAAGCTCCGGCTTAGGCTCATTGAGCGTGTAAAAATCCTTAGGCTCGGTCGCCGCTTTGTACATCGTGTAACCCGTACCCGTAATCACTCCGAACGCAAAGCCAACGGCAATGTTGGAAAGCCGATCCTGCGGCCGACCATAAAAACTCAACGTCGAAAGACCAAGAATCGCGCCCGCAAGGCCTGCGAACACAATGGTGGCTAAGTGGCGGCGCGGCCCTTGAGCTGAGATCTCACCCGGCTTGTCTTTTTTGGCGCCGGCGGCAAAGCTTTGCGCGGGAGCCATTACGATCAAACTCAGCGATAAAGAACTCACAATTACTCTTCGCAAAATATGCATGGGCTATCCTCCCTGACAGTAAAACCGCTAACGGCTTTGTCCATTTCCGCGTCTCTCACTTCTAGGCCGTCCACTTGACCATGAGTGGGGCCGGACTTCAACGCTGCTTCGAATTGACTGATGCGTTCGGGCTCTCCACACGCTAGGGCTTCCACCCGTCCATCCTCTAAATTGCGCACCCATCCGGTGAGCGCGAATTTTATGGCAGCCCTTTGCGTAAAGGCGCGAAAACCCACTCCTTGAACTCGGCCAGAAATCAAGTAGTGTTTGGTCATATCCTATCAGTCTAAAAAGGTAGGATGGTCTTGGAAAGGACTTTATGTCTCAGTTAACGCAAGGCGCGCTTGCGGCCATGATCGATCATACGCTGCTCAAACCTGATGCCACGCGCGCGGAATTGCAGCAGCTGTGTGACGAGGCCGTTCGCTTTAAATTCGCGACGGTCTGTGTGCAACCCTACCGTGTGCATGAAGCCGCCAACCGCGTGCATGATTCGGAAGTCAAAGTCTGCACCGTGATTGGCTTTCCATTCGGCGCCAATGCCAGTCCGGTGAAGGCAATGGAAGTTATTCGCGCGTTGGCAGATGGCGCCCACGAACTGGATATGGTGATGAATATCGGCGCGTTGAAAGATGGGCAACTGGACTACGTCGAGGGCGATATCCGCGCGGTAGTAAAAGCCGCGCAAGAGCGTTTGGTGAAAGTGATATTGGAAACTAGTTTATTAAGTCGCGATGAAATCGCGCTGGCGTGTGAGTTGAGTGAAAAGGCAGGAGCGGGCTTTGTGAAAACATCGACCGGCTTTTCAAGCGCAGGCGCCACGCTCGAAAACGTTCGCTTGATGCGCGCCACGGTGGGCGATCGGCTCGGCGTCAAAGCTAGCGGCGGCATTCGTGACGTCGGTTTCTTTATGCAAATGATCGAAGCCGGCGCGAACCGTGTCGGCACCAGTGCAAGCGTCGCGCTGATGGAATCCCGAGCAGGAATATGAATTTTGTGCCGGCCGAGTTGATTCGCAAGAAGCGCTTTGGCCAAAGCCACAGCCGCGAAGAAATTCGGTTTCTAATTCAAGGCTATGCGTGCGAGCGAATTCCCGATTATCAAATGGCCGCGTGGCTGATGGCGATCTGTCTGAAGGGCATGACTCACGAGGAAACCTCGTGGTTGACGCTTGAGATGCGGGACTCCGGCAAAGTCCTGGACCTTTCGTCGCTCGGTGTAAGCGTGGACAAGCACAGCACCGGCGGTGTGGGCGACAAAGTGAGTTTAATCTTAGCGCCACTGGTGGCGGCGGCTGGCGTTCCGGTACCGATGATGGCCGGGCGCGGACTTGGACATACCGGCGGAACGCTCGATAAATTGGAGAGCATTCGTGGCTTCGATGTGAACTTGGGTTTTGCGCGTTTTCAAAAACAACTGCTGGAAATCGGCACCGCGATCATGGGCCAGACGCTGGAGATTTGCCCCGCCGATCGCAAACTCTATGCTTTGCGCGACGTGACCGGAACCATCGATTCACTGCCGTTGATTTGCGGCAGTATCATGTCAAAGAAATTGGCGGAAGGTGCCGCGGGCCTGGTGCTCGATGTGAAATTTGGCTCGGGCGCGTTTATGAAGACCCTGGACGACTGCGAAAGTCTGGCGCGCGCGCTCATGGACATCGGCACCCGCTGTGGAAAAAAAATGCGGGCGCTGCTCACGCGCATGGATGAACCACTTGGCCGTTTTATCGGCAACGCTCTCGAGGTTCAGGAATGCGTGGAGATTTTGCAGGGAAAAATGCTTTATGCTGACACCCGCGAGCTCACTTTAGTACTTGCCGGCCATATGATATTTTTGGGTGGCAAAGCCACGACTACCGAAGCGGGGCAAATTCTGGCGGAACAACTTTTAGCGAGCGGCGCGGCGTGGGAGTGTTTTCAAAAAATGGTGGTGGCACAGGGTGGAGATTTGCAAGCCGGGCTCCCGAAAGCCGCGCACAGCTTGGTGGTGGCCGCCGAGTCTTCTGGATTTATGAGTTACATCGACGTTGAAAAGTTGGGCGTAGCCGCAGTGTTGCTTGGAGCCGGTCGGCAGCTGAAGAGTGATGTGCTAGATCTGGGCGCCGGTATCGAAGTTTTTCGTCATCAAGGCCAAGCGGTGAGCAGGGGCGACACGCTCTTTACATTGTTCGCCTCCTCCGCGGAGCGCACGGCTTTATGCTTGCCTCAGCTTAAAGAGAGTTTCCAAATTTCCCGTCAAAGTGTGACGCGCTCCCCGCTTGTCGCTAAGGTGATGTCATGATCGAAAAACAATTGGAAGATGCCGAAAGATTTATTGAACGCCACACCCGTCTGAAACCTCGCTTTGGTTTAGTTCTGGGTTCCGGACTTTCAGGCTTTGGAACGCGCATCTTAGTCGATGCGGACCTAGCGTTTTCCGAAATCCCGCACTTTGCCACTTCGCACGTGGATGGACATCCCGGTCGCTTACTGATCGGCACCGTCGACGACGTGCCCGTAGCGGCCATGCTGGGTCGCTTACATGCGTACGAGGGTTTGAGTTTTCAGCAGGTGGTATTTCCCATCCGTACGCTTGCGGTTTTGGGCGTTAAGACCCTGCTGGTCACCAACGCCGCGGGCGGCTTGCAAAGCAAGATGAAACCCGGCGATTTTATGGTGATTAACGATCATTTGAATTTCACCGGCGACAATCCGCTGCGGGGGCCGAATATTCCGCTGGGCCCGCGCTTTGTGGATCTAACCGACGCCTATGATCCTGGCCTGCGCAAAGTTTTAAAGGAATCGTTGAAAGCAGAAAAAGTGCGCGCACATGAAGGCGTCTACGTCGGCGTGATGGGTCCTACTTATGAAACCGCCGCCGAAGTTAAGTTTTACGCCAAAATGGGCGGAGGCACTGTGGGCATGTCGACAGTCGCCGAAGTCTTGGCCGCGCGCCACGCGGGTCTTCGCGTGGCTGGGTTAAGCTGCATCACCAATCTTGGAACAGGTTTGAGTAAAGAACCCCTGACTCATGAAGATGTCAAAGCCGTCGCGGCACAGGTTGCCGGTAAATTCGAGCGTGTGGTCACTAACTTCACGCGCAAAATAAAATCGCGCCTATGACTTTAATCAGTGACGCGCAACTGGTGACGATGAACGAGCGGCGCGAAGTGCTGCACGCCGATTTGCGTATTGAGAACGGCAAGATCGTGGAGATCGGCCACGGCTTAGTTCCGCGCGGCGATGAAAAACGCGTTTCGGCCAAAGGTTGTTTTGTGATTCCGGGTTTGATTCAAGCCCACACCCATCTTTGCCAAACTCTGTTTCGCGGCCTGGCCGATGATTTGGAACTGCTCGATTGGCTGCAAAAAAAGATCTGGCCGCTTGAAAAGGCCCACACCGAAGAGAGCCTGCGGGCCTCAGCGCAAATCGGTCTGATGGAAATGCAATGCCTCGGAACCACTGCAATTCTCGACATGGGGACCGTGGCTTTGCATCACGTGGTGTTTGAAGAGGCGGAACGCAGTGGCATGCGCTACTGGGGCGGCAATTGCTTGATGGACATCAAGGCGACCTCGGGCCCGCTTTACCGCGAGCGTGTGGAGAGCCTAAATTATTGCGCGCAATTGATTCGGGAGTGGCATTTGAAGACTCCGCTGCTGCAATATGCGGTGAGCCCGCGCTTTTCGATCTCGTGCAGTGATAAACTGATGCGGGGGGCGCTCAAGCTTCAGCAAGAGCACGGCTTGCTCATGCACACCCATGCTTCGGAAAATAAAAAGGAAGTCGCTGCGATCAAAAAGCGCACCGGCTTAAACAACGTTCAATATTTGCAAAACCTCGGACTGCTGACCGACCGCGCGGTGATCGCCCATGGAATTCATCTGACTCCAAGTGAAATCAAAGCTATTGTCACGCGCCAAACTGGCGTAACCCATTGCCCGAGTTCAAATCTGAAATTAGCAAGTGGTGTCGCACCGATCACGCGTTACTTAGAGCAAGGTATGAAAGTGGCGTTGGGCTCGGACGGCGCCGCTTGCAATAACAATATGGACCCGTTTTTGGAAATGCGGCTCGCGGCTCTATTGCAAAAGCAGCTCTTTGGTCCGACAGCTCTCCCGGCGATTCAAGCGTTTGAATTGGCAACACTCGGTGGAGCGCGGGTGCTCAATTGCGCCGATCAAGTGGGCTCGCTGGTTGTGGGTAAGCGCGCGGATGTGGTGATCGTGCGGCGTAATCATCCTAGTGTTGCGACCGTGGACGACCCCTATTCGGCGTTGGTTTATTCTTCGTCGGGACGAGATGTGAGCGATGTGTGGATTGATGGCCGTCACGTGGTGGAGAATGGCGCGCATGCGATTTATGACGCCGCGGCGGTGACTGCGTTTGCGCGGCGGGAGTTGGCGGGTTTATTAGGGCGGCTCAGTAGTGGTCGAAACCTGTCGGGCTGTTCAGCTCCAAAGCTGAAGAACCAGAGCTCCTAAGGGTTGCGCGTTACCGTAAATTTCTGCCCGGTGGGGCGAGTGACTTCCTCGCTTCGGTAACCGCTTGCCACCTCCGGCCTCCGCCGACAAACAAAAAAAGATTTCTCTAAGCCCGCCGCCAACCATGAAACCACTCAAGAAAACGCAAAGCGCTCTTGGGCGCAGACTTTTTCTTCCAAATTCCCGCAACAAATCGATTGGCCTCGGTAAAGGTGGGATACGAGTGCACGGTGTTCAAAATATCATTGAGACTCAAATTTTTGCGCATCGCCAGCACAAATTCAGCGATACTTTCGCCCGCGTGGGGACCCACCACCGTTACGCCTAAAATTTTGCCGGAATCTTGGCGTGTGAGCACCTTCACCATTCCAAAATTTTCGCCCTCACAAATTGCACGATCGAGGTGATCGAGCGGATAGGTATGAATGTCCACAGCCTCGCCGTTTTCATGGGCCATGAGTTCGTTTAACCCAACGCGCGCCACTTCCGGCTCAGTGAAGGTGCACCAGGGAAGCGCCGAGTAGTCGGCCTTGAACGACTTGAAGGGCGCAAAAAGAGCATTCAAAACCGCATAGCCCGCTTGGTGCGAGGCTGCGTGCGTGAACTGGAATGGTCCTGTCACATCTCCGCACGCCAAGATATTGGGAAACCTTGTGCGCAGGTATTCATCTGTCTCGATGGTGTCATTCGCGCGGCAAGCGATGCCTAACTCTTGTAAACCAAAACCGCGTGTGTGCGCGCGCCGGCCCAGCGCCATAATCACGCCGTCGAAATCGATCGACTCACCCGTGCGCAACCAGGCCCGACCGCCGGCGCCGTTTTTTTCGAAGCGCAGCACTTCGTTATTCAAAATGATTTTGAGCGCGTCGCCGCCCAGGCGCTGATGGATCATGGCGCTCACGTCGGGATCTTCTTTCATCAGCAAGCGCGCCGATTTTTCCACCAGCGTGGTGTCGCAGCTCAGGCGCGCGAAGGCTTGCCCGAGTTCACACCCGATCGGACCACCTCCGAGGATCAAGAGTTTCTTGGGCACCCATTTCATGTCCCACAAAGTATCGGAGGTGTAGTACGGAACCTCTTTAAGGCCCGGAATCTCGGGCATCAAGGGGGCGGCGCCGGTGGCAACAATAATGTTGCGGGTGGTGAGAATTTTTTTGTCGACGTGCACGCGGAATGGATCGGCGATCTTGGCTTCGCCCGTCAGGCATTCTACCCCGAGACTGGCGTAACGTTCGACCGAATCGTTGGGTTCGATTTTCTCGATGATATTGTGAATACGCGTGAACACCTTGCTAAAATCCACTTGCGGCACCACCGCTTGTAATCCAAATTCATCCCCACGGCGAAACAGGCTTGCCACGTGAGCGCTTCGTAACAATGCCTTGCTCGGCACGCAGCCGGTGTAGAGGCAATCACCGCCCATGCGGCTTTTCTCGATCAGCAGCACTTTGCCTTTAAGCGCGGCTGTGATGTAGGCGGAGACCAAGCCGGCGGCGCCACCGCCGATCACGATCACATCATAGTCGAATTTGCTGGGTCTGGTGAATTTGTCGTAGATGCGGTAGCGGCGCACGCTTTCCAAAATCAACTTGGCGATCCATGGAACAGTGCCGAGTAAAGCAAAAGATAAGATCACGGGCCAAGAGATGATCCCGCTCATGGATTCAATCTGGCTGAGGCGCGTGCCCGCGTTGACGAAGGCGAAGGTGGCCGGCAACATTGCGACTTGCGACACCCAAAAAAAGGTGCGCGGCTTCATACGCATTAACCCGAACACCAAATTGATTACAAAAAAGGGCACGACGGGCATCATGCGTAAGGTAAAAAGATAAAACGCACCCTCCTTTTGCAAACCATTTTGCGCATTGTCGTAGGTACTCTTAAATTTCTCGGCGACAAAATCACGCAGGAAGTAGCGTGAGCCCAAAAAACACAGGGTGGCGCCGATTGTGCTCGCAAACGACACGGTGATCACACCGGTCGTGAGTCCAAATATCGCGCCGCCCGCGAGAGTCATAATCCCTGCCCCCGGCAGGGCCGCGGCGGTCACGACCACGTAGGTGGAAAAATAAATCATAACCGCCCGCCAAAAGTGTAAACCCGTCCAGGCTCGCAGCTCTTCTTGCCGGGCTTTGAGATTTTCAAAGTTCAACTGCTGCAAAAGGCCGGTCCGCCACAACAGCAGCATTAGACACGCGAGCACGACCAAAAGGAAAACTTTTGTTAGGTCTTTCATGACAAAAGTCTAAGGGGCCGCGCACGCCTGGTCCAGGACTTTCCCGACGCGCCAACTTTGGACTAACCGGAAAAACCCCACCAACCGACAATAGAAGACGGGCGCTCGCCCGCATTGTCTCCAGGAAGGGGATTGGATGCTACGGTTGCTATTGACTTGCGCGTTCACTGTTTTACTCACGGCCTGCGGCCAAGCCACGCAAGATCCCGGAAATCTCCTGCAAAAAAGCAGTGACGAATGCGCAGGCACCGCCCTCCCCCGGCAATTTATCGTTAAACACCTCGACGGCTCACTTAAAGTAGTACAGGCCGAATCGGAAGAAGCGTTAATTAAAGGTTATTTAACCGAGCACTATGCCCAAGTGGAATTTGCCGAGCACGATCAAGTGGTCAAAACTGCGCTGCCGGCGCAGTCGGTGCATGCGAGCAAAAGCGGAGCCGACAATTGGGGCACGATGCGAATCGATGCCGACAAACTCTGGGCCCAGGGTGCGCGCGGAAGCGGCGTGATCGTGGCGGTGGTGGATACGGGCGTGGATATTAATCATCCGCAATTGCAAAACCAGGTGCTGTTCAATGCCGGCGAAAACGGCCGCGACGGCAAGGGCGGTGACAAACAAACTAACGGTATTGACGACGATAAGAACGGCTACATCGACGACTACGCCGGTTATAATTTTGTAACTAAACACGGCCTCACGGGCGACAACCAATATCACGGAACTCATGTTGCGGGCATCGTTGCGGCCGCGCACCAGGACACTGTGGCGGGGGCGAAGTCCTATGTGCAGGGAGTGGCACCGCAGGTTAAGATTCTCCCAGTGGCGTTTTTGGATTCAAAGGGTTCGGGTCTGATGTCGGATGCGGCCGCTGGAATCTTGTACGCTGTCGCGCGCGGCGCTCAGGTGATCAACGCGAGCTGGGGCGGCACCGGATGTTCGAAGACGCTCAATGCCGTGATCGCCGGGCTTGAAGCGAACAATGTGGTTTTTGTGAATGCCGCCGGTAACGAAACTCTCAATGTCGATCTTAGCATGGAGTATCCTGCGTCGTTAAACCTCACCCCGCAGATCACGGTGGGCGCGACTGGTGACCACAATTACATGGCCGAATATTCCAACTATGGCATTAAGGCCGTGCATATTTTCGCACCCGGAAGCGATATCGTGTCGACTTTACCCGACGCCAATATCGGCCCGTTATCGGGCACCAGTATGGCGACGCCATTCGTGACCGGAGCCGTGGCCTTGCTGTTAAGCCAGATTCCCGATGCCACCGCTAGCCAAATCCGCGCAGCACTTTATAATTCCGCGATGCATGATGCAGGATACATCAACGCCTCGCATGGCCGGTTGGACCTGGCGCAAGCCCTTGTCCAATTGCATCAATTTGTCGGACACTAGTTAACGCCTAGCGAAAGCCCCCTCGGTTACCTCTCCTCAAACCCCTTCCCAGCATGATAGACCAACCAATTCAATATAATGCAGAGGCGAAGCTGCGCCTACATTTTCGGGGTGTTATGCGGGTATACATTTCAGATCTGAAAGATCACGTGGGCAAGACCGTCAGCCTGCAGGGCTGGGTTTACAATCACCGGTCATCGGGAAAAATCAAATTCTTGTTGATGAGAGATGGCACCGGTATCTGCCAATGTGTTTACTTTCGCGGCGAATGCAGTGACGAGGCCTTCACCGATTTTGAAAAGCTCACACAAGAGACCTGCGTGAAAGTCACTGGCATGGTGCGGGCCGAACCGCGCAGTCCCGGCGGGTATGAACTCAGCGCGCGCGAGTTAGAAATCAACGCCGGCAGCGTCGACTATCCGATTTCACCAAAAAAGCACGGCACTGATTTTTTGATGAACCAACGTCATTTGTGGTTGCGCTCCAAGCGCCAGCACGCCGTAATGCGGGTGCGCGCCGAAGTGGTGAAAGCGATTCGTGATTTTTTTGACGGGCGCGGTTTTACTTTGACCGATGCGCCGATTTTCACGCCCAGTGCCTGCGAAGGCACCTCGACGCTGTTTGAAACTAAATACTTTGATGAAAAGGCTTACTTGTCCCAAAGCGGCCAGCTCTATATGGAGGCCACGGCGGCGGCGCTGGGCAAAGTGTATTGCTTTGGCCCCACATTTCGCGCGGAAAAATCTAAAACTCGCCGGCATTTGATTGAATTCTGGATGGTGGAACCTGAAGTCGCGTTCAACGACTTGTACGACAACATGGAACTCGCCGAACAGTTCGTGGAATTCGTGGTGCAGCGAGTGATCGTCAAGCGCGAAGAGGAACTGAAAACACTCGAGCGCAATGTCGAGGGTCTCAAGAAAGTGAAGGCGCCGTTTCCGCGCGTGCATTATCGCGAGGCGGTCGCGATGATTCTTAAAGAGAACCCCGCGTTTATCGATGGCAATGATTTCGGCGGACCCGATGAAACCATCGTGAGTTCGAAGTTTGAACAGCCAGTATTCGTGCATCACTTCCCGTCAGCGATCAAAGCGTTCTATATGAAAGAAGATCCCAAAGAGCCCGGCTACAGCATGAGCTGCGATTTGCTCGCGCCCGAAGGCTACGGCGAAATTATCGGGGGCGGCCAGCGCGAGGATTCCTATGAAACCTTGGTACGAAAGATTGAAGAACATAAATTAAACATCAAAGATTTCGAATGGTATTTAGACCTGCGCAAATTTGGAACTTTTCAGCATGCGGGATTCGGCCTTGGAGTCGAACGCACCGTCGGCTGGATTTGCGGCACCCAGCATGTGCGCGAGACTATCCCATTCCCACGACTTTATGGACGCAATTATCCCTGATTTGGAGAGGTGAATGAAAATGGAAATTGAAACTCCGTTGACGACTACGCAAAAGTTGCACGATTTAGAGAAACGTAATGAGTCCGCCTTTGTCGGCGGCGGCACTGACCGCATCAGCAAACATAAACAAGGTGGCCGGCTGACCGCGCGCGAGCGTCTCGACGTCCTGCTCGATCCCGGCAGTTTTGTCGAGATCGACCGGTTCGTCACCCACCGCTGTTCTAATTTCGGCATGGCCGATCAGCGCATTCCCGGCGACGGTGTGATCACCGGCTATGGCCGCGTCAATGGCAAAATCGTTTATGTTTACTCGCAGGACTTCACCGTGTTTGGCGGTTCGATGTCGCGCACTCAGGCCAATAAAATTATGAAGATCATGGATCTGGCGATCAAGAATGGCTCACCGGTCATTGGCCTGAATGACTCCGGCGGCGCCCGTATTCAAGAGGGCGTCGAGGCGCTCGGAGGCTACGCGGATATCTTCCTGCGCAACGTTTTGACTTCAGGCGTGGTGCCGCAGATTAGCGCCATCATGGGCCCCTGCGCGGGTGGCGCAGTTTACTCTCCGTCTCTCACTGATTTTATTTTCATGGTCAAAAACACATCTTATATGTTTGTCACCGGACCGGATGTGATCAAAGCCGTGACTCATGAAGAGGTGACTAAAGAGGAGCTCGGAGGAGCGCTGACTCACGCGCAAAAATCGGGAGTGGCGCATTTTGCCACTGAGGACGACCGCGATTGTCTGTTGATGATCCGCGAACTGCTCAATTTCTTGCCGTCCAATAATCTCGATGATCCGCCTGTCTTACCGACTAAAGATCGTCCGGATAGGGTGGAAGAATCGCTCAATACGTTTATCCCCGACAATCCGAAGAAGCCTTACGATATGGTGCAGTTGATCACCAAAGTGGTGGATGAGGGCTATTTTCTCGAGGTGCACAAACACTATGCCCAAAACGTGGTGGTTGGCTTCGCGCGTTTGAACGGACGCAGTGTCGGGATTGTGGCCAATCAGCCGCAGATTCTTGCCGGCTGCTTGAATATCGAAGCCAGCGTCAAAGCTGCGCGCTTTGTGCGCTTTTGCGACGCTTTCAATATTCCGCTTATCACCTTCGTTGATGTGCCCGGCTTCTTGCCCGGAACCGAACAAGAGTGGCGTGGGATTATCACTCACGGCGCCAAACTGCTCTATGCCTACGCCGAAGCCACGGTGCCCAAGATCACTCTGATCACGCGCAAAGCTTACGGCGGCGCCTACGACGTCATGTCCTCCAAACATTTGCGCGGTGACATCAACATGGCGTACCCGACCGCGGAAATCGCGGTGATGGGTGCTGAGGGCGCAGTCAATATTATTTTCCGCGGGGCCATCACCGGCGCCAAGGATCAAGGTGCTGAACGTTCACGATTGACGAAGGACTATGAGACGAAATTCGCCAATCCTTATATGGCGGCGGAGGTTGGTTACGTCGACGAAGTGATCGAACCCGCGACCACGCGCAAGCGCTTGATTGACTCGCTTGAGATGCTCAAGAACAAGCGCGACTTTAATCCGCCCAAAAAGCACGGCAATATTCCGCTGTAAACAAGTGAGGTTTATGTGTTTAAAAAAGTTTTGATTGCCAATCGCGGGGAAATCGCGATTCGTGTTATGCGCACGCTGCGCGAATTAGGTTCCACTTCGGTGGCGGTTTATTCAGACGCCGACCGCAATGGCCTGCACGTGATGCTCGCCGACGAGGCTTATCATATTGGCCCTGCTCCCAGCGCCCAGTCCTATTTGAATATGGACAAGATTATCGAAGTAGCCAAAAAGGCCGGTGCCGATGCGATCCATCCGGGCTACGGTTTTCTGAGCGAGTCCCCCGTATTCGCCAAAGCCGTCAAGGCCGCGGGTCTTACGTTTATCGGTCCTACGGTCGAAAATATATTAGCGATGGGTGATAAGCTCGCCTCACGCGAACTTATGAAGAAGGCTGGGGTGCCCACGGTTCCAGGGAGCGAGGGCGCCATCGCCGACGCCGAAGCGGCCAAAAAAGAAGCCCTCCGCATCGGCTATCCCGTAATTCTCAAAGCCTCGGCCGGAGGCGGCGGCAAAGGTATTCGCGTCGTCCATGATCCCAAGGAATTGGCCGGCGCCTTTCGGGCTTGTCAGAGCGAAGGTAAGAATTATTTTAAGGACGACCGAGTCTTTATTGAGCGCTTTGTGCAAAATCCAAAGCACATCGAAGTACAGGTTTTCGGCGACACCCACGGCAACGTTTGCCATCTCTACGAGCGCGAGTGCTCTATGCAGCGGCGCCACCAAAAACTGATCGAAGAGAGCCCGAGTATCTCCGTGCCCGAAGATGTGCGCGAAAAGCTAGGCCAGGTGGCGGTGAAGGCCGCAAAATCGATTCAATACGTCGGCGCCGGCACCATTGAGTTTATTTTCGACAACGAGACCAAAGAATTCTTTTTCATGGAGATGAACACTCGCTTACAGGTGGAGCATCCGGTGACCGAATTGGTGGTCGGCTATGATTTGGTCAAAGAGCAAATCATGGTGGCACTCGGTCATCCACTCTCATTCCACCAAGAGGACGTAAAGCAAAAAGGCCACGCGATTGAGCTAAGGATTTGCGCCGAGGATCCGGTGACATTTACGCCGAACCCGGGGAAAATCCGCAAGTACCGCATGCCCGCGGGCCCCTTTGTGCGTTTGGACAATTGCGCTTACCCTGGCTACGACGTTCCGATTTATTATGATCCCATGATCGCCAAGCTGATCGTCTGGGGGCCAACACGCGCCGAATGCATTCAGCGTCTACAGCGCGCGCTCGCGGAGTACATGCTCACTGGCATTAAGAGCAATATTGTTTTGCACAAGAATATCCTAATGCATCCGGCATTTTTGGAAGGCACCTATACCACCCAGTTCATTGATCAGCAAATCGCCGGCAAAAAACACCGCGAGCTCTTTATGTTTGTGGACGAGCCGGTGTTTTTAATTTCCGCCGCCATAGAGGCTTACAATCAGAGCAAATCTCGCGACGTGGGCGATTACAATTTGGCCAGCGAATGGAAACGCCAGGGCCGTTTGAACTCGATGAGAGGTCAATAATGTATTTTGAAGCGGAATCCGACGGCATAAAATACCAAGTCTCCGTGACTGAAGCCAGTAAAAGCTGGAAAGTCGGCACTCGCCAAGATGGCAAAGAGTGGATCTATTACGACATTCGCAAGGAGGATTACATGCTCCTCGACGACACCGTAAGCTTTTTGTTTAAAGACAGTTCTTATTTAGTCGATGTGATCAGCAAGGGCACCGAGTACACGGTCTATACCCGCGGCGTGTTCAAAACTTTTAAAGTTTACAATGAAGAGG
>JANXMF010000033.1 GCA_025354795.1 Pseudobdellovibrionaceae bacterium
GAGTATGGCGCACGATTCATCGTAGGAGAATCCTAACGCTCCGAATACATCTCTGAATAAGAAATAGATTTTGCGAATCGGTGACGGTAAAAATAGAGCAAGCATAGGGGGCAATCGTAGCGCCAGACGGGCAGTCTGGTAGCATTTAGCGATTGTTTCCAATGCTTGTTTCAAAAAAAGCCCGCAAACTCTTGCCACAGGCCTGTGGAGAAAAAATATCAGCCTGAAAGCCCCACTAACAAAGAAAAATTTGGCAATTTAGCAGCCCCGTTCCGGGAAAACCCTGTTAAGGCGAAAAAGCAAAACGCCTAATCACCCGCAATAAACCGGGGCGGCATCGGCTCGGCGAAAATCGCCGACGGCCGAGGCCGTCCCACATTCAAAGGCAAAAGGTCCACTTCTCAACCGGAGGTCACGGTCCGCATGGGACCGGTAAACCGGTGAAAAAGGTCCCTTTTGAATCCGGCGCTTCCAGTTTGTAAGCGCCTTCGGAAAAGAATTTGAATTTGTTTGAGAAAAATAGCGTCAACAAGAAAAATGTTGATCAATGCCCGGCGCCTTGATTGGGACCAGCAAAAAGAAGTTCTGATTTTGCTCGCAATCCGCCAAACTGACGAACCTGAAACCAATGGAAAAGTCGATGCCGGCAGAAAAACCAAATAAAACACAGCGGATGAGCCGGAAAGACTTGGCCTCGAGGATCATTGCTTTACAGAGCCCGTCTTCGAGCGACCGTAAGTTGAGTCCTGACTTTCGCGCGGTTCTGCACGAACTCGAAGTCTCGCAGATCGAACTCGAGGTACAAAACCGGGAATTGCGCGAGTCCCGGCAAGCCGTAGATCTATCTCATGATCGCTACATAGATTTGTACGATTTCGCGCCGGTCGGTTACGTCACACTAGATTCTAAAGGTATTATCCGCGAGGTCAATTTGTTGGCGGCCGATTTGCTAGGATCGCAGCGCAATCATTTGATCGGACGCGCGATGGCGGGAAAAGTGGCGGAAGCCGATCGAAAAAAGTTTCGCGACTATCTGGCGAATGTCCCACACAATGAGAAGAATTTTAAAACTGAGATCGTTATAGTCCGCGCTAACTCAAACATACAGATTCAGTTAGTGACTTCGAAAACGCGCGACCGCGTTACCGGCGACATCTTTTTTCGAACAGTAATTACCGACCTGACCGAACAAAAACGTGCGGAAGTGGAGTTGAAAAGGGAAAAAGAGAGGGCCGACCAGGCAAACCAAACCAAAAGCGCCTTTCTTGCCAACATGTCTCATGAAATTCGCACACCTCTTGCGGCGATTCTCGGGTTTACTGATCTCATAAAGTCCTCCGATTCCCTAGCAGAGAGATCGCACTACTCCGAGATTGTCAGCCGCAACGGATGGGCATTGACCAAACTCATTGATGACATTCTTGATCTTACCAAGGTTGAGGCCGGACGCCTTCAATTGGAACGGGTCGATTTTAATATCGAAGAGTTGGTACAAGAAATAGTTCTTCTTTTTCGACATCCGGGGCAAAAGAAAAATCTTAAATTTTGCGTGAATATTGATTCCGAAACTCCTGAGTTGATAAATTCCGACCCGACCCGCATTCGGCAAATTTTAATCAATTTAATTGGGAACGCCGTCAAGTTCACAATGCGCGGATCGATTTCAATCCGCGTCGAGCCATTGATTAAGCGGGACTCCATGACCTGTGTCCGGTTCATTGTTACGGATACCGGAATCGGGTTAACCGAAGATCAAGTCGCAAAACTTTTCGAGCCGTTTTCCCAAGCGGATAGCAGCACGACAAGAAAGTATGGCGGGTCAGGCCTAGGTTTGACGCTGTCGCGGCGGCTGGCTCAGGCTTTGGGCGGCGACATTACCCTCGATGCCTTCACGCCGGGAAAGGGCTGTACATTTGTGGCAAGTGTTGAAGCAATTCCGGCCATTTGCATCGCGGCAGCCATGCGCAAGCCGGCATCCACGCCGCCAACGACAAAGTTCAAACGGCAGGCAAAAATATTGTTGGTCGAAGATTCAAAAGATAACCAAGAATATATTCGGCTCGTATTGCTCAAGGCTGGCATGCTCGTCGATGTGGCGGACAATGGCGCGGAAGGTGTCCGGTTGGCCGAGATCCATTACTATGATGTGGTTCTCATGGACATGCAAATGCCCGTGCTAGATGGTTACGAAGCCACGAAGAGGCTTCGTCTCGATGGTTATGATCGCCCCATCGTCGCACTCACGGCCCATGCGATGACTGAAGATCGCCGCCGCAGTCTTGAAATCGGTTGCGACGCCCACTTGACTAAACCGCTGGATTCAAAATTACTGGTAGCAACCATCGCGCGTTTGCAAGCGTGATCCGGCTCCATTAAAGAACTCGCCTTTTGAGATTCCTGCGCTCTATATAAATGGCCAATTTCAACAGATGCACGACCAGATCGAAACTAGATTCTAGGTTTTGTAAGATCGAGTCGGAGCTTGTTCATTTAAAAAGATAATGATCTGGTCAATTTTGGACCTCCACAGTTCATTTTCTGCGGCTGCAAGCAATACGCACAAATGCGCCATTCTTCGAAATCTTGGAACACGTCAACCGATTGGTAAATTCAGAGAGTGACGGCATTCCTTGATGGATTTGCTCAATTGCGGCCCGCTTTACAAGCGCGTGAATCTTTTCAATGGCGCCTCCAGCCTCAACCTTGAGAAGGAGATTTTATTTATCGTCGACGGCGGCAAGGGTCTGCATAAAGGCATCAAGGAGGTCATGGGTGGCAAAGCCGTGATTCAACGCTGCCAGTGGCATAAACGGGAAAACGTCTTGAAGTTTCTCGATAAGGCGAACCAGGACGTCTTTAAGCGAAAGCTCCAGGCAGCGTACGAGTTGCCCACCTATGACAAAGCAAAAGCTCGCCTTGAGGCAATTAGGCGCGAACTAAAGCTGATCAGTGAGTCCGCCGTGGCAAGTCTTGATGAAGGCTTAGAGGAAACGCTAACGCTTCACCGTTTGGGTTTGTTTGAAAAGCTGGGTCAGAGTTTTAAGACAACGAACTGCATCGAGACCGTGAATAAACAACTCGCCACCAAGACGGACAGAGTGGATCGCTGGCAAAACAGCAATCAACGCCAACGCTGGGTTGCAACGGCGCTGCTCGTGATCGAGCCGCGTCTTAAGAAAGTGAAAGGACACAAGCATTTTACGGACCTACGCTCGGCAATGAAAGGTGTCGCCGATGCCAAGAAGCAAACAAGCGGTGTTTATAAATTAGCGAGTGCGTTATGATTCAAAATCAACTAGAAAAAAACTTGCGCCCCTTAATTTCAACTTTTTTAATATCCCATGGATAGCGTCATAACCTGTCTCCTACTCAAAGTCCTATAAGACTTTCTTACTCGTGAGAACCGAGTTTTTTGACAAGCTTGTCGTCACCCCAACATCCTCAGTCCCTCTGTACGGGTAAAGTCTATTTTTTCGATGATGAATTTCGCGAGAGTCGGGTCGAGTTGATCACCCGCGAGAAATTCAGAAACCGTGTTCCGCAAGGCTTTCATGACGACTGCCTCTGACGGCAGAACATTGGGCCTGATCGTTCGAATCCAGGAGCCGAAGCAGAGCCAAACCTCTGCGTGAAGGGTCATTGAAATGAGTTGTAGCGTGCCCTGTACGATGAGACCGATCTGGGCGTAAACGTGATACGCTTTGAGCTTTCGTCGTACCTGCTGTCTGTATTCCTCTGATTTTCTGTGGAGGTATTGGTTGCCGGAACATCTTTTTATTTTGGTCATGGCGCGCATCCAGAAATGATAGGTGAAGGTACCAAGGGAATGAAGGGCCTGTTTGAAGGCGACTTCGATTTTGTAACGAAGGCTGTAGATTTTAATGATTTGCAGTGGATCGATGAGATCCGTGGACAGAAAGATGGCGTTGCCGCGTGTGGGATGGATGACAAATACAAATCGAACTAAAATCCCAATGGGCCGCCAGAAAAGATCGATGGAGCGATACAGGAATTGCGCCCGCTCTTCATCATATAGTGCCCCCGTACCAGGCGTGAACGCGGTCGTGTCCTTGAAAACGTCGATCAACGTAATTTTTCGACCGTACGTTTTGGGACGCCCGCGCCGTTTTTTGGTTTGAGCCGGCGGGGGATAGTAAGCCACAGCCGATTTAGCCACTCGGGTAATGATATGAACGCCGGACTCCAGAAGGGGCAGAATAAGGGTTTGTTTTGCATAATACGCGTCCCCTAGGAAATATGCCGGAACCGCAAGCGCCAAGGACTTCACAAGTGTCGCCATTTTTCCAAGGAGAGTTCTGGAGTCGCGATTGGACTCAACGACGCCCTCATGAATCTCAGCGGCCAATGGAGTTGCAAAGAAGTATCCCATGGCGGAGGTCAGAATCGCAACCGCTTGGAAGGAATGCCCCATGATGAACTCGGCCTTTGAATTACTCTGTGATTCTTGATGTAGGCTCTTGACCCCGGGCATCTTTTTTCCCTCCTTCGGAACCTTGATTCCATCGCCGACAATAATCACGCGTCCCTCGACCGTAAATGCTAATCCAGTTTTGATGACGAGCTTTGTCCAAACTATTTTTAGGGATTGCAGATTGATCGCGGTGCTATGGAAAAAGTCGAGGATGCGGTCGTAATAAAACTCATCGAGCCCCATAGCCCGAATCAAACTTGTCGCACCCGCGAGATCAACGCGAACCGTAACGCATATTGCAACAAGCACAAACCAGAAAAAAGTTTGCTGCCTTGAAAAACACGATCTGAATTCTTTTATGAAGCTCCACCAGCAAATCCAAATCTTCATTTTTTCCTCACGAATCTTCTTGCATATATATGTGATTTATATAGAGTCCATACATGAGCAATAAAATACAAAAAGCACAACGAAGAATCGAAGAAATAAAAGCTGAACTTTCAAGATTGGGTCAGATGCGACCGGGAAAGCTCTCACGGCAAAGCAGGAAAGACCGGAATGGAAAAGAATATGGTTCCTACTGGAAACTTGGGTACACCTACAAAATGAAAGTAAGGTCGGAGTACATACCTGACGAGCTTGTTGAAACGATACAGCGTCAAAACGACGTCTTCAGAAAGTTCAGAGCGTTGACTGAGGAGTGGGTAGATCTGGCCCTTGAGATCGGCCGACTTGAAACGGAACGCGAAAAGCAAAACCTCAAAAAAAAGGGCTAGAACTCGGTACTCTCAAGT
>JANXMF010000045.1 GCA_025354795.1 Pseudobdellovibrionaceae bacterium
GTGCCGCTTGAGCTGATCGGACCGCCGGTAAGCCCGGTGCCTGAGTTTACAACTGTCACTGAGCCCACTGCGGTTGACATCGGCTCCCATTGATTAAGTGTGCTGTTCCAGCCAAGAACTTGGCCGCCGACTGGTGCGCTGTTCGCAACGTTTCTCGCTTGCAGTTTCACTGCGTTCACGTTGCTAACAAGGAATCCATCGAGTGCTGGATATTGCGCCGTGCTTGTCACTTGCAAGATCTTATTCGCAGCGACGCCGACATCCACGTTAAGTGTGCCATTGGCCGTGACAGGGCCACCGGTTAAACCGACGCCTGAGTTCACAGAAGTCACAGTGCCAGAAGTCACTGACATCGGCTCCCACTGCGCAGTGCCACTGTTCCAGCCTACAACCTGGCCAACCGTGGGAAGCGTCGTAGCAATAGTCCTTGTACCGATTTTTGAAGCATTCACATTGGTCACGAGCGAACCGTCAACTGCCGGCACTAATGCCGCCGTGTTGAGCTGCAAGATCTTATTTGCGCCTACACCTACGTCAACATTAAGCGTGCCGCTTGAGCTGATCGGACCGCCGGTAAGTCCGGTGCCTGAGTTTACAACTGTCACAGTTCCCGAGGTCACGTTGCTCGGCTCCCATTGGTTGGTGGTCGAGTTCCAGCCGAGCATCTGGCCACCATTGGGCGCGGTGTTGGCCACACCCCGAGCTTGTAACTTCACGGCATTGACATTGGACACCAAGGCACCATCGACATTTGGTACTTGAGCGCCTGGGGTTAACTGTAAGATCTTATTCGCTGTCGTCCCGACGTCGACCGCAAGCACTCCCGTCGAGGTGATTGGTCCGCCGACAAGCCCCGTGCCTGAGCCGACACTGGTCAGTGAGCCGGTGGAGGCCGTGACTGGTTCCCACATAGATGTGTTATTATTCCATCCCAGAATCTGACCGGCCAGGGGAGCCGCGGCTGAGATATTTCTCGTCTGCAATTTGACCGCGTTTATATTGGTGAGCAAGTTGGCGTCCACAGCCGGAACCTGGCCTGAACCATTGAGCTGAAGTACATTGCCAGCAACCGTGCCGACATTTTGCAAAGCTGCGGTGCCAAGACCAAGAACATCTGCAGCACTAATAGTCACTGCACCCGTCCTGCCGGCCACCGAGATCACTGGAAAGGCGATATTCACATTGGTCAAGCTGGTCACGCGGCCCGTGGCGTCCACGGTAATTTGGGGCACCACGGTGCTTGAACCGTAAAGCCCTGCCGTCACGCCGGAAGTGCCCAAGAATCCAGCCGCATTGGCGCACGTCCAACCCGAAGCTCCCCAGGTCATTACTTCACCAAGGGCGCAGGTTGCATAGGTCACTGTGCTCCCGGTCGTCGCATCGGTAATTAAGATCCGGTTTACCACGTTGCCGACATTGTTGATTTTTGCCGAGGTGACGGCATTCGCCGAGATCAGTGTGGAAGCGGAACCTGGGCCCGCTGCCACAACATCACCGGTCAAGGCCGTAATGCCAGGATTAATTGCAGGTTCCCAATCCGCGCCCGTCACATTCCAGGTCAACACTTGTCCAGCAGACGGAGCGCTTGTTGAAACATTGTGGGTCCCGATACGCGAGGCATTGAGGTTTGTCAGCAGCGAGCCATCGACACCAGGTAGCTGAGCCAAAGTATTTAATTGCAAAATCTTATTCGCACCCACTCCGACATCGACAGACAACGTACCGGTCGATGTGATGGGTCCACCGACAAGCCCTGCGCCGGCTCCGACAAAGACTACAGAACCGCTTGCGGCCGCAGTACTCCATTTGTCTAGCACTTGATCCCAAACCAGAGTCTTGCCGCCGCCAACTCCCACGCCAACGCCTGAGACATCGAGAGTTTGACCACCAAGTTTGGTGTCAGTGTAATTCTTAGTGCTCACATCTTGGCTGGCACTTGGATCGGCAACATTGACTAGGCGCTGCGAGTTAAAACTCACTGGAGCCGAAGGCGAGGTCAACAAGTATTGCGACGACGTGCCATCGACCAGGGCTTTCAAAAGCGGATACTTCAACGCACTAAAAACATACTCGGCATTGGCTTGGGTTAGTTGATTGTTTACATCGTTATGAACCTGAATCAAATCAGTGGGTGCCTTACCTTGTAAGGTTTCAGCAATCATGGCGTACGGTGCCGAGGTGATCGGCACGTCGGGTGTCATGGTGACATAAGCACCACCGGTGCTGTAGGAAACGCGGACTAGCCGATCGTCACCGGGCATTAGGGGGGTTCCGCCAGCGCAACCGGTGATCGTGACGACGCCAGGATTTTCAAAAATCTTTGCATTGAAATTGACCGACGCATCCACGTTATTGACCGGCGAGCTACCGGAACCGAGTTGCAGCGAAAACGCACCCTTGGTGGGAGCTAAATCAATGCCCAGGTGCTCTTCCGAATAGAGAATGCACAGACCCGACTTGTCTAAAATTTGCACTTTGAATTTAACCCCGGCACTCATCATCGGGCTGCCGTTGGCGTTAACCAAGCCACCACTAAGATTAAGGCTTGAGGGGCCTTGTTGCGCAAAGGATGGCCAAGCCGCCATGATCAACATGACGTAAGTAACTAAATAAGTTAACTTCATCCAAAAACGCATATAAACAACGTCCCCATTTGCGCTAAAACTGAAACCACGAGATTTGCATCAAGCTGCGTATACTGGGTTTCGGAGAAAAGGGCGCTGGCCTAAAGTGTAGGTCTCAATTTAGATCGGGAATTGAAATACGATTATTTAAATCTTACCGTCTCGGCCTGAAAGTGATTCAAAATGAAACGGACCCGCCCGTCACAGGGTGATTCCTACTTTTGTACGTAAGACCTCTACGGTTGGCTAAGGTTCAATGAGTTTCCGCAGAGTTAGCGGCTCACTGCTGCTAGCAATTCCGAGAAGTGTGCTGAAGGCGGCCATAGGGTGGTCTCTTCGATTGAATCTGAAAACAAATTCGTCGAGGTAGCTCTGAGCGTATTTTGGATCGATGCCGTGGTGAGTGCCCAGCAGCCAAGCCTTTAGATTTCCGAACGCCTGGTGAATATGCGGTGCGTATCGATTTGGCGCTGTAGACCCGCTCTGAACGGCTCGGTCGTGGGTATAACCAACAAGAGCACTGGTCGAGTACCCATGCCACCCATCGGTTTTGATCCGTGTTTTGAGGGCGACATTTTGATTTAGAAACTGCTTTATATCGACCTGGTCTGCCGAGGGCAGAACTTGGAGTCGTAAACGGCCGGCGCGCTCCTTCTCAACGCCCTTCTTTGTTTTATAGGTCACGACTTCAACTGCCCCGCCTATCAGTGCTTTATTTTCAGCTTTTGCAACCCCTCGACCTCGCTTGCCTTTTGCCGGTCCGCCGATATGGGTTTCGTCGGCTTCGACAGTTCCCTGCAAAAGTCCGCGGTTTGGCGCCACCATTGCCTTGCGGAGTCGGTGAAGTAGAAACCATGCGGTTTCATCGTTCTTAAGGCCAAGTTGCCGTTGCAGCTGGACTGCGCTGATTCCAGGGGTATGGGTCGCAACCAAATATGCAGACCAAAACCACAAATGAACCGGCAGGTGGGATCGATGCATGATCGTGCCGGCAAACGGTGAAGTGTGCTTGTGGCAACCGGTGCACTCAAAACGACGATATTTAGCGAGCCACCATCCCTTGCCATTTCCGCAGGAGGGGCATTTGAAGCCGTCAGACCAACGATGCGTTATCAGATATTGAAGACAAGCCTCGTCCGTATTGAACTGAGCTACGAACTCCAATAGAGTTTTTGGATATGCTGGTCGCGCCACAGCAATTTTTTATTCGAGAAACCAACCTTAGTCAACCGTAGAGGCCTTTTGTACGTTTTAAGCGAGAGTCCAAGTGTATTTAACCGAAGCGTTTCAGGTTGAGAATCTTGTCCGGGTTCATGAGCTATTGCAAAATTTCTGCTGGCGAGACAGATGTCGATATTGAGGGGAAGTTAGACGTTCCAGCCGCTCGAAATGGTTTTGATTGGATTTTCGCTCTGTGTTAAAATCGAGCTCTGACTCCCCATCAGCCGCGCTCAGCTCACTGGTCGGGCCTGCCTGGCTTGGCATATTCATTGAAACTCAATAGATAGAAATTATTCGGCAGATTTTCTGATGATCTTGGGAGGTCACATTTTCTACCAGTGTCTATTATTTAGACATTTTCAATGGCTGGCAGCGGTTGGCCTCGCCACGACCGGCGTTTTTGCCGACGAAGTCACAGACGTCGTCAAGGCCCGCACGCTCGCGCTCTACGCCCTGGCCCGCCAGCTGCCCGCGCAGAACTCGAGCGCCAACCCGGACATCCTCGACGACAAGTCCACGGTCCTGGCGCTGACCGCCCCTTTTGAAAAGTGTGAATACGAACCCGAACACTTGGCCAGCATGGACGCTATCGAAAAAATCCTCGAAGACAGTATGACGAAACCCGATCCCAAACACTACGTCCAAGGCGAACTGAGCAAAATCGATATGTCGCCGGAAGATCGCGGCCGCATCCTAGGGATTTTTACGCACAATCCGCTCGACCGTTTAGTAAAAACCAACTTTGCCACCCAAATGGCATTAGGGCACATGAAGCAGATGAACTGCCGCAAGTACCTCCGTTCACTTTTTGACGACGAAGGCGCGACCCAAGAATCTGCGCTGGCAATTATTGAACGCGGCATGGTCATTTACGAAGTCAATCTACGCGCCAAGGATCCATGTCTCCCGAACAGTCTCGAAGCGTCCTATTTTCGCTGTATCTCCACGCGTATGAAAGCCCAGAACTTACCACCCGACCAGTTCGCCAAGTTGGCAGCGGCCTCATTCGGCTGCAAGCTCGACGAGAACTTGCGGAAATGCACCCACGATTATTTTATTGAAAAACACGCGCTGACCGACTTCGATTGTTCGCGTGTACGAAGCCCTGCGACACTGCCTCACTTGCAGCAATGCTTGCCTATGAGCTCACGTCCATCACTTCCGTGAAACATCAACAGCACCGTTCGCTAAAGCGCCCCTCACGGATCCCAAATATTCGTCAAAGACACGGGCAAACTGTTCAATCGGCATAGTCACCGAAACCACCGGCTGCCCGCGATCATTGATCACAAAGCGGCCATCCGCGGCTTCTTTCGCCGCCGCACTTACATCCACCAATTCCCGCAACGGAATCGAGCCTACATTTTTCTCGTCAATAAAGTAGTACCCAAGCCCCACCGTGCTTGCGGCCAAAACCGTACGAATAAGCACCCCGCTCGCCACCCGAATACCCAGCGTAGTCGTGAGCTGCACCGGATTCATCCGATAAGCCGCAATCCCCACGCCTGCCCATAGCGCCCCATTAAACACTTCTTCTAGATCATCGACGGTGCGCTTGAGATCCACATAACGGTTTTGAAGCTCAGCTAAAGTGTAACCCTCAGGATCGGCCAGTGTTGTACATCCCAAGCGCGGATCAATCAGCAAATCCGCAGGCTTGCCATCCACGCCAAAACGGCCCCGCACAAATTCACAAAGGTTGTAACTGATTTTAAATTCCTCGGGCTTGAGTTCACGCGTGTAGTTGACGATCCACGGAATAATAATTTTGCTCTCTGTTTGGCAGGGCCCACGCCAGCGAAAGGCGACACTCCAAAAGAGGTCCAGATCGACCTTGGCCTTTGCCATACGTTGATTCAGATCGACCTCTCGGTGGCGGAATGCCACGTAATGGCGATAGGCTTGGGCGACCATGTTTTGAAAGCTTTTGTCCTCAGTCAGACGGGGGAGGTCGGGTGTCTTTTCGGTTTGCGTTTCGTCTTCACATCTGGAGGCAATTCCCAGGGCATGGGCCGTAGTCAACGTGAGTAGGAGGGGCAGGGGGATTGCGATGAACCAGCGAATCATGGTTTGAACCCTAGTCTCCAATTGGCGAAAACGCAATCTTAGCGGGGCTAGCTATGAAGGGCTTTCACGGTCGCGGCTGTGTTTGCTTAACGCCAGGTTGTGCTTTCGGAGCTGTTTTCAACTGAGTCACAATGGCGTGCTCCGCGTGATCGGATAAAAGGGCGAGAAGAGCAGCATGCAACTTTCGCCTTATAACAAATCGTCGGTGATAAACATGGCTCAGCAATTGGGAGCGCTGAGCTTGTGTCGACCCATGCTGACTTCGTTTGCATGATGGCGTTGCCCACTTTCATGTTGGATGCAAAGATCTGTATGTTGCGGACACACAAGGTGCTCTGCTAAAAGTTGTTCTGACTGGTGGCGGTTGTACGGATGCGGATCACACCGCATCCTAAGGAGGCGTACCTGGTGGATATGGCCCGAGATTTGAAGTCATTGATGATAGCGCATCAGTTGCTAATGACTGAGGATTGTTGGTGGCCTGGGGAGTCGCTTTCTACACTTTCAACGCATGCGTTAAGCTTGTGATTTTGATGAAAGATAAAAATTAAATATTTCGATAGACCATACTCATTGGCACCTGGGATTATGCTGATTCGGAAATCAGCTTGGCTACCTTCTTTCGCCATGCGCTGAGGGCGAGTCTACTTAACCATGCAGTTTTCCTCGCGATAGAGATCGATCAAATTGTCGAATGGATTTAAGTGAAACCGTCCGCCAAGGCCCTTTAAACACTCCTGAATATAATTGCTTTCGCCAAGGTAATAGAGTGGCACGATTGCGGCTTCCTCATGAAGTTTGCGCGTGGCTCTTTGATACTGCAGGTAGCGCGCGTTTTTCGTCTCGGCCGAGAATGTATCTTTAATTGTTTGATCGAGCGCTGACGCCTTTAGATTTGCAAAATTCTCGCGCGAAGTCGACATGAAGTAGCGCAGGATCGAAAACGACTCGCGGTTGCGGAAAGCAAACAATTCAATAAAAGCATCTCCGGTATGTCCGTTGTATAGCGGGATCAACGTGTCATAAGATTCGTGATACTTGAATTTTGCGTCGACGCCAAAATGTTTGAAGGCCGCGATCAAGCGGTCCGCAAGGCATTGGTTTTTTCGCTCAAGTGCTTGATGGATCACGAGGCTCGTCTTAAACCTTCTTAATTTTCCCGGTGGCTCAATTTGCTCGGGCCGTGTGTGCGCGATCGATCCACCTAGTACTCCATCAAATAAGTTTTTCC
>JANXMF010000160.1 GCA_025354795.1 Pseudobdellovibrionaceae bacterium
TCCCTGACTTGCGGGGGGATCAAAGCTGAAATGCCAAAGATGGCGTCGATAAATTTCTTCAAGCACGTGAATAATCGTCAAAGAATTTAGATTTTGCACGATCCAGAGCGGCATCGAATCACAGGTTTATGAGAGGATACCATTAAGTCTGATAACCTATTGAAAACACAGATTGGTTGAGCCACTCAACCTTTAAATTTCAACTACGCGTGGGACGAGGTCCCGTCATCGGACGGTTCAAGAGAATGCGACTTTAAAAGTCACATACTATCTAACTGATTTAGTGCAATCCCCTTAAACTGAACCTCGTTTGAAAAAGGTTGAGAAGGCGATCACCACTGTTAATGATTTTAGAAGCCGTTTTGAGCATAACAAATGAATTGATTTCCAAATTTAGAATCCTTCCATAAGATCTAAGATCATCTCTCCGTCGAGGACCCCACCAATGCTGGGCCAGGAGCTGATTGGGTTAATTGCGGATTCGATAATTTCGTCCGATCTTATATTGTCAGGGGGCATGACTAAAAGTAGATTTCGTTCTGAGGTAGAGTTACGGCCCTTAAAAACGCCCTTGATGAGTGCGGTTTTTCGCGCTGGTCCTGGCAAAATGCGGGCATAGGTACTGACGACCTTGAAGATCCTTTGATCTTCCGGCAAGTATAAAGTCACGACAGATTCAGTTTTGTAATTAGGCATTGGTTTTAAATTGATTTTTCCGACTTCCCTTACGGAAGATCCGCTGCCAATGGTCACAGTGACTTGATCTTTCGCAAGGCTTATCCCAAAGCATTTAGTCTCTTCAGCTATTCCAAAAAATTCAGCAAATTTTGAATTAAAGCCTTTGGCCTGGCATAATTGATCCGAAAGTTCGCCATTAAATGCAAAATATCCGGGTAGGCTCTTCGTTTTGGCAAGGATAGGAGCACGAAGCTTGTTTAGCACAAATTCAGGGTAACCAGCCGCCATTATCTGACCGGCATCACCGCGATGCTGGAGTCCAAATACGTGACCAAGTTCGTGCACAATAACCCGAAACAATGCCCCTCCTGAGCCTCCCAGGCTCCATGGAAAATCTGTTTGCAGATCGTCTCCTTGGAATTGGAGCGGGCCGGAGTCGGGCGAAATATAAATAAATCCCCTTCCACGCAATGATTGGGTGTCATATTGTTCGCGGACCGCGGCGGCGATAACTTTATGTGGATCATCTATAAATATTTTTTGATTTTTTCGTAAAATACCGAATTGGAAACGAATATCCTCGCTTGAATCACAATCAATAATCTGAAAGGTTTGTGTTGCCACGCGCACTGGCTCGAATGACACCATATCTGGCAAATAGGAACCGTTGATAGGGGGTAGATAGGCCTGGTTGAATTCAGCTTTCCAATATTGAATTCCGTCTTCTACAAGTTTATGGAGAGTAGCTGGGTCTTGATGAAAATGCGCGGCATCCACCTCGATACAGTAGCGAACGACTTTGGTGTTCTGAATAAACCATGGATTGAAGTCATCCCTAAGTACGTCACCTCCGCCGCTACTTCCGGCGCCAGCAACTGCCAATTCTGATATCATTCCAAGGACCAATATTGTGATAGATACGACCAATGCCAGCAGTGCGGGCAGTGCGGGCAATTTCTGTCGTTGGGAGCAACGCTTCATTTTAATTCCCTCCATTTGTGGCCAAGTTGGCAACGAAAGCGCTTGGAGCAATTTGTTTTGGCCACCGCAAAAATCAACAAATTGCTCCCGCCCTACGCTACATATTTATTGATACAATTTCGAACATACAAGGCCCTCAAGATCATCCGAACCTGCGGTGCAGCCAAGTTTTGCAATTCCGTTCAAATCACTGGGATCAATGATCGGAGCTAATTGACCGTTACCATCAAGCATAATTTTAAAAGCTGCTTTTGGGTCAGCGGCTGAACAATTATTAAAATAGCCTAGGTCTTTGGTTAAGCCAGACTGGGTGGTGGAAGCTTGAAATACCATCTTCCCCCCCTCGTCATTGACTGTTAAAATCCCGCCCTGCTCAGCAGTTCCCTGAAAATTCCAACTGTAACCGTAATGATATTCACCGACCGAAATACACTGTACATCCAATGGCCTGGGGGTTTCTATTGCCAAGGCTAGGCCGCCCCAAGATACGCCTAAAACCAGCAGTAACGATCTATAGTTTTTCACCTTCATGTCTCCCTCTTTGTGGTGCCTTCATTGGAACCTGTCGAGATAATAGCTTTGCAGTGACGACCTCTTCTAGATTATCTTATTTAAAAATGTAGCTTTTAGCTAAGTGGCAACTTAGCAAGTCACAAAAAAGGGTGCAATGAGCCAGTCTGCTTTTGATTTCACTGATTACAAACTTTATCTATGTGCTTCACTGGAGACTTCAGGTGAAAAACGTGGCATCCGAACGCGGCTTGCCCGACATCTAAATTGTCAAACGGCGTTTATTTCACAAGTCTTGAGGGGGCGGCTTCAGTTTAGTCTCGAACACGCCTTCAAAATTAATCAATTTTTAAACCACTCCAAGGACGAGGCACATTTTTTTCTCTTGCTTGTGCACTTGGCTCGAGCAGGCAGCGTTGATTTGGAGATCTACTACAAGCAGCAAATGGCCACGATGCTTTCAGCTCGAAACGAAATTCGCGAACGGATAAGTGTCAAACGAACTCTCTCTCTGGAGATGCAGGAGACCTATTATCGGTCTTGGCTGTTTGCCGCAATCCACATCATGCTCTCTGTTCCTAAGTTTAGGTCTGCCGACGCCATTGCCAAACACTTGTGCGTTCCTATTGATACCGTGATTAATTGCCTTAATTTTCTGCGCGCAAATGGTCTTGCAAACGGTGCCAATAGCAACCTCGAGATTGGGGCAGCCAGAATTCATTTGAGTAAAGAATCCCCATACTTGGCAAAACACCATACCAACTGGAGGATCCGGGCCTTGACAGCTCTCGATTTACCTCGCGCCGAGAACCTCCACTATTCATCAGTTATCAGTTTGTCACGACAAGATGCCTTGCGAGTACGGGAGATTTTTCTTAAGGCCATTGAGGGCACGGAACCCATTTTGCAAAAATCGAAAGAGGAGGATGTATTTTGCTTAGCGATGGATTTCTTTCAAATATGAGAGTGGTCAACGCCTAAAAGGTTTGATTTCTGGAGGCCGCTGAACATTGAGCAGCCTTTTCCTGGCCGGCAATATAACAAATCAATTTTTGATTTAATCTGCGAGGTAATACGCGCATATTTTTTATCGATGCCAAGTGATTATGTAGCGGTTTCTACAACGGTGATTTTTAGACCTTCGCGCTGCACTTGGGGAGCGGCACTCACAGTAGGCATCGATTCAAATTCTTCGTCGGAGAAAATAAACTCCCCTGGCTCCGAGTTTCGCTTTTGTACTCTTTGCTTCCTTACCTCGATGGGAGCAATTAGATGAAAAATCTCAATATTTGAGCCAGCTTGATCGGCGATGGTGCTAAGCCATTCCCATTGGCCTATATTTCCACCGAAATCCAGAACAACCGGTTGGCCGAGCTTCAGGAGTTGACCTGCGCAGTCTGCGATAATGTTCGTCACACCATAATAGCATTTGTCATAAACTTCTATTGAAGTGATCGGTATGCCAAGTCGCCGAATATAGTGATCAATAAGAAGGACAATAGCTTTTTTCTCTTGGGCTAAGTTCTTAGCAAACGTCGTCTTGCCC
>JANXMF010000169.1 GCA_025354795.1 Pseudobdellovibrionaceae bacterium
TTTGCCCATGTGGCTCAGGGGTAGAGCACACCCTTGGTAAGGGTGAGGTCGTGAGTTCGAGTCTCACCATGGGCTCCATGGTTTTTGGTTTTGCAATTGGAGTTTGGTTTAGCAGTTGGTTTAAAAAATAACGAGTGAATGAGGAGGAGTTCTAAAAATGTCGAAAGAAACATTCAAGCGGAACAAGCCGCACGTAAACATCGGAACCATTGGTCACGTGGATCATGGCAAGACAACATTGACAGCGGCTATTACGAGCACTTTGGCGAAAAAGGGCGGAGCCACAGCAATGGCTTACGACCAGATCGACAAAGCGCCGGAAGAAAAAGAGCGTGGAATCACGATCTCTACTTCGCACGTTGAATATGAAACCGTAAATCGCCATTACGCCCATGTGGACTGCCCAGGCCATGCCGATTATGTAAAGAACATGATCACGGGTGCCGCGCAAATGGACGGAGCGATCTTGGTTGTTTCGGCTGCTGACGGTCCCATGCCGCAAACTCGTGAACATATTTTGCTCGCACGCCAAGTGGGTGTTCCGGCAATCGTTGTGTTCATGAACAAAGTGGACATGGTTGACGACAAAGAATTGCTCGAACTCGTTGAACTTGAGATTCGCGAATTGCTCTCGAAATATGAATTCCCCGGCGATACCATTCCCATCGTACCTGGCTCAGCTCTCAAAGCTTTGCAAGGCGACACCAGCGATATCGGCGAAGGCGCGATCATGAAACTCATGGAAGCCGTGGACAAATTTATCCCGGAGCCCATGCGTGCCACCGATAAGCCGTTCTTAATGCCCGTTGAGGATGTGTTCTCGATCTCTGGTCGCGGAACTGTTGTAACCGGTCGTATCGAGCGCGGAATTATTAAAGTTGGTCAAGATATCGAAATCGTCGGACTCCGTCCCACCGTTAAGACCACGATTACTGGAATCGAAATGTTCCGTAAGCTTCTTGACGAAGGTCGCGCCGGCGACAACGCCGGTTGTTTGCTGCGAGGTACTAAAAAAGAAGAAGTTGAGCGCGGTCAGGTTATCGCGGCTCCAGGTTCGATCACTCCGCACAAAAAATTCAAGTGCGAAGCGTATATCCTGACCAAAGAAGAAGGCGGCCGTCACACTCCATTCTTCCAAGGATATCGTCCCCAATTTTACTTCCGCACCACGGACGTTACGGGTGTGGTAACCCTTAAGGCAGGAACCGAAATGGTGATGCCTGGTGACCGCGTGGAAATGGAAGTGGAACTGATTGCCCCTATCGCCATGGAAAAAGAGTTGCGCTTTGCGGTTCGCGAAGGCGGCCGGACCGTTGGTGCAGGTGTAGTGACCCAAATTGTCGAGTAATCGATTTTTTGGCGGCAATTTGAGCGAATGGGGATCCTTTCTACTAGGGATCCCTTTCGGTTTTTAAGAGTCTTAGAGGGCAGTAGCTCTAACGGTAGAGCGAACGACTCCAAATCGTTAGGTTGTGGGTTCGAATCCCTCCTGCCCTGCCAATTTTTGGCGGTGGTGAAAAGTGGCTTTGAGAGAGAATGGATTGAAAGATGGATAATGAAAAAAACAACGAAAGTATAATCACCTTCATGTTTGTGCTCGGGGGCGCCCTCGCGTACTTGTTAACCGGGGTACTACTCGAGATTGCAGCGGGCACCTTTGGTGCTGTCGCCCGTATTCGTAATATTCCCGCCGTTCAGCACGGTCTGCCAGTGGCGGTCGGCATTGCTTTGTTTACCTACTTATTCATGAGCAAAAGGATTCATGCTTGGGCGGATGAGTGCGTGGTCGAAGTGCGCAAAGTGGTTTGGCCCTCACGCAAAGACACCGTCGCGATGACCACCGTTTGTTGTGTCATGGTGGTGATTGCGGGCATCGGTTTTGGCCTTTTCGATTTTTTTTCAAGTCAGCTGATTAAAATTTTCGTCAATTAGTTGAAAGGTTGTGAGCGTGGACGCTAAGGAAACTGGCAAAGATACAAAAAAGGATACCAGCAAATTGAAGTGGTATATCGTCAACACGCAAACTAGTTGCGAGGCGATTGCTAAGAATTCAATTGAAGAGCGCATTCGTTCCTTACATTTGGGCGATCGATTCGGCGAGATCTTGATTCCGTCGGAAAACGTCGTGGAATTAGTCAAAGGCAAAAAGGCCACCCGCGCGCGCAAGTTTTTTCCCGGCTATATTTTTGTACAAATGTTGATGACCGACGAAACCTGGCACGTCGTAAAAAATGCTTCGAAGGTCACGGGCTTCGTGGGTGGCAAAGTCAAGCCACCCGAAGTGCCTGAAGAAGAAGTCATGCGCGTCACTCGTCAGATGGCTCTGGGCGCTGAAAAGATTCAGCCCAAAGTGAAATTCTCAGTGGGCGAGAGCGTACAAGTGATCGATGGACCGTTTAGCGGATTCAACGGTGCCGTCGAGGAAATTAATCCTGAGAAGGGCAAAGTGAAAGTGCTTGTGACCATTTTCGGGCGCCCGACTCCGGTCGAATTGGATTTTGTTCAGGTGGAACCCACTTGACTTGATATCGGCGGTCCGCTTGGACGGTCCACCGATTAAACACAAGGTCCGCATGGGCGGACCTCTCCGAACGCCTGGCATGGTGCCGGTCGTTCCAATTTAACTCCGATTCACACGTAAGTGCGAATCTAACTGTTAGGAGTGGGATGTATGGCACGTAAAGTGACAGGACAGATCAAGCTACAGATACCGGCAGGGAAGGCTAATCCAGCGCCGCCCGTTGGACCGGCGCTCGGACAGCATGGAGTGAACATTATGGAGTTCTGTAAGCAGTTTAATGCGCGCACTCAAAAAGAGGGCGACATGATCATTCCGGTGATTATTACTGTTTATTCGGACCGTTCGTTCACCTTCATCACCAAAACGCCTCCAGTGTCGATTCTGTTAAAAAAGGCCGCCAAACTTGAGAGTGGTTCAAAAATGCCACAAAAAGACAAGGTTGGAAAAGTGACGATGGCGCAAGTAACAGAAATCGCTAAGCTCAAAATGCCCGATTTGAATTGCACCGAAGTTGAGAGCGCGGTCTCTCAAGTGATCGGCACTTCAAAAAGCATCGGCTTGGAAATTAAATAAGGAGGTCGATGATGAAAGCAGGAAAGCGTTTCACCGCAGCCGTCAAAAAAATCGACCGTACCGCTCGTTACAACGTGCAAAACGGAATGAAGCTGGTGGTTGATACCGCCACTGCGAAATTCGACGAAGCCATTGATGTGGCGGTGCTTTTGGGCGTGGATCCCAAGCAGTCGGATCAGCAAGTTCGTGGCGCCGTCGATTTGCCCCATGGCGCGGGTAAAACCGTACGGGTAGTGGTCTTTGCTAAAGGTCCAAAAGAAGACGAAGCCAAAGCCGCCGGTGCCGATTTTGTCGGTTCCGACGAGTTGGTCACTAAAATTCAAGGAGGCTGGCTCGATTTCGACAAAGCCATTGCCACTCCGGATATGATGGCCACTGTAGCTAAGGTTGCTAAGATTTTAGGTCCGCGTGGATTGATGCCGAACCCAAAAGTGGGAACGGTCACCATGAACGTGGGCGCGGCAGTTGCGGCCGAGAAAAAAGGTAAGCTGGATTTCCGCGTCGACAAAGCGGCGATCGTGCATGCTGTGATCGGGCGCAAAAGCATGGGGCCGGACAAGCTTAAAGACAATTTCATGGCGTTTATGACGGCTCTATTGAAAGCCAAACCCTCCACTAGCAAAGGCAATTACCTTCGCGGTGTGACGGTCAGCTCAACTATGGGACCGGGCGTAAAAATGGATTTGTCGGATATGGTGGACACTCAGAAAGACTAGTCTCGACGATTGGGACGGGTTCGACTGATTTTGTAAACGAAGTATCGCGGTCAGAGACAGTAGGGATCCAGAGGTGACTCTGGATTTAAGCGATCGATAAGGATCACCCTACCGAGACAGTCAGAGGTTTTTAGGACGACACCCTCTAATTTCTCGATTCGCGGTCAATATTAACCCGAGCCGCAAGGCTCTCGAGAAAACAAGAAGGAGGTAAATCTTGCCGTTAATTACACGCGAGGATAAGCAGCAAGAAATCACCGCACTTTCTGAAAGGTTTGGCCGTACAAAGGCGGCTTTCCTCGTCGACTTCAAAGGTATGGACGTGGAAAGTATCGTGCGCCTGCGTAAATCGCTCAAGCCGCTCAATTCAGAAATGAAGGTGGTCCGTAATACGCTCGCCATTCGCGCTCTAGCCGATCATCCGACGCTCAAGCCGGTTCTTGAGGATAAACTCGTTGGCACCAATGCCATCGTTTTTGCCTTCGAAGACCCTAGTGCAGCGGCCAAAGCCCTCTCCAAATTTGGAGACGAGGTTGAGGCCTTTGAACTCAAGTCGGGTGTGATGGATGGTACAGCCCTTGACAAGGCTGGTATAAAGTATCTGGCAACGTTGCCAGGTAAGAACGAATTGCGCGCCCAGATGTTGGGTGTGTTGTCAGCTCCGCTCACCAAGTTTCTTGGAACTATGCAAGCGGTCCCTGGCGGATTTGTTCGAGTGTTGAATGCGCATAATGAAACTAAAACTAAGACTGAATAAATTTTTTGGAGGATAAAATGGCTACTGATTTCACAGAAATTAAAAAGACTTTGGGTGCTCTGCCGGTAATGGACATGGCGAAATTGATCAAGGAACTCGAAGAAGAGTGGGGTGTTTCTGCCGCTGCTCCGATGGCGATGATGGCTGGTCCTGCTGGTGCGGCTGCGGCTCCTGTTGAGGAAAAAACTCAGTTCGACGTGGTTCTGATGGACGCTGGTGCTAACAAAATTAACGTTATCAAAGAAGTTCGTGCACTCACCGGTCTCGGCTTGAAAGAAGCTAAAGATCTCGTTGAAGGCGCGCCCAAAACTGTAAAAGAAGGCGTTTCGAAGGATGAAGCTGCGAAAATGAAAGACACTCTCACCAAAGCTGGTGCGAAGGTCGACGTTAAGTAGTTTTTAGATTTGAATTCATTAATATAGGGAGGCCTTCCGTTGAGTCGGCCTCTCGTTGAGGGTGGGGCTCTTTTAACCCCTGCTAAAAATATAACGAGGGGCGACCCTCGTAAACTTGAGTTGAAAAAAAGATCCTGAATGCCGTCCAAAATTTAACGGGCGAAGCATTCCATTGCTAAGGAGCTCTGATGAAATCGTTTCCAGTGACAGCATCCAACCTGCGTATGCGCAGAAGCTTTGCTAAGACCCGACACCTAATTGACATTCCAAATCTGATTGAATTGCAAAAAAAGTCCTACGAGGCGTTTTTGCAAAAAGATGTCGATCCCGATCGCCGCGGCGATGTGGGTTTGCAAGGTGTCTTTAAATCAGTTTTTCCGATCTCTGACTTCAACAACACGGCGAGCCTCGAGTTCGTCAGTTACACTTTAGAGCCCGCCAAATATGATGTGGATGAGTGCCGCCAACGCGGTATGACCTTTGCGGCGCCAATTAAAGTTACCCTACGTTTGATTGTATTTGATGTCGACGAGCAGACTGAAGCCCGCTCGATCCGAGATGTGAAAGAGCAAGAAGTTTACCTTGGCGAGATTCCGCTGATGACTTCTAACGGCTCGTTCATCATCAACGGCACCGAACGCGTTGTGGTCTCCCAGTTGCATCGTTCACCGGGTGTATTTTTTGATCACGATGGCGGCAAAAACAACGCTAGTGGCAAGCTGATCTATTCGGCGCGCGTGATTCCGTATCGCGGTTCGTGGCTGGACTTTGAATTTGACCAAAAAGATTTGATATATGTGCGAATCGATCGTCGCCGCAAGTTCCCGGTGACCATCTTACTCAAAGCTTTGGGCTACGCCACCGAGCAATTGCTCGAACAATTTTATCATATGGATTTTGTGCGTATTAAAAAAGACGGCAAGATCTTCCGCTCAATCGACATTGAGCGCATGGCGGGTCAACGTGCCCTTTCCGACATCGTCGATCCAAAGACCGGCGAAGCGATCGTAAAAGCGGGACGTCGTATTACACGCGCTGCGGTCAAACGCGTTAAGGCCTTGAACCTCAGCGAAATCGAAATCAATCGCGACGACCTTGACGGCAAGGTGATTGCTAAACCCGTAATCGATGAATCGACCGGCGAAATTATCGCCGACGTGAACAGCGAACTGAGCATCGCGGTTCTCGATAAAGCGCGCGAAGCCGGGATAACCGAAATCACCGTGATATTCTTTGACGGTTTAGCGGTTGGTCCTTATCTGCGCAACACCTTGCTGGTCGACAAAGTGAACAGCAAAGAAGAATCGCTGATCGAGATCTACAAGCGCTTGCGTCCAGGTGAACCGCCGACGATTGAGGCTGCCACCAACTTCTTTAAGCGCCTGTTCTTTGATCCGGAAACTTATGACCTTTCTGAAGTCGGACGTTTGAAAATCAATCACCGTTTTAGCATTCCGTTTGAAGAGACTCCCGTTGAACATCGTACTCTGACTGAAAAAGATATTTTGTCAGTGGTAAAAACTTTGATCGACCTCAAAAACGGTCAAGGTCAGATCGATGACATCGATCACTTGGGCAATCGCCGGGTGCGCTCAGTGGGTGAGTTACTCGAGAATCAATACCGTATTGGTCTAGTGCGTATGGAACGCGCCATCCGTGAGCGCATGAGCTTGCAAGATGTTGAGACCATGATGCCGCACGATTTGGTGAACGCCAAACCTGTGAACGCCGTGGTCAAAGAATTTTTCGGTTCGAGCCAGCTCTCGCAGTTTATGGATCAAACCAATCCGCTGTCTGAAATTACCCATAAACGCCGCTTGTCTGCACTCGGCCCCGGCGGTTTGACTCGTGACCGCGCCGGTTTCGAGGTTCGCGACGTGCATCCCACCCATTATGGTCGGATTTGCCCGATCGAAACTCCAGAGGGTCCAAACATTGGTTTGATCGCGTCGCTTGCGACTTTCGCGCGCATCAATCAATATGGTTTTATTGAAACCCCTTATCGTAAAGTCGATGAGGGCAAAGTTCGCGATGATATCTTATATCTATCGGCGCTTGAAGAGAGCGGTCACCATATCGCTCAGGCCGGCAAGGACGTCGAGAACAACAAACTCACCATGGACAACGTCACTGTACGTTTCAACGGTGAGTATGAGTTGATCGAAAGAGACAAAGTTTCGCTGATGGACGTTTCGCCGTCGCAGCTGGTGTCAATTGCCGCAAGTTTGATCCCGTTTCTCGAGCACGATGATGCCAACCGCGCCTTGATGGGCTCGAACATGCAACGTCAAGCTGTGCCGCTGTTGAAATCGCGTGCGCCACTTGTCGGTACAGGTGTTGAACGCTTGGTCGCTCGTGATTCTGGTACTTCGGTTGTTTGTCAGAACGACGGCGTGGTTGAGGAGGTCGATGCCGCGCGGGTTGTGATTCGTCGTTTTGCAAAGGGCGGAGAGCTCGGCGCCAATGTCGACATTTACAATCTGATTAAGTATCAGCGTACGAATCAAAACACCTGTTTCAATCAAAAGCCGATCGTCAATGTGGGCGACCGGGTCAAGAAGAGCGATGTGATCGCCGATGGCCCCTCAACCGAACTCGGTGAGTTGGCTTTGGGTCAAAATATCGTGGTCGCGTTCACTCCGTGGATGGGCTACAACTTCGAAGATTCCATCTTGATCTCGGAACGTTTGATCCGTGAAGACGTTTACACTTCAGTTCATATCGAAGAGTTCGAGTGCGTCGCCCGTGATACTAAGTTAGGCAAAGAAGAGATCTCACGCGATATCGCCAACGTCGGCGAAGAAGCGCTGAGGGATCTAGACAATTCCGGTATTATTCGCATCGGCGCGGAAGTAAAGCCCGGCGATATTCTCGTTGGTAAAGTGACTCCCAAAGGTGAAACTCAGCTTTCGCCCGAGGAGAAACTGCTCCGCGCGATCTTCGGCGAAAAAGCTGGCGACGTTCGTGATACTTCGCTGCGTGTGCCCTCAGGCGTTTATGGCACGGTGATCGACGCGCAAGTTTACTCGCGCGAGAGTTCCGACCGCGATGAACGTCTGCAAACAATCATCGAAGCCAAACGCAAGAAGCTTGAAAAAGATTATGGCGTCGAACAAAACGTCATCAAGAACAACGCCATCGACAAACTCAAAGAAGTCTTGATCGGCAAAGTGACCACCGGCGTCCTCCTCAGCGAAGACGGCTCGGCGAAACTTTTGTCAAAAGGTCAGACGATCAAAGGCGACGACCTCGAGTCGATTCCTTTTGAACTCTTGAGCTACGTTCCGTTGGATTCCGAATTGGAATTTCAAGTTCAACGTATCGTCGACGGAGCCCGCAATCAGTTAGACGCCGTGAAAATGGTGTTCAACGAGAAGATCGACCGCCTCACCAAAGGTGACGAGCTTCCACCGGGCGTTATCAAAATGGTTAAAGTTTACATTGCCATCAAACGTAAGCTCCAGGTGGGCGATAAGTTTGCCGGCCGCCATGGTAATAAGGGCGTGATCTCGAAGGTTCTTCCGATCGAAGACATGCCTTATTTGGCAGACGGTACGGCGATCGACATGGTGCTCAATCCGCTGGGCGTTCCTTCGCGGATGAACATCGGACAAATTCTCGAAGTCCATCTCGGTTGGGCCGCGCACGGTCTCGGCAAACAGCTCGAGAAGTACATCGAAGACTTCAAAGGCGATGCCGCTCGTAAGCAACTGATCGAAGTGTTCCAAGAAGACAAAGACATTATCGACCAAGTCACCCATGCGGATGATGAGTCGCTGCTCAGAGTGATTCGCCGAATGAAAGACGGCGTGCACGTGGCCACTCCAGTATTCGACGGAGCCAAGGAAAAAGACGTCAAAGATCTTTTGCGTCGCGCGCGTTTGCCGCTTTCTGGTCAAACTGTGCTCTTTGACGGTCGTACCGGTGAGCCGTTCCAAACGCCAGTCACGGTCGGCGTGATGTACATGCTGAAGCTTCACCATTTGGTCGAAGAAAAGATTCATGCGCGCTCCATCGGTCCTTATTCTCTCGTATCGCAGCAGCCCCTGGGCGGAAAAGCCCAGTTCGGCGGTCAGCGCTTAGGAGAGATGGAAGTTTGGGCGATTGAAGCTTACGGCGCCGCGTACTCGCTGCAAGAGTTCCTGACCGTTAAGTCAGATGACGTTGCCGGGAGAACGCGGATGTACGAAAGCATCGTCAAAGGTGAAAACGTGCTTGAGCCAGGATTGCCAGAGTCCTTCAACGTGTTGGTCAAAGAGCTGCAAAGCTTGGCGATGAACGTGGAATTGATGGAGTCGGATATCTTGACGGAGAAGCCCCACAATTTGGTTGTGGAAGAACAGCAGCACTCGTAAACGAATTGATTAAAAAGAGGTGAGAACTTGAAAGATTTATTGAATTTTTTCGACAAGCCCAAAGATCCGCTATCATTCGATGCCGTGAGAATATCACTGGCGTCTCCTGAAATGATTCGCGAATGGTCATTTGGCGAGGTCAAGAAGCCCGAAACCATTAACTACCGAACCTTCAAGCCCGAGCGCGATGGTTTGTTCTGCGCCAAGATTTTCGGTCCGATTAAGGATTACGAATGTCTTTGCGGCAAGTACAAGCGCATGAAATACCGCGGAGTCATCTGCGAAAAGTGCGGCGTTGAAGTCACTCAAACCAAAGTCCGCCGCGAACGCCTGGGCCACATCGAACTCGCGACACCCGTGGCGCACATTTGGTTCTTGCGCTCACTCCCCAGCCGCATCGGTAACTTGCTTGATATGTCGCTCAAAGATGTGGAGCGCGTGCTTTACTGCGAAGCCTACATCGTCACCGATCCGATGGACACGCCGTTGACCGAAGGCCAGATTTTGCCTGAAGAAGCGTATCAAAATGCGCTTGCGGAATACGGACCGAATTTCAAAGCGGCCATGGGCGGCGATGCCGTGCGCGACATTTTGCGCAAAGTTGATCCTGAGTTCCTCTCGCGCAAACTGCGTTTGGAACTCAAGGAAACCAAATCGGAAGCGCAAACCAAAAAATTAACCAAGCGCCTGAAAGTCGTCGAAGCTTTCAAAAATTCCATCAACACGCCCGAGTGGATGATGCTCGAGGTTGTGCCCGTGATTCCGCCGGACCTGCGTCCGCTGGTGCCACTCGATGGCGGCCGCTTTGCGACCTCCGATCTTAACGATCTCTATCGCCGCGTGATCAATCGCAATAACCGATTGAAGCGTCTGCAAGAGTTGAACGCTCCGGATATCATTATCCGTAACGAAAAGCGGATGTTGCAAGAAGCTGTCGACGCGTTATTAGACAACGGCCGTCGCGGTAAAACCTTTACGGGCCCCAACAAGCGTCCGCTGCGCTCCTTGAGCGACATGCTGAAAGGCAAACAGGGCCGGTTCAGACAAAATC
>JANXMF010000159.1 GCA_025354795.1 Pseudobdellovibrionaceae bacterium
GCGCCTGCAGATCGTCTTCACGAACCCGAAATACATGATTGCCGACACCAAGGCCGATGATCTGAAGGTTTGCGACTACTGTGCCCAGCTTGAACATGGCGTAACGTCGAATGAGCTTCACACGATCTTCTGCGCCGCTGAAAAGGAATTTGGGCTGCCACGGGCGTATGGGTCTGCTGCGGTTCTTGCCACCGTTGCCGACCTCAGGGCGGCCCTAAGCTTGGGGCATTGATCGTCAGTAAGAACTCGCGCGACGGGCTGCGGTTATGACGCTTTTAGCTCCAAAACTTCAGGAGTATGGCCCCCGACGAGCTTTGAAAATGCGGCGTCAACATGCAGGCCAAGTCGTTCCGCAACGAAAGTGCGCACTGCCACTTCGTTCACCAAGTGCAGACGATCATCTTCGGCTCGTTCCCACTTCATGACGGTGGCCGCAGAGAGATCCATGGGGCCTGCGAACTTCTCATAAGATAGGCCCAATACCTTGCGCAGAAAGCGCACCTCTTTCCCACGCAGCGGAACAAACGTCTCAATGACCGCCTTAGCGGCAAGGATTTCAAGAACACTCAGATCCAGGTCAATAGCATCACCGTGTTTGGACGAGCGCATCGGCACATTTTTAAATACTATGTACTCAAGCGGCGTAGCGTTTTTCAACTCGCCCTTCCACTTTTTTCCGGTTGCTTTCGTTGACATAAATCCTCCTCAAAAAACTGTGATAATCAATGTGCCGTCTTCATAAACACAGACGAGAGTTAACTCCTCGCCATCGAGATCAACGCCCCGAACCCTTAGCTTGCCATCCTCAGCCGGCTTCGCCACGCCCATCATTCCTACGTTGCGGATGTCGGCCCTCGTGACAGACCGCTCGGCCATGCGTTCAAGCGCGTGCCGGGTCAGGCGGAAGTTGCCGGAAGCTAAGTCTTCAAGTACGAGCTGCGCTGACGACACTTTTACACCCTACCATCTTTCATTTACTTTTTCAATGAAATAGTAAACGTCCTATTCCATTCTGGTTACCGACTGTTATGCAATCAGAGGGCCACCTAACTGACCCCAAGTCTTAACCAAACGATTTTATCCTCTTCACGCGAAAAGTCTTCCTGTCCCGATAAAATGGCGACGAGTCGTTCGTTCCAAATGCGCAACGCCCGCATTTTTTCGAAGTCATATTCATGCTGATCATAAACAGCGGTAACGCCCGCACAAACATGACCAAGGATCTTCTTTACAACCAACCGGGGGATCCCCATGCCGGTCATGTGACTTGCGGCTGTCCGCCGAAGATCGTGCGCACTGAAGTCCAAACCGGACGTTTCTTTAACACGCTCAGGCTGGCTATCGTCAGGGTCCGCTTCGCTTAGTCCGACAATTGGAGATTCCGTCAACTCAAAGAAAATATGAGGATCGAACTCGTCGGCTCAGAGCACTTTGTCGACGAATTGAAACGGTCACGGATCAAGAGCTGATTCGCGCGGCCCTTGATGCCTACCCTGAACTGATTCTGCTCACCGAGGGAGTCGTGGCGACACCCGAGGCCCGTGCGGAGCTGACAACCGCGACAACTCAGCGGGCTGCTTTGCCGGCGGAATTGAACTGGCTCGGTACAAGCAATAGCCTCACATATCCTAAACAGATCAGCGATGTACCCGATACTCTCGGTGCATCGGTCGCAGTGCCGTTATTCAACAAGCCCTACCCAGAATTCGACCGCACCATCGCGGCCTTGCTGATATTCAAGCGACTTTTGGCCGGAGATTATGATGGTTTTGTCCACGGTCAGCCGGAAAATGTTCGACTTGGACGCGATTCGTTTTTAGAAATATCAAAGCTCGTGCGGCGGGTGGCTTTCAACACATCCATGCGGGATGCCCTGTTTTCGCTTTTGATTTTCAACAACATCGGCAAATCGGAAGCGGTCGTTGGCTACTTAAAAAAATCGGCCGGTATTGACTAAACTAACCACCAGCGGGTCATGTCAGATATTCTCAAACTTTACGCCTTTATTTCGCCGACCTATCAGAGACTCGATGAGTTCCAGCGACGGATGGTGTTGGCGAGTTTTGAGAGAGAATTCAACCTGGCCCAGTTAGCGCAAGGCGAGGCTCCGGCCCGGTTCTTGGCCGAACACGCCGCGCGAACGAAAGAAGCGCGGGAATTTTATCTTGCAACCTCACTCTTAAAAGTTGCCGCAGCCCGAGGCCAAGACAGCATATTGGGTTCGTTGGTTATGACTCAGCCCACGTATAACGGGATCAAAACCGCGATCGACGGCATGGAGTCCATGCAAAAATGATTCAAACTCATCAAGAGTTTCTCCGCCAAAGAAGTTTGACTCTGATGCCATGCCCCCAGGAGCCTTGGGTCACGCGCGCTTGTCTAATGTTCCGCTGCCAGAATAGCGCCGACGGGGAGGAACTCATCACCGCCATTCAAACTCTTTCCGCTGGTGAAAAGGACGTTTTGCAACGAGAATTTTCCGCCACTGGTTTTGACCGCGATTCAGCGATCTTGTTGTACTACGACCCAGCCATGCTCGATAACTTGCGTAAAGCAGTGAGCCGCACCGAGTTCTTCAAACTAACCTCCTCCACTGCACATTTTGCGCCCGCGCGGTACCGAATCTAATTGCAACTCAGCCTCGATACGGTCAAATTTGCCCGGTGCCTGCCCAAGTTCTGCTCCTGCGTCTTGCCATGCCCTCTAGTCTTGCCATGCCCTCAACCATCGTATAGTCAATCTTATCTTCACTTTGGGGGAAAACATGCATGCCAACGAAGATTATCTACTACAAATTAACAGCAGCAAAACGCCGACGGCGCAAGTGTTGATCTTAGAAGCGGGAGCTTAAGCTGTGGCAACGCCATGGATGATCTACGGCGCCAACGGCTACACCGGACGTCTCATTGCCGAAGAGGCACGCCGGCGCGGAATGACCCCGGTGCTGGCGGGCCGCAGTCGCGCTGCGCTTGAAGAACTCGGGCGCGCACTCAAACTTGAGATTCGGGTTTTTGCGTGCGAGAACAGCGAAGTCATCGCCGCAAATATTGGTGATCAATTCCTGGTGCTCCATTGCGCTGGTCCGTTCTCCGCCACCAGTCAACCGATGGTCGAAGCCTGTCTGCGGAGTCGCGTGCACTATCTCGACATCACCGGTGAAATTCCTGTGTTCGAGCGAATCATGAAGCGCAACGAGGACTGCAAAAAGGCCGGGATCGTGGCCATTCCGGGTGTGGGTTTTGATGTGGTTCCGTCCGATGGACTGGCAGCCTTGCTCAAAGCCAAAATGCCCGATGCCCATACGCTGAAAATGGCGCTGCGGCCGGCGGGAACCATCAGCCCCGGCACCGCCAAAACCATGATCGAAGGTATCGCCGCCGGCGGGGTGGTGCGCATCGAAGGCAAGTTGACCTCGGTGAGCGCGGTTTATAAAACCCGCGAAGTCATTTTTGATAAAAAACCAAAAATGACCGTAACGATCCCGTGGGGAGATGTTTCCACCGCCTTCCATTCCACCGGCATTCCCAATATCGAGTTTTACACCACCGCCAGCCCCGGCATGTTGCGCTTACTCTGGGCTAAGAAATATTTGGCCTTGGTTCTGGCCCGACCATGGGCGCAGCGGGCATTGAAAAAGCTGATTGAAAAACGGGTCCACGGACCCAGCGCCGAACAGCGCGCGACCGCTCGCTACCTTTTGTGGGGGGAGGTCACCAACTCCCGCAATGAAAAAATCGAATTGCGCATGTCTTGTCCCGAAGGTTACGCACTTACTCAAGACTCCGCCATTGAAGCGGTCATTCGCGTGTTGGCGGGAACGGTTGAGCCCGGAGCCAAAACTCCATCGCTGGCCTTCGGAAAAGAATTCGCGCTAGGTCTAAAGGGCGTTCAGCTTTGTTGAAAATTTACTTGCAGGTTCGCCAATTCAAATAATAAACCGCATGCGCACCGCCGTCGATGCTGTCCACGGTGACCGAAGCCTGCTGCTTCGCCATAAGGTGCAGTTGCGTCTTAATCACCAGAGTCGAGTAACCACCGCACGGCGAAACTTCGCTCGTCACATCGGCGCTCTGGCTATTCATCACATCCGACGAAAGCTCATAGTTGTCCATTACCGGGCCTTGGAAATCAAAGTGGAGATTGATGCGATCTTTATCGCCGCCCCTGCCGCGGAAGTTAAACACCGAATTTAGACCGGCAGTGGCCCGCTCCGGGAGCGCCACAAAGCCGCGAAAATCCACGCGCGTGATCTCCATCTGCATCCCGTTTGGGATCTCAAGCGGAATCACTGCATCACAGGCCATGCGATCATGATTGCCCGCGCCGGCACTTGGGATTTGTGCGACAAACTGATCAAATAGCAATGAAAAGGACAAATTGTCGGGCGCAAACGCCACGCGTAGGGTGCCCTGTGGACAGGCATTGCCGCCATAGGTGGGCGCTCCGACCGTCAAGGCCGTTACACTGACCGAGTGTTCGTTGCCGCGCAGGCCCCGGTGACCCGGTCTGAGCGGTCGATCTTTATCTGCGGCGAAGGCATGAACTGAGAAGGCAAGTAAACAGAAAAACATTAGTTTGTGCATGGCGGGCTCCTGAAAAAGATAAGGGGAGGCCCAACGGGCCCTCCCCTTATTGAAACTAGTGGCAAGATCTCCATTGCAAGTGATAGATCAAACCGGCTCGGATGTCGGCGCTGTCGACAGTGCCTTGGGCTTGTTCACCGTGGGCGTTGGAGCTAATCAACAACGTGGTGTTGGCGCGCAAAATGGTATCCGCTCCGCAACCGGACCATACGATGGCATCCAGTCCAAGATTGTCGCTCTTCAAGTAGTCCGAAGCCATCGGACCTTGAAAAGTTTTGGCGGTGTGCGCGCCACGGCCGCCGCCGGCTAGAAAGTAATCCACGCTCAACTGTCCGCGACCGCCGCTGGGCAAGCCCATAAAGCCGCGATAGTCGATGGCGAAAACCGAGACACTGAAGCCTTGCGGAACGTGAACCGGAACCGCCACGTTACAGTTCTTGCGATCAAACGCGCGGCCGCCTCCCGCTTCAGCCACATACTGATCAAACAAAATGCTGATCGCTTTGTTGTCGGGCGAGAGCGAAACCGCGGCGCTGCCGCCGGGGCAACCGGTGCCGCCATAGCTGGGCATACCGAGAGAAATGTCATCCGCATGGGCGCAGGCCGAGGCTGCGAGCAAAAGGATGCAAAAAAGACCATGGGTCCGTTTCATAGAGACTCCTATTGATTTGTTTATGAATGGACACTATGTCCATTTGTCAAAGGTGCTAACGCAAGCTTTGTGCCAGCATTGTTGGTTTTAAAAAATTTACGACGAAAATGAAGTGCTTTGAGAGGGAAAACGCCACCGAGGTGCTTAACAATTAATCAGCACGTGCCGGTGCCTAAGTGGCACTGATATAAAAAATGATTCGCCGCAATCTTTACGCGCGCGAAAGTGTCAAAGGATTTTTTTGACACCACTTCGCTGACAGATTGGAAAGCCACAGCGGCTAAATAAAAAAAATGGATTTGATCGAGTCGAACGAAAACGTTTTTCCGTCTTCAATATCATGGCGTTAAAATCATGTTGGTTTAGCTAGGTGCTCCTGAAGCCGATAAGAAAAGAGAAACGAATCCTAAGCGTATCACTATGAGGCGAATTATGAAATTGAGTCTAAGCATCGCATTTACACTTTTAGCGGTGTTGAATTTTGTCTTTAACAACGGCGCCCGTAGGTAGGGCAGTAAACGTATCATAAATCATAGATGGAATACATTGCCTGCACCCGACGTAGCTTTTGATTAAAGCTGCCTTTCGACTTCTTTATCCAGCCGATTCACATCACTTGCCACATCGACGCTGGCTTTTGCATCCTGCGCGAAAATGGCTAGTTCGGTAGGTGCCGTTACCGATTTCTTTCCGCGCTCCAAGCTCGAGAGACGTGCCCAGGTATCTCCGCTGTTCTCCGTCGCTAAAAGTTCTTGCCGGGCGATGCAATGCACTATCGACTCCCTTTCCGATTGGAATCGGCGCGCTTGAGGATTACAAAATATTTTTCGGGATCGCAGTCCAGTTCCATAGGTTTATGGCATTTCGGACAAATGATCGGCTTGGGCATAAAATCTTCGTGCTCGTGAACGCTACGTGCGTACTCTTGGGCGGTGACAAGTTGCGAATGATCCTCGTACTCACACCCCTCGCAGAAAAACGGCGCATAGACGGTAGTCACTTGAATATTGGGTGTCCAGTGCCCTCTCACAGTATTGAATTGGCGGACCAAGATAGGGCTTACCTTTTCAATTTGCAGCTTGAGATCGGAACAGCTACGTTCGATCTCCCACAACCATTTGACAAAAAGCCTGGTGCCTTCTGAAGTAATCAAACCGACTTTATGCATATTGACGCGCAAAATCCGGGCGCCGGCAAATTCCACGAGCGGAACATTGAACTCATGGCCGATGTGGCCATTCAAAGCGATCTCGGTCAGGTCACCCGACTTCATGACATCATAAAATCTTTCGCTTGCCCTGGGCATAAGTCGCTCCCCTCCACTCGTTAACCCGCAGAATGATCCCAAGTTAACACCGCTTTTCCACAAACACAAACCGCCCGAAGACTTGGAGTTCCTCTGGACTTTGGTGCCCTAATTTTTCTGAGCATTAGTGGACCTTTGCGTCTGACTTCAGCTAGAATAAATGAATCTATGGAAGTGGAATTTAAAATCGAACAACATGTCACCCCCACCGCGAACAGAATCGATGTACAGGGTCCGTTGGATGAAAACGCCAATCTGCCCGGCGTGACGTTGCGCCCGGAAATTCATTTAAATTTGGATAAAGTCACGGCGTTTAACGCCATTGGGACCCGCTCGTGGAGCTTATGGGTGGCGCAATTTCAAGGTTCGACTAAGGTCCTTTTGACGCACTGCCCGTTTATTATGGTCAAAAATTTCGGCAGCGTGCGCGACCTGATCACACCCGAAATGGAAGTGATTTCATTCTATGTGCCGTTTTACTCCCCGCAAACCGGCGAAAGCCATAATTTCTTAGCTGTAAAGGGCGTTAACTTTTCGGACGGAAGTATTTTGACTTTACCCGACGTGAAAGACTCAGAAGGTCGCTTAATGGAACCCGACATCTTTCCCGAAACCTATTTGTCTTTTCTCAAACGATGAAGTCGATTTTTAAGGAATATCAACATCTCTGGCCCCCCACCAATTCCGCCGCCATGCAGGAACTGCTCAACAAGATCGTGGTCGGGCATTTCCCGCGCGATAAAGTCAGTATCAAAAACGCCGACAAAAACAGTCTCGTTGTGGTGCTTAAAAAATCTCCGCTAAAGCACATTATTACGCTGCTCGAACAGGGCGTTGAACATTGCGTGCAAGAAGAGCGCGAAGATTTCGCCGAAGAGCTGTTTGCCTCGACGCTGATGGCACTCCGGCCCGATATTTTTATGAGCAATCCAATTCCATTTTTTTTCAATGGCTTTAAAGCCTTCAACGCCCCAGTTCCGAAGGAACAAAACATCGTGTTGCCGTTCTCCTCAAACGCCGGCAAGGCTACGGTGCTCGATCGCTTGACCGGCTTTTTAGATTACAGTTTGGAAATGGCTTCGCTCAAAAGCCTGTGTTTACAAGTGGCTGATGAGATGTACACCAACGCCGTTTTTAACGCTCCGGTGCGGGCCAGCGGCGTGCGCCCGTTTGCGCACCTGCCGCGCTCAAGCTCGGTGCAACTGCCGCGCGCGCGCTCTTGCAAACTCTTTGCCTGCTTTTCCAGCCACCGGGTGATCATTGGCTGCGAGGACAACTACGGCTCGCTGATGCGCGGGCCGCTGCTACTGCATTTGCACAACACCTTTAAAGATTCATCGGTGAGCGTGCGCAGCGGCAAGGCTGGGGCGGGACTGGGCTTCAAGCATATGATTGAAAACTCAGCCAATTTTTATGTGCTGTGCGAGCGCGGTAAAAGAACGCTGGTGGCATGTGGCTTCCGCCTGCGCGGGCTAAAAGCCAACATTACCACATCTAAACATGTCCACTTTAGTTTTCGATAAGGCTCTTGATAAAGGCATTTAAGGTGTCGGACAGAGTCCCAAAGTTAAGGTTGTAATTATCCTCAAGATACTGATTGCTCGCGAGAGGAACCTGCGAATGCGACACTGGCTTTGCCACCAGCAACGCCATCACCTTGCCCGCCGGGAGTTTATAAACCTTTTTGCTAGTGCGGAAAATCAAATAACTATTGTTTTTGTTCGTCAGCGTCTCGGCAAATTCCAAATCCGCCGAAAATTTAATGGTGGCATCGTCTTCGGACATCGCCATATAAACGGGCACACTCAAAGCCTGGCTCCAGACACCCCGTTGTTTGGCTTTGTAGATCTCATCTACGTTGCGATATTTCCAAACCGCCTTTTTGATGGACAAATTGGAGTTGATCACATGGCTCAACTGACAAACGCCGTTGGTCGCCATGTTTTCATACTTGACCGGATTATCCTGCTTTTCGTCAACATGCTCACCAGTCCAGGGCATGAGGACTTTACCCATACAAGAGATGTGCGCGCCAAAAAAATTGTGAATTTCGGTGGCCGGAGAAAACAACAAGAGGGCTTTGATTTTCGCTTCGGGATGATTGTAATTGTAGTCGATGCTCAAGGCACCGCCGGTGGAAAAGCCACCGAGCACCAGCTCATCACCCAGGGTTGAAGCCATATGGACGGCTTCAGCGAGATTGCCCTGCCAGTCTTTACTAGTGACGTTTTGCAGATCTTCCGGTTTGGTGCCATGCCCTGCCAGGCGGGGCGCCACGATGTTAAAGCCAGCATTATAAAGAAGAAACGCGATATCTTTAAAGTAGTAGGGCGAGTCAGACAGGCCATGCGTCAGAACCGCGACAAAGCGGGTCTTAGTTTTATGTTTCAAAATAAAGGGAAGGCTCGCGCTCTGCGGGTTGGAAAAACAACTCGCATAGGCGTCGGGATTACACTCCTTATATTCGACGGCCCACACATTGGTGGCGACCAATGCCACAAGAGCAAGTAAGGAATACTTAGTGTTCACACAAATTTTCGCGACTTGAGCCAACGTCTTCATATCTAAACCTCCGGGAGTTTAAGCCACGGATAAAAGCAAACTACGGGCCAGCGGGACCGCGTGTATGGACCCCTTGGGCTGTCGAAGGTTTGGCCATGGTGCCGATTATGGGGCGCTAAAGCCGACCCAAGGCCAAGGCGATGCCCAACGAAAGCGATTGGATCAAGGGCTCCCATAAGCCCCATGATTTTGTTGAAAACTGGTTCCAGAGCCAGTTCGAATTGCCGCATATTTCGGCCCGCGACGCCATAGGCCTCGGGACTCAAGAAAACCACGCCAAGCTTTAAAATGGTTTTGAATTCGGCCGCTGATTAAGGCACCCTGCGCACAATGAAAAAACTGGTCAAAGGGATCATCAATTTCCGCAATCTGATTCGCCCGGGCTACCGCGAAACCTTCCGCCAGCTCGCCCTAGGGCAATCGCCTGACACCCTGTTTATCGCCTGTTCTGACAGTCGTGTGGCCCCTAACGTTTTTGCTTCCACCGATCCGGGCGATATGTTTGTGATCCGCAATGTGGGGAACATCGTCCCCCCCTGCGGCGGCATTCACGGCTTATCGACCGCCGATGAAAGCGAGGCGGCAGCGATCGAATTCGCGCTTCTGACTTTGGGAGTAAAGGACATTATCGTGTGCGGGCATTCCGAGTGCGGGGCGATGCAAGCGTTGATGCAAGGCCGCGACAAACTCAAAACTCCGAATTTAAAAGCTTGGCTGCGCCATGGAGAAAAGGCGGTGCGGGTGCTCAACAACCATCGGGAGTTCGCGGCCGAACAGCTTCCACACAATCGGCTTTCTCAGCTCAATGTTTTGCAACAGATTGAAAATCTGAAATCCTATCCAATTGTGCATGAACAGTTGCAGGCCAAAAAGCTCCGCCTTCACGGTTGGTGGTTTGACCTGACCAATGCTTGCGTGCTCAATTTTGACCCGGCAGTGGGAAAGTTCGTCGAAATTGACGAGTCGAACGCCGACGAAATCATTCAAGCTAGTGAGTGAGCGGAATCACCACAATCACTTTCCATTGCGGATATTGGCCAAAAGCATCGCCCGCAGCGACCAAATTTGACCCTTAAAGTTTGGCGCCAGAAATCTGCATACCACTTACCTCCACTCAGGCCAAGGGCCAAGACAACGCAGAGGCCCTACACTGACCATGAAGTTGAGCAACAGAAATGAATACCACGTTCAGCTTCGCTAAACTTAGAGGCCGATGAACACGTACTCTTTTACGCGATTGTTGGCATTGGCCTTTTTGTGGGCATGGGTCCCCACGGAATAAACATAGTCGAGTTCTACCAGCTCCACCGATTTTCCCGCATTGCGCAGCAAGGCCTTCATCTCCTTGGCCGTGGGAAAGCAGTTGGAGGAATAGGAAAGGACGATGAGGCTCTCTCGGAATCCGTCAAACAGCCGCTCCAGTCCTGAGATCACGGTCGGACGAGTGGTAAAATCTGATTTCACTCGCGGAATCTTTTTAGTCTTGGTGTCGTGATCAATTTTCACATGCGACCAATAAGAGACCAGGCCCTCCAAGAAATGATAGCGTCGGGAGTACTCATTGTCCGAATTCAAACTGAAATACGGCGGATCGAAGTAAACCAAATCGTAATCGCGGTGCCGGAATTTTAAAATGTCACTGTTGAAGGCCAGGTGACGCTTCCCATTGCTAAAGATCGACGGATTTAACTGCGCGACCGCATTCTTGAAATGAGCGCGAAGTGAAAGTTTCAAATCCTTGCGGCCATCATCATAGCGCATGCCCGTGTAAGTGAAAATCCCACGCGGACGCTTCTTGATGCAAGCGCGGCAGAGCGCCGTCAGCGCCAAAGCCTTCTTGTAGGGATCAGTTAAGAATTCGCAATTAGCCATGACCGAATCTAAGAATTTGCAATCCGCAGTGGAATAATAGAGTCCTGAGAATTCGCGCTGAATAAAGGTATCCGCGTCGGCGTTGAATTCCGACAGTTCTTCTACCTCTTGCTCGGACAGCTGGGCACTCGAATTTTCAATCAAGGCTTGAGCTGCGACACAATTGAATTTCAAATAATCGTTGGTGTGCACGCTCTTGCCCTGCATTTTGAGTAGGTAGCCGACACTTCCCGTTCCAGAAAAAGCATCGAGTGCCGTAGTGAATTTTAATTCCGAAAAAATTTTGGACAGCGCGGGCAACATTTTACGCTTGCTGCCCATGTAGCGCGTTTCCGGAAACTCATGCATCGCCCAAGAATAACAAAGCTTTCGCCGAGCGGGCGCAACCCAAGCATGAATCTGGTCTAATGCCTATGCCGGTTGATTTTCGCGCATTGGATCGAGACGCCAGGCCGACGTAACGCCGGCTCAAGGGTCCCCAAAATCGCAGACTTGAACTCGGCCAAGGTCGGGAAGGCCGCCGTGGGTCGCCAGTACTTCACTTCCCCCAACATGTCGATTTCAACGCGCCCCAAGTCCCGCGATGTTCCCACGCCCACTTGCACGGCCAGCGCCTGGGAGGTCACGCCCAAAACCATTGCCACATCGCGCGCCGAGGTGTCCGCAGTGGGAATGAAAATACGAAAGAGTCCGTCTTCAATGTCTTCGCCCGGGAGGTCGAGCCTCCAGCAGCGCGGCACCGGCGGATCGGCAAACACGGCCGGGCAAAAGACCAGCAAAGCCAGCAGAAATTTCTTCATAGTGGACTTTCATCGGCTAGAAAATGGTCTGGCTCGACAGACTAAAGACTAGTTTTCTTCCCGGAACTTGCGCCCCACGACACTCGCTCGTTTGGCCTAGGAGTGGCCACCTATGGCCTCGGGAATTTTGCCGGGGCCCTTTACTTCGGCAATTTGCACCGCAGGCGTTCGGATTTGATGATGTTCAGCGGATTTGTGTGGCTTGGCAGCGGTTTTTTCCTGATGGCGTGGGCGCCCACGATTGCATGACTGATGGTGACCTCAGCCTTCACCGGGTTTAGCGGCCCAATGAATGAGGTGACTTTTTTCGCCATGACTCAAGCGCGTTTTCCGCACGCCGAAATCTCGCACATCATTCGTTTGGGCATGGCCACCGACACCGCGTCGATCCTTTTTATGATGCTGATCTCGCCTCTCCTGCTGCGTTTGCTTTGCGTGCGCACCGTGATCAATCTTTGCGGCGTGGTGTGGATCCTCACCGGCGCCATCGGCCTGATCCGGTTTTTGCAACCAATCGATGTCCCTCAATCTAAGTGAAGGTGCACGAATTTTAAATAGCGCAATTCCAAACAAGCGTGAGGAAAAGGATGATCCGGACCCTGACCAGAAACCCGCACGATGGTGCCGCGGCGCCGAGCCGCGGACAACGCTTCGCTAATAATTTCGAAAAAATCGTCAAAGGAAATATGACTCGAACAGGAGCTAAGCGAAAGCTGCCCCGCCGGCGCCGCCCGCCGAGCTGCCGCCGCGAAAAGTTCGATATATTTGGCTTGAGCGGTGTGCTTCTGATTTTCGGCATGGCTCATCGATGGCGGGTCGACCACAATATGATCCCAGATCTCAACGTCCTGACTAAGGTAGTTAAAAACATCCACACACAGCCCCACGTGCTGCTCAGGCCTTAAACCGTTGAGTCGCCAATTCTCCTCGGCACTGGCTATCGCGCCCCGCGAAATATCGAGACTCGCCACCCGCCGAGCTCCACCTAAGCCGGCATTGACCGAAAAGCCGCCCGTGTAACTAAATAAATTAAGTAGAGACTTCCCGGCGCTGATGGCGCGCACATAGGCGCGATTGTCGCGTTGATCGAGAAAAAAACCGGTCTTCTGGCCCTTTTCCAGATCGACGCTGAACTTCACGCCATTTTCTAAAATGGTGACGACCGGATCCACGCGTTCGCCGGCCAAATGTTCGACCGTGCGATCTGAACTGCGGCGATTTTTTTCCAACACCGTCCGCACGCCTGCGAATTGCAGCAACCATTGGCCAATGAATTCGCGATCCCAAAACTCGCTCGGTCCCTGCCCATCAAATTGCACCACCGCAACCGTGCCGTAAATATCGCAGATCAAACCCGGGAGCTGATCGCCCTCCCCATTGAAAAGCCTAAAGGCCGTGGTGGCTTGAGTGCGAACGGCCGCGCGCAGACTAAGGGCGCGAACAAACCGCCCCGCAAAAACCGCGGGTGACGGCGGTGCCTTGTGGGTACTTAGAATGCGTAAGGAGAGCGGACCATGCGGATCATAAATCGCCCAGGCCAGGTCGCCCTTGCTATCGGAGACATGGCAGATTTGCGCTTGCGGCAGGGCAGGGGCGGAGACTAGCGCTTCCTTATATACCCAGGGATGACCGCGCAGAATCGATCGGCGCAGACTGCGCGCCAGCTTAAGTTTGAGTCTTGACATCGCCCAACGTAAACGACTTTACGCGAGCGTGGTAATCACAAAGGGGAAAATAACTCAGCGCACTATAGCTCCGCAGCCCGCGCGATGTGCTTGCGCAGTTCGCGCCGCTGCCGCCACGGCAAGCCCATAAACTCGATTCCGATACCGGCCGGAGTATCGCCAGTGGCTTCACTCCGGCGCACCACTCGGCCTTGACAGCGAAACTGAGTGAGGGAGCCAAAGTTCAAGCGCATCGTGATCCAATCGCCAACACCCACCGTGCGGTCCATCGGCACAAATGCCCCCGACTCCGACACGTTGTGAGTATCGGTGCGAATAGCCGCGAGCTGGGTGCCTTCGATCGCCACCGGAACCACGAGCCTGCGACGTGGGGCGGTCAGCCACCAGCGTCGTTCCGGCTGGCGCAACACCGCGAAGGTTTGCGGGCCCATCAACGGGACATTGACCGCCAAAAATCCTAGCGTCGCCATCAGCGCCACCCACTGCGAAAAGTCGGTGGCATAAGAGCCTACATAATAATTATTTAATCCGACCAGAGCGATGAGCAACGGCACACTCCATTGAGAATGTGGCGAGGCCCGCCACAGCAGGGCCGCGCAACTCAACATGCCCGCGGCCACCATCCAATTGAGCCACGTCAATTTGTTGAGCACCGCGCTCCACTCGCTCAAGTCATGGCCGTAAACCAGCATGGCTTGCACTGGCATAAAGAACGCCAGGGTGATGAGGAACAGGGTTAAAAAGGTCAAGGTGTACGGTCTATGTCTCATAGCTATTCACTCCGATGTTCGAAATGGTCACAATAACTCACGACCCGGCGGACATATTTATGCGCATTCCCCAGGTCGTCACTCTTCAAATAATTCGCGCCCATGGCCTCGAGCGCTTCCGACACCCGAGTCGCGCCCGAGTTGTAACTGGCCAGCATGACGTCCGTGAGCGAGACTTCGTCGCGCGCCAGGTAAGTTTGCAACTGCGTCTTCTTTTCGGGACGGCTCCAGTAATCAGACAAGATCGTCAGATATTCGACTCCGCCTTTAATGGAGAGCGTGGGATCCAGGCGCCATTCATTGCCAGAGTGAATCTCTCCGCTCAGAATCGAAAAGCGTAGAGCTGGCAACGACATATCGGCCATTCCTGGATAGCGCGGCCAATCGGCGAATCGCTTAATGACCTCGCTCTCACCGAGAGTGGTCACCTGGGTCAGTCCGAGGGCGCGGTTGTGGCTCAAGGCTTTGGGATCAAAGCCCGACTCCTGCGCCACCAGCGCCGCCACGAAAAATGGATTAAAATTATTTTGTAAAGAAACCTTATTTATCATATTTAACATGGATTGCGGTGGCTCGAAGTTCGGCACCGAGGTGAGCGCTTGGCTTAGGCTAAAGGCCGAGCACACGGGCGGCAGGTATTGCGCAAACACGGGGCGCGCTTCGGGTTGGCGGACATAAACCACCACCACATCATTGTCGCGCGTGGGCAGCAGACGCAAATGCTTTGCCGTGAGTCGCACCACGTGGCGCAAAGGATCGGCGGCGTCGAATTCGGCTTGGTTTAAAAACTGCTCACTGACATCGCGACCATTGTATAAAACCATTAAGCGAAAATCCTCCGGCACCCCCAGCGGATCTTCAATGACGATGGAAAAATTGGTTGGGCCATGCAAGACTTGGCGCTCGGGCAGAAAACGCAAACGCGCATCGTTAAGACTGCCACGGTCGGATTTGCTGCTCAGACTAAATGACGAGGTTCCATTCAGGAGACGGATCGCGCCAAAGGGCGTGGTGGGGCCTACGCAGCCGCTACAAAACAGTCCCACTCCGAGACAATAATAAAGCGTAATCTTCATTGTCTATTCTTCGGCAGCTTGAAGGGCAAAATGACATGTAGTATCGAATTCAACCAACTCGTCTCAAGGCGAGTCGGAACAACCCTTCACAACCAATTTACTCGTCCGACTCCACGCTGAGGGTGCACTTTCCGTTGACGATTTTACTTTGTTTTGGGCATTTGTTTCGATTTAAGATTTTCGAACTCTCATCACGTTCTTCACCTGAAGGAGAGGCCGCACTGGCCTGGGCTTCATCAGGAGCGTCTTGATGGTTAGGCGCCGAGGCACATCCGGCAAGTACTAAGATCGCAATAAGGAAAAATTTCGACATGAGAGGTCCCCCGCTTTTCATCTATTTTCCACCATTGGCCGGGGCACAACAAGAAAAAATGTCCCGCTTTGCCGGCAACCTGTCCCATTTTGCCCGTCATGTCCACCCGAAGCCGCCGCCAACTTGGTACGGCCATTGCTGTTTAAACCACAACACTCGGAGGTAACCATGCTCGCAACTAATGCCAACAATGCATTTATTCAATTCCCGTATGACATAAGCTTTGTGGATTGTGCGCCCTCGCCAGCTGTGCGCTTTCAGGTTGAGCAACATTTGGTAAAACTAGGCCAGCTCTATGATCGCATTACCGATTGCAAAGTGGCGATCCGTTTGCATCATAAACATAGCAAGACTCGCTCGTTTCAAATTAACATTCTTCTGGATTTACCAGGTAAGCGAATTGCCGTTAGTCGGGACCGCATCGGCCGCGACGCGCGCGCGGATATACACTCGACCATCGTCGATGCTTTTCACAAGGCGCATCGGCAACTCGACGATTTCTTGCGCATTCGCAAGGATCACAGTTTACGCATTAAGCCTCAGCCTCTCACGGTGGAAGAAGCTGGGGAGCCAGAGGATCTCTTGGCGTAGTGGCTTGCCACATTCAAAAGTCAGAACGGAGCCACGAGGGCTCCGGGCCGCGCGGGCTGTGGCTGGAAAGTGAGTTATGATTACTCTGCGCGACTTAGCGCAAAGGATAGAGTTCCTGCAGCGCCTCGACGTCATAAGCCGTCGGAGCCACAATATCCTTTTCATAGGACATTACGCTCGGCACCGAGTTAAACTTATGTCCGAGGCCGAGCAGGTGTCCAATCTCATGCAAAACCGCCAAGCGCGTGCTGCGAGCCAGGCGGCGCTCTACCTGCTCACGACTGACTTGTCGGCGCCCCTCACGCTCAAATATTTTCTCAAGTTCAGCCTGAAACAGAAAAATATCCGAATCGACCAATTCCGTGCGCGGCTGGCTAAACTGCATCGTCGTCAGTCCGAAGCCTGAAATCTGCTCGCGCCCGTCGTAAAGATAAGAATTGACCACGTATATACAGTTTGAGTTTAGATCTGAAAACGGCGGATAGGACTTAGCGTCGCTCAAGCCGAATTTGAGACGACCCGCCAATACCGGTGCCCACAGAGCCACAGCGCTTTCGATATCGGCGCGATAAGTGTCGGCCCCGCACACCCGCAGATTGAGGTTGCGCTTCCATCCGACCTTTACACCCTCACCGAGAAAATAAACATACTTGGTATCGGTCATGGGCAGCGCGCTCTGGGGGGCGGACTTTTGCAAATAGATAGCCATTAGCTCGCGCCCCGTGCCCGCGCGGGTGAGGCTGAGCAATAGGCTTAGGTAGTTGCCGTCGGCGCTCACACTCCAATGCACAGG
>JANXMF010000042.1 GCA_025354795.1 Pseudobdellovibrionaceae bacterium
GGCCGCGGCGGCGGCCTCGACCAAGCGGTCTATGCAGCGAATGAGGTCGAGAATGGTCTCTCGCGACTGATAAAAGATTTCGAGATTATCGAAGTTTTCTTCGTTAAACCGATCCATCTCATCTTCGTTGAGTTGGTAGAACTTCTGTAAGTGAAAGTTCTTATCTTTGAGCAGAGTGATGATTGCGTCCATGGGCCCTCCTAGCCGTAACTACTTGTTGAGATTTTCCTCGCGTTTTAACTTTTCAATGGCCTCTACCCATCCTGAGTAAAGTGTTTCCATAATTTTAAGCGCGTCTTCGAGTGGTTTCCTTTGGCCGGTGGCATTCGACTTAGTTAGCTGCTCGCTGACGAACATATAAAGTTGTTCCAAGCTTTTGGCGATTTCGGTCCCCACTTCATGATTCAAGGTATTGTTGAGTTCATTGACAATATCGAACGCGCGGCCGATGTTCATTCCGCGCCCGGCGATGTCCTTTTTGTCAATTGCCATTAACGCTTGCTTGAGAAAGCGTATGCAAGCTTCGTAAAGCATCAGCAGAAGCTTTTCGCGGCTTGCGCTGGTAACCGAAGTTTGTTTATAGCGTAGATGAGCCTTGTTCATATTCCTTCACACTTTTCGGTACGGGTTACACTAAACTTAATCACTTTTTATCACCCTGGACCTTGGCCGCCAAAGCCGGAGCCGATCGCGCCCACTGCCGCGCCCTGACCTTTCAGCCGGCTCATGGTTTCTTCCAGCCGCGCGAATTTATTGCGCAAATTTTCTTCTTTCTTCCCCAACTGTCTTTGCTTATTTTCGATCGACGTATTCATTTGCGCGATTTTTTCCTGCAGCCCACGCTTGCGCATCGCCACTGGTCCGAAGGCGGTATTGAGCAGTGTGCCGATCTCGCGCTTAAGCGAGGGAATAAACCCGGTGGAAAATCCGTCGCCGGCAAGAAAGTGTTGCACCGCTGTCGGATTGCGCGCCAACGCGTCGTTAAATTTCTTCTCATCATACTCGAGCACACCGGAACGCGTGAACACAATACCCATTTGATTGAGCCGGTTCACGATTTGGCCCACGCCAAATTGTGGATTTTGAATCAAGCCGCGCAGCCGATTTTCCACACTTCTAAGCAAGCTGTCGCCGCCCAAAGTTTGAGTGGTGTCGGTGTCTTTGTTCAGCGAGTTTTGTTGCTGCACAAAACTTAGGACCCCATTAACGGCATCGACAAACGTTTTGATCTTGCCGGTCACGACTTCCTTGTCTTCTTTAACGCTCACGTTGACGGTATGGCCGGGACTGGCTTGCCTCACTTCCAGCACCACACCGGGAATGACATCGGCGACCTTGTTGTCGCTCACTTCAAATTCAAAACCATCGACTTTAATACGGCCGTTCTTGGCTTCGCGCTGCTCATCAAAATAAATATCTTGATCACCGTCGAGGAAATAAGGCGTGGGATAACTGATCTGATGGTCGCCTCCCACGTTGTCGCCCGAAATAATCAATTTGTATGGCGCACTCGGGCTGGACCGATCATTGAGCACCGAAGCCTTCACGCCTAAACCAGATCTGTTGATCGCTGTCTCGATACCTTCGAGCGTATTGTTGGAGCCGTTAACGTAAACATCTTTACTGCCATCCGGCGTTTGAAAGCGAAAGTAACCCACGCCCACCTGGGTCTTGTCCTTATCCGGAAAGCCGTTGGTGATCGCGGCCGATTTCTGCGCCAACTCAATCACTTCAATATTCCAATTGCCATTGACCGACGAACTCGGATCGACCGTGCCCTGCACGATATTGGCGTCACCGGTGATAAGCTTGACATCACTGAATCCTTTAGTCGACGCAAGTGCCCCGATACTTCCAGTGATGGCGTTGAGTTTAGTTTCCAGTTCGGTCACGAGTTTCAGGCGTGCTTCTTCCTTACCCTTGTTTTTCTCAATGGTTTTGATGGGAATCTTTTCCGCTTCCATCAATTGATCCACAATGTTTGGTGGCAGGCCCGAACCCAATCCACCCAGTGAAATGCCCATGCTGTGATGTGCCTCCAAGGATAGTTTCGCAAAGGATCCAATGGAGACGTGAGTCAATTAAATGGCTGGGACCAAGGTGAGGCGAACGCGACTACATGGCTTTGTCTAGGATTTTGCCGGTGTGCTTGTCCTTGTCGCGAGTCGAGGCCCAAAGTTGCGCTTCGGACAGACGGCGCACCGTCTTGCCCGTCGGGTCCACGATTAAAATTACGCGGCAGTCGGCTTTACTCTCGACTTTCACAAGTAAACCGTTGGCCTTTAGCCCGGGGTTTTCTTCGAGAGCTTTGATGGCATCCGCCAATTCGTCGTCGGTGAGATGGCGCTTCAGCTCCGGCGCAGCCTGCTCGCGGCGGCCGTCGGCATCGCGATCGGCGCTCGCCTGAGCGCGGGTGTGGGCGTCGACGTGGGACTTTGGGTCCACCGGCAGGATTATGCTGGAGGTCAGCGACTTTATATTCATCCAATGATTGCTTCGGAATAAGGGGACGGAAACCTGACGGTTGCGGGGAAAATCACGACTTTTGTCATTTGCATTTTGTTGGATTTTGCAGCGAAAAGTTGAGTGCAAGATCGTCCTGCACGCCCTCCTAAGATCGCCTCCGCCCCTTTGCCTCGGGTCGCGCCGTCAGCGGATCATCCGGCCACGAATGCTTCGGATAACGCGTACGCAGCTCCTTGCGCACTTCAAGATAACCCTTGCGCCAAAAGTTAGCTAAATCCGAAGTGACCTGCACCGGTCGATAGTTCGGCGCCAGCAAGCGAAACGTGAGCGGAATTTTTCCTCCAACCAACGTCGGACTAACGCTCAAACCGAAAATCTCCTGCAACCGCACATCTACGTAAGCCGGTTGCCCTATTTCATAATCAATAAGATGCAAAGCGCCCGACGGAGCAATAAATTTATCCGGGACCTGTTGATGCATTTCCGCGACCGCCTCTGGAGCCATCGCCATTTCTACAAAGCTCACCAAATTCTCTGCCACCACTTCGGTCACTTTCGTCTTACCGAACGCGGCCAAAGCCAAAGCTTTACCAATTTGCTCTTCGCCTAGAGCGGAAGCAAAGTCCGGCTCATACTGCACAAAAAATTTCCACCGCGACAACCAGCGCCCTAGTGCCGCGTTTTGGCTAGCTAGCCACTCCCATTTGCGCGCCAAGATCACCGCGAGCTGATCACGTACCATATGCGCCGGCACCGGAGTCAGACTCGGTTCTTCAAGTGCCAGTCCATCGATGGAGCGCGTGCGCTGTGCGAAAAACTCGCCTTTTTCCTCTATAAATAGGATTTGTTCATCAACCACAATCTGCTCACGCAAATGCTCAAGAATCTGCGCTTTCGAAACGCCGCTGGCCAACGACACCAAGGTTTCAGCCTGGCCCGGGAGGTCAACACCGTTCAAGGCAATGAAAAATCCACTATGGCGAACATGAGTGTGTTGATCCAGGCGTACGCCCCGACCCCCAACCATAAGACCTTTGAAAGTTTCGCCGCGCCGACGGCACAGACGGTCGCGCTGACTGCGCAACAACAAACGCGTGATTTGGTCCGGCTGCCAAGCCGAGGCCCCCGGGCGCAAAATCAAACCGTTCAATTGCCGACAACTGTCGAGCACCGCCGTCACCGCCCGCCGGTCGAGTCCTTTAACGTCGTCGTCCAGCAACGACATCCGGAATTGCAAATCACATTCGCCCTCGCTACTCACTTGATCGCGCGCATAAACAATATCGCGCTCACTCAAAAGCGCGCACATCTGCGCTCCCGCCTCGCCCAAGCCTTCCCGCTCGGCCAAACTCAGCAGCGCACCCCAACGAGCCTCGAGCGGAAAACGCAAAAGCTGCCGGCCCAAGTCCGTCAAGCGCGATTCCGCATCCAAAGATCCGAGTTTTACCAAATGGCGCACGCAGATTTCAAGCAACGGCCGAGGCGGAGCATCGAGCCACGCAAAACGCGCGAAGTTCGTCACACCCAAATGCGCCAGGAACAGCAAGGCTGCGGAAAGATCCGCACGCTGTGCCTCCGGCGGCAGCTCTTGCAACTGCGTGGTCTCTTCAAACGAAGTCCACAGCCGTAAACATACGCCGGCCTTTTGCCGGGCCGCGCGGCCCGCGCGTTGGCGTGCATTGAAACGCGAAATTCGGGTGAGTTCCAAAGTGGAAAATCCCGAATGGGGATTCATCTTCATTACTTTCGCAACCCCAGTGTCGATCACAAAGTCCACGCCCTGCACTGTCATCGAAGCTTCAGCCACATTCGTCGCCAGGATCACCCGCGGCTCCGAAGGTGCCTGCAAAACTTGGCGCTGTTGCGCGAGCGGCAACGAGCCGTGCAGTGGTACCACCGCGCGGCCCGCCGACTCGAGTCTGCGTGCCAGCTGCGCGATCTCACCCTGACCCGGCAAAAACACCAGAATGTCTCCGTGGGATTCGCGCATGGCGGACTGCGTGGCCTGCACCACCCGCTCATAAAAGCCACTATTGAGCTGCAAACTCAGCGGCTGTTGCGTGTGTCTCACAGTCAGCGGAAAAATTTCACCCGGTACAGCGATGTGGCGGGATCCCGGCAAAAACTCAAGCAGTCTGCCGGCCTCGAGTGTCGCTGACATCACCAGGATCTTAATTGCCCGTCCCAGTTCCTGCAGTTCGCGCAAACAACCAAGGATTAAATCTTGATTCAAGCCACGCTCGTGAAACTCATCGATCACCACGATATCCACGCCACTCAGTTCAGAATCGTCGAGCATTTTTCGCACCAGCAAAGCGTCGGTCATAAACACCAAACGCGTATGCGAAGTGCAGCGTGAATCAAAACGCACCTGATATCCGACTTCGCCACCGACCGTCCAACCGCGCTCTTCGGCTACACGCTCGCAAGCCGCGACCGCCGCCATTCGGCGAGGTTGCAATACAATCACTTTCCCGCCAACGATATTCAGTAACTCAGGAGGAAGACGAGTGGTCTTTCCCGCACCAGGGGTGGCAGTCAATATGAGACTGGGTGACGATCCAAGCGTCGCAGTAATTTCCGCGAGAAAGGGATCGATGGGCATCGGCATTCGCATCATTGGACCCAACCATACCACAAAGCATCCAGAGGAGATTTAAAAATCCCCTCTGGATAAGGTAAGGCAGGAAGAGGACAGGGAACACATTGACTAAAAATTATCCAATCAATTTCAACGCCAAGGCAGGTTGATTATTGGCTTGCGCCAAAACCCCGACCGAAGCTTGCATCAAAATATTGTTGCGCGACAGTTCCGCTGAACTTTGCGCGACATCGGTGTCACGGATGCGAGAATTCGCCGCGGCAAAATTCTCGACCGATACGCCTAAATTCTCACTGGTGGAAATCAAGCGATTTTGAATCGCCCCGAGAGTGGCACGGTAGCCATTGACTTTGGTTTGTGAAGCTTCAAGAGTCTCCAGCGCGCCGCGCGCGGCCATCTTGTCCGAAAAATCGAAACCATCGATTCCGAGGTCGGCAGTGGTGGCCTTGATTTCGGCTGAGTCAAAGTGAATGCGATCTTTAAAATCGTCGTTGTTTATGTCGACCTGGAATTCAAACAAGTTGCCTTCGCCGGTCAATAAATTGGTTTTACCAAAGCGCGTGGTTTGCGCGATCCGCTCCGCCTCTTGCTTGAGTTGCTGGACTTCTTTATCGATAAAGCCGCGCTCGGTTTCACCGACGGTATCAGAAGACGCTTGCACGCCCAACTCCCGCATGCGGGTCATAATATTGCTGATCTCGCCCAAGCTTCCTTCCGCAACTTGCACCATCGAGATACCGTCGTTGGCGTTACGTTGAGCTTGTTGATAGCCGCGAATCTGCGATTTAAAATTTTCGCTGATCGACAAGCCTGCGGCATCGTCGGCGGATTTGGTGATGCGGCTACCGGAAGACAATTGCGCGAAACTCTTGCTGAGTTCGCGCTGTTCCGCGCCCATTGATCTCTGCGCATTGATAGACGCTACGTTCGTACTGATTCTTAGTCCCATGGCCCTGCTCCTTTTGGTTAAAGAAATCCCTCTCTCTCAACATCTCAGCCGTACCTACTCAGCCAAAGCATCGAGAGCTCATAATCCATGAGCAAATGAGTTCTATTTATTGTGCGTAATCTGCGCCAGACCACCGGGTCAAGTGCCGCTTACAACCAACCTATCGACCAGTCTGGGATTGTCTTTAGTCGCGTCGGGGGAATCTAGACTAAGGGTGTATATTTTCTGGGCATTGGTCGAGAAATTCCCGACCTACAGAGGGCATTTTATCGACCATAGTCTTGGGATAGACAATGGGCTGATCGACCTAAATCCCCTCATCAAACGTCCGTACAGTACCCCGAGCGAAAAAAGCTTCGCTCGGGTAGGTAAAGTACCGGGGGAGAAAGGAGACTCCCCCTTCAACAAGCCTTATAATATTAAGTATTGATCAAACGCAGAGCGGAAGCCGGCTGTGAATTTGCCTGCGCCAACACTCCGACCGAAGCTTGCATCAATATATTGTTACGAGCCATCTCCGCGGAACTTTGGGCGACATCGGTATCACGTATACGCGAGTTCGCCGCCGAGAAGTTTTCAATCGCCACACCCAAGTTCTCTGAAGTCGAGATCAAACGATTCTGAACGGCGCCTAAATTGGCGCGGTAACCGTTGACCTGAACTTGCGCCTTCTCCAACACTTCGAGTGCGCTTCTGGCCCCCGACTTGTCGGTGAAGTCAAACCCCTCCACACCGAGGTTGTCGGTCGAGGCATTCTGCATACTCGCATCAAAGCCGATGCGGTCATTAAAATCATCGTTGTTAATATCCACTTGGAAAGCATAGGCTTTGCCGGAACCATCCAGCAAAGTCTGATCGCCCCAGCGCGTGGTCTTCGCGATCCGCTGCATTTCACTTTTCAACTGTTGCACCTCTTTATCGACGAAGCCGCGCTCCACGTCGCCAACGGTGTCTGAAGCCGCCTGCACGCCCAATTCCCGCATGCGCGTTAAGATGTTGGAAATCTCGCCGAGACCGCCTTCAGAAACCTGCACCATCGAGATACCATCATTGGCGTTGCGTTGCGCCTGTTGATAGCCGCGAATATTTGATTTCAAATTTTCGCTGATGGACAATCCGGCAGCGTCATCCGCGGCCTTGGTGATCCGGCTGCCCGAAGACAGCTGCGCCGAGCTCTTTTGCAACTCGCGCGAAGTCGAGGCCATGGTTCTTTGCGCCGCAATCGACGCGATGTTCGTAGTAACTCTGAGACCCATATTAGGTTCTCCTTTGCTGTATGAGCGTCCGTCGCTCGGCTCCCTCGCTTTGACCTACTCAAAGCGTTTATGAAAGCGCTCGCTTCCTTGCGGCTTGGGTTGAACACGTTGGAGCAGTGGAAGTAGATCCGTGAGGCTACATACGAATTGTTTACTGGGCAGTCACTCCCGGTAAGGTTCTCGCCTCATTTCACCCAACTACTGCATCAAGCATGACTAGTAATTCGGCTAGGTCCGGGCGAACTAAAGTCGAGTCGAGTAGATCTGGACCAACGTCCATTGCGAACTAGACTTTGGTTCGGTGAATGGGGATGGGAGCCAATGAACTTCATGACATGATGTGCACGGACTTACGGCGGCCCGACTTTAGATATAGATATCGATCGGCGTTTGCGCGTGACGGTGCGGCCTCCGGAACGGGAACTAAACTGAAGATTGCCGACAACCCTCCCCATTGCTAATGTCATAAGAGTGTCAGTGCCCACAACTCTCCAACGCAAACGGAACTATTTTTTAGTCGCGGCCATTCTTCTTCTCACCACGGTGATTCTATATAGTTCATCTTGGTCGAGCCCGTTCATTCTCGACGATTGGACCAAGATTCAAGAAAACCCCGACCTCCGTGCGCCCTTTAACTTAAGTCATTTTATTTACCCCTATGCCGACAACAAGATGCATTTTCGCAATGATCCGTCGCGACCGCTGACATTTATGGTTTATTGGCTGTGTTGGCATGCAGGCGATGGATCTCCCCTAGCGTTTCATGTGGCGAGCACCCTCGCCCACGCGCTGTGTGCGATTTTGTTGGCGCTGCTGACGGCGCACTTGCTGTGGCTCTTATTTGGTCAGTATTCGCTGACTACCGGAGCGGCTGCCGGCCTGCTTTTTCTCACTTCGCCGTTGATGGCTGGAACCGTGGCGTATGCCTATGGTCTCAGCGATTTGCTGGCGGGGGTGTTGCTGCTTGCGGCGTTACTTCCGATTCTACCGCCGCAGCCGGTGGATCCGGTGTTGGGGCGCAGTCCGCCGCCTTCACGCGCGCGCTGTGTGGTCTCGTGGCTATTTTTTATTCTCGCGCTCGGTGCCAAACAATCGGCGGTGGTGCTTCCAGCTTACGTGGTCACCGTCGATTATTTTACCGGGCACCTTGGTGAACGCCAGCGGCTAAAACGGGTGTTGGCACCGCTCACTATAATAGCTCTTATTTATATGACCTTGCGCTGGGCTTATTTTAACGGGATTGGGGATTTGGAAGCCGAGGATGAAATGCTGTCTCGGGCGGTTTATTTTTCGCTCCAGGGTACCATGATCCTCAAATACTTACTCGCGACATTTGCGCCGTTTGGTCTTAGCGTGGATCATCGCCCGCTGCCTGAGGATTTCACCGCCGTTGGCTTAATCCTGGGCTGGGCCATGGTGGGTGCGGTTTCGCTTTTGGCGTGGAAGTTTCGCGGTCGGCGCTTGGTCCGGCTCCTGGCGATGGGTTGGTTTATTTTTCTCATCACCCTTTTACCCACCAGTTCTTTCTTGCCAACGGTGGATCTCTACGTCGAGCGGCGGGCCTATGTCGCGGACTTAGGAATTTTTATGGCGCTGGCGGGAGTGCTGTGGTGGCTAAGCAGTCATTGGCGAAGATCCGCGACCGCCCTCACACTCCTCATACTCACCGCTCAAACCGCGCTCGCGGTTCAGCGGCTTAAAATCTACGCTTCGCCTGAAAATCTGTGGCAAGAGGCTCTCACGCGCGATCCGCAAAATCCGCGCGCGCTCATCAATTTGGGGGTTTATTACTCCGCGGTGGAGCGCTGGGACGATTCGCGCCAAGCGCTGGAAAAACTGCTCGCGCAACAGCCCGAAAATGGGGCGATCTACTCGAAGCTTGCCTATATTACCAACAACCG
>JANXMF010000072.1 GCA_025354795.1 Pseudobdellovibrionaceae bacterium
TAGGGCGTAGAAGTGGCCACGGTTTGACGTACTCCCGATTTCCCGGGTTTCAGCCCCGTCGATCAGATTTTATTTTTTCTCGCGCGCCTCTCTTTCGATCTTGAGTTTTTCCTTTGCCAGATCTAGTGCGAGATCGACCCATTCGGTCGTCAGCGCCCGGAACTTCTTGTAGTTTGTCAGCTGCCTTTTCACCGCGGATAACTGTGGCTTTTGTATGAACTGTGTAGTGCTCTTTCCGTGATGAACATAGCTGAGCTGATTATATGGCCCATGCCGTTTTGGATTTTCTGGATCCTGACAGCGGCAGCCTTGTCGGCCACATTTAGTGTACTGCTTGTTTAAACTACCAGGCCTCATTTCTCCAATCAACTGAAGTTCGATCTTAATTTTGTCGATTCTTTTCTGCATTTTTCCGACTTGCATATGCGCCTCCATTCGTTACCATTACTGATAGCATATATAGGCTATCAGTTAAAGGAAAAACGAGTGAATATATTTGCAAGAGTGCGCAAGTCCAGAGGTGAGTGGAAGGAAAAGGCCGTCTCTCGAGCAACACTTGTGCGTGATCTACGCAAAAAACTTACTCGTCTCAAGGCGTCCTCTGATCAGCGCTGCTTAGATTTGGAGGAAGAGGTTCATCGCCTAAAATCTGAGAACCAAGAGCTCAAGTCGATCGCTGGAAAAACCTCGGTCATTCAATCCCCCGACGTTCGCGTCCTGTGCGTTTTAATGGCTATCAGAGGGATCGTTTCATTTCGTGCAGTTCCTCGCATTCTCGGAGTGCACCAATTGTTCGGTGGATTTGTTTTGCCAATTCCGCACTTCACGTCCGTGATTCATTGGTCCCTTCGCGCCGGCGTTGCCGTTTTCAATACTGTTGCGTGCATTAATGGGCCATGGATTGCAATCATTGACTGCTCCATCGATATCGGAACCAGAAAAGCCTTGGTTGTTTTGCGCATTTCACTCGAGGCGCTACGAGAAAAGCAGGGCGCTGTTGGATTAGCTGACTGTGAGTGCATCGGCATCAAGATCTCCACCACATGGAATGGTCCACTCGTTAGCGAAGCGTTGAAAGAAATTTTCGGCACCGCCGGCCTACCAACGGCAATCCTCAAAGACGGCGGCACAGATCTCAATAAAGGTGTCCAGCTTTATCGAGACACCGAGAATACTAAACATGTAGTGATTATCGACGATGTTGGCCATGTCACGGCCAATGCTTTGAAAGCCGAGTTTTCCAAACAAACCGCATTCCTAAAGTTTCTGGATGTCGTGCGAAAAGGGGCGGCACGAATCAGGCAGACGGACTTGGCTTGGTTGCTGCCACCAAAAATCCGAACCAAGGGAAGATTTCAAGGAATCACCGAAGTGGCGGAGTGGGCAAGAAAAACGCTAAACCTGATGGGTGGGCAAGGTCGAGCCAAGGATAACAGTGAGCTGAGTCTCTTGCGTCGATCATTTTCAGGCCTCGCGCAATTACGTTCATTTCTTGAACGATTCTGTGGCTCCTGCGAACTTGGGGAGAAATTCCTGAAGCTCATGAAACGAAGCGGGCTCAATCAGGAAACATACAGAGAGGCAAAAGCAATTCTTCTCCAGATGTCAGAAAATTCGATTGTCCGCATTCGTCTTCTGGCATGGCTCGAGAAACATCTCAGTATCCATTGCAGACTTGGCATCGGCCAACGGCCGCTCCTTGTAAGCAGCGATGTAATCGAGTCTTTGTTTGGAAAATTTAAAACGGTCATTCAACGCAATCCGCAAGCCGAACTCAATCGGCTGATCTACCTTATTCCACTGCTATGCGGGACGCATACCAAAAATGACATTACCCTCGCCATACAGAACTGTTCACACCAGCAGATGCTCAACCAAATTGAAAATACAGTTCCGCAGACATTGCGACAACAACGACATCGAGTGCTGGACAGACGACAGAAGCAGGTACCAAATGCCGGGAATCTCGACCTAGCAAATACTGGTTAAACTTCTACGCCCTACTTGGGATCTATCACCAAGACTCGCTTATGAACAATGCAAATGACCGGGCAGGTCATCACCGCGACTCACGTCTGGCCATTGTCGGCGCCATTCCGAGAATTTTTGCCTTATTCCAAAGCGCCGCCTCCATCCATTCGGGCTCTCTAACCGGTCAAGATGTCTGTCGGATGTTCGGTTCCATCCGTCTCCGCTCCGGCCGGAGCCCGCGGCATTTAAGCACTGACAACGACCCGCTCTTTCGATTCCACCAGTGGGGAGCAAACTTGAGGATCTTCGTTATTGATGAAATTAAGTCGGTGCTTGAGACTCCGTGGTCTCATCCCTTTGTCGAACGCGCCATTGGCACCGTCAGGCGGGAATATCTTGAT
>JANXMF010000076.1 GCA_025354795.1 Pseudobdellovibrionaceae bacterium
TCTTGCTGGCCATAAGATGGGTAACCAGAGCGTGAAGCAAGCGATCACGAGTCACTTTGCTTCCGCCCAATTCGTAAAGTAGCGCGACCTTTAGCGTGTCCCGCGTACTCACCGGATGACCGGCCAAATTCCTTTCGAGCAAGGTCGCGGCCTCTGAAAATTCAGCCGAGGCTTCGAGCTCAGCTGCCAACTCGTCTTTCTTGCCTAATTTTTTAAGAATCGCGATGAGCGTTTTTTGATCCCCCAGCTTAACCGCCAAAACCTTGGCGTTGGCGCAGGACTGCGGCAATAGCACATTGGCTTCGCAATCTTCCGCAAACACCGTTAGCGCTTCAGGTTTGTTGCCCAACTGAGTGGCCGCTTCAAAGCGCGCCGAAGTTTCCACTTTGCGGATAGCCGCTAGTTCTTCCCAGTGCTCTTGAGTGTCGCGCACCCAGCCCGCATAACGGGGGTCCGCGGTCCACAGATGCGCCTGCTTTTGCACCGCCGCGAAGTCCTTCTTATTGGCCAATATATCCAGGGCTAAATGCTCACTCTGGATGGACCATTTGTCAGGCGCGCCGCTCTTAGGCAGTAGCGCAAGTTCAACGAAAATCGGCAACGCCTTGGCACTGTCTTCGTTTTGATAGTGAGCAAAGCCAATCTGGTAGAGTCCTTCGCGCGTTTGCGCGGACGTCTGCGTGAACGTTTGCAGGGCGGTCATCTCCTCGATTACCACTTTTAGATCGCGGCTAGTCTGCGCCAGCGAGGCCCGGATCTTGCGCAAACGCACTTCTTCGGCTTGACGCTTGGCTTGAACGTCTTCCGCAATCCAGATTTTGAGTTGATCGATTTTCTCGGCGCTCTCGGAAGTGGCGGCGATCCAACCATCAATCATCTGCCCGCGTTCATTGCGGGTCGGATAAAGCGCGAGATAAAGCATCACGGCCTTTTTAAAGTGCGCGATACTCTTTGGACTGCTGACACGCTCGCCATCGAGCTGCACCGTCAAGCGGCGCAAGATTTTTTCACTGTCGAGATCGCCAGCGTCGCCCTTGTCATGAAGGTCCATGGCGCCGTCAATATCCGTGGCAAACTTATCCCAATCGCGAAAGCCGTAGTCCTCTTCCATTAATCGCACGTAAGACTTCAAGCTCGGAGATTTGCGATTCACCACATCAAGTATATAAACGCCGGCATGGCGATTGCCGTGGGAGAAATAGGAGCCCGACAACTCCCCGATCAGCACCGGCCGCTTCAGTTTGCCGCTTAATTTTTCAATTTGATCAAGCGAATCCTTGCCGTCATCCGGCTGCCCGCCTAAAAATCCGATCAAGTCGCGAAGGGCTTCCTCACGAATCTGACCCTTTGAATCCCAAAGCGCTTGGTTCATTTCCTGAATCGCATCCTTGGCATGCTCTTGGCGCTGGAAAACCCAGGCGAGGCGATAGTGAATATAGGAACAAACATCTTGATTCGAGCAGAGAGTCAGCGCTCTTTTATAATATCCCTCGGCTTCCTTAAGCTCCCCGGCTCCGCCGCGATTTTCCAAAACCTCAGCAAGGCGTAACGCCGACTCACGCTGGACTTCCGGCATGCTGACCTCGCTCGCTAAGTCTTTCCAAATACTTTCGGCGGTTTGATTCTCGCCCAAGTCAGCATAAAGACGCGCGAGCTGAAATTGAATCTTGCCGCGGGCATTTCCACTCGGCTTGCGAAATTGGCCTTTCAGCCCCGTGAGTGAATCTTGGTAGAGCTGTACCGCGCGTCGTCGCGCGGTCTTAGTTCGGGCTATGGTTTGCGCACTCGGCGTGGGCTCACTGGAGAGAGTCAGGGCCTCGTTAATGAACGCGTCGGCAAGCTTTAATGTCAGTTGAGGACGGCTGGAGTCGCGGGTACCAACGCTGTTGAGCAAACCCTCCACATCGCGAATATAGGCGGCGTTGTTCGCGAGCGCGGCACGTGCTGGTGGTAGACAAAATAAGATATAAGCCAGTGGAATGAAAAAACGTTTTGTCATGAGCCGCCACGTGAAATCACGGCCAGTTGCACCGTGGAATAGGTTTGCGTTGGGAGCATTCCCATAAACTGGGACACCATCGTGCTGGGCAAATTACGATCAGCTTGAAGACTGATCACGCCGCTAAACTTTTGCTGCGGATGAGCGCGCTGCCACATTTCACGCAACTGTTCGAGCCGATTCATAAGCGGTGTCGGATCAAGGAGTAGCGCCTGAGTTTTCCCAACTAGTTTTTGATCCAGGTAAATTTCATCGGAAGAAATCGCCAACACCGGCGAGTCTTCGAGTTCACGCGCCGTGACCGCCACCGGCAGAGTCACACCCTTAGTGGTCATCACCAGCTCAGGAGATGTTGAAAAGGTTTGCAGCAAGAAAATCACCAGCAGACTAAACATGTCCACCATGGATGTTAAGGTCAGCCCGGCAATCATAATCCTTCGACGCGTGGCCTTGCGCTGCTTGCGCTTGAGCAGATGCTGATGAAAAGTTCCGACCGATAGGTTCTGCGCGCCAAGTTGTGCCATTTAGGGCCTCACCGGGACCAGCCCAAGGCTGACTATCCCTAAATCACGTAAGGTGTCCATCACCGAAACAATTTCGCCATAACTGACGCCCGCTTGGGTTGTCACCCGAGCGGCCGAGATCGCCTGACCCAGTTTCGCCTTAAGATCAGTGACTGCGCTCACCGGCAAACTACTAGCGAAGGCAGTGACCACTGCGCGCAATTTGGTAAGCCTAAGCTCGTTGCTCTCGGCCTCGACTTTGAGCACTTGATCGCGCATTCCCGCGCGCTTTAGACTGAGTTCGAGGGCTTGCGGTTTAACGTACTTGATTTCCATTTCATAGGTATTTTGCGCGTCTTTGGGTGCGTCGATGCCCACCAATTGCTTGATGTTCACGCCGCCGATTTCCATCCATACGGCCGTCATCAACAAGAAGCAAATGCACATCGAAAGCAAATCGATAAACGGCACTAGATTGATTTCCGCATCCAGACTCCGCCGTCGTCCGGAGGAAGGGCTTGGACCCGCGCTTGCCATATGACTACGCTTCCAGCATGGGCTCGGCCGCGATTTTGGCGCGGGCTGCCGATGTCTTCATTCCACGCTTCAGCATGCTTTCGCCTTCCGAGAGGAAAACCAAGTCGTGATAAATCTCGGTAGTACTTTCGGTAATTTCGCCCACCAATCGATCGGTGCGATTCTGAAAATATGCGAACGCCACCAACGCGGGAATGGCCGTGAGCAAGCCGAACGCGGTACAGTTCATGGCTTCCGAAATCCCTTTGCTTAGCATCATGGCGCGGTCGGCAGGATTGGCGCTGGCCACCGCGGCAAAGGAGTGAATCATCCCGACGATTGTTCCGAGCAGTCCAAGCAGTGTCGACACGTTACCGTACATGGCCAAAAAGCCAGTGCGACGATCAATCCATGAAATCTCGTTGTTTAGCTTTTCGTCCATGCGCGCTTGGATCTCTTCATCGCCCGCCCCGCTGGCGCGCAGCCCACAACCAATCGCCGCAATCTTTCCCATGCTGGTGGCGTTGAACGATTTGGCGTAAGTTTCAGCGTTGCGGTACTCGCCACGCAGGATATTCGACAGTAAATATTTGCGGAAATCTCCAGGCGTCATTTTGACTTTGACGGCGAAGAAATAGGTGCGTTCCAAAATCAGGCCCAAAGTTAAAAGTGCAAAAGCCAAAATGAAGTACATAAATACTCCACCGCCCTCGAACGCGCTGATAATAAACATAGGCTTCACCGTACTCACTGGATCCACGATCCCCCCTTTATAAAAAAACCGTCGACTGCTTGCAGATAGCAAACACGTTCATTGATGCTTTCGCAGATATTCAAACCCGTCAAACTTTTTTAATGGGGTTAGCTGTGGCTATGCAGTACAGAATCTGTGACAGAACTCGTGAGCCAGGATCGTCAATATGCTCGCAGAGATCCCGGCACGACGGATTTAATACACGACGTCATTAGGAAAGAACAGCGGCGAACGCTTTTTTTGGAAAGCGTTAAAATTTGCCGGAGAGCATGCGCCCGAGATTTTGCGTGCGTGCGGTCACCGGCTTGTTCAGCGTGATTTTGCGTCCAGCCGAGTTTCCGGCCGCGAAAGCCGATGAATCAATGCGCTGAGCAGCTGTGTACGTCGTCGAAAGTCGGGGATAGACGGAGGCAATGTAGCGGGAGGCTTCGCGATCACCATTGAACCTCGCCAACGCTTGGGCAATGAGGCCGGACTCTTGTTCCCCTTTGGATTCCAGGGGGGCGCGCTCTGCGGCCTTCAGTTTGGCGGCAAACCCATGCAAGACTCCCAACCAAAAAGATTTCCGTGCTACGCGCGATAACCGCGGTTCCTGCACCAGCCTTTGCGCCAGCAATTCCTTCAGTTGGCGGTGAATAAAAGAATAAACGTACTCGGCCATCAACACATTTTCGCGGCGACCAATGATTTCTATTTTGCGCTGTCGCTCAGAGGAAGCAACATCATAGGTTTCGCCTAAAATCACCTCCACAAAAAAATGGCTCACCAAAATATTAGCAATCCGCTTTTCATGGGCTCCCATTCGTCTTCTGCCGGTCGCGATTTCCAGATGCACGAACTGCGACTGATCTTTTCGCTCCAAATTGTAGCGTGCATAGATTTCGCGCACCCGGTGCATAGCCAAAACCGCCTCGTGCTCGTTGGCGGAGGCCGCAAGAGCCAATAGCTTGCGTACTTTCTCGAGCATCTTCTCGCTTAGGTCGTCCCTCCGCTGCAACCGCCAGTCGAGTTCGGTGCTTTGCAAATTGAGCGACGCTCTCGCGTATTGCTCGGGGACACCCAAACGTTGACAGGCACGCTGAAAGGCATCGCCATGGGGGCGCGCGCTCTCAGCCGTTTCTTGTTGCGCCAATTGATGCGCCATCTCATGCCTTAGGACTCCCAAGACCTGGAACCACGGATGCGCCCGCAAAAGTTTTCGCGCCAACTGAAGAGTTCCGCTTTCACTGTTCCACAGTCCCCAATATTCATCGGAATCAACAATTTCAATCACTGCCGACTCCAATTTTACTTTGTGCAAGCGCACAATGTGGCGATACTCGGCATAGAGTTCGATTACGGCTTTGCGTTCCCAGTCGTTGAAATCCATTAGTGTCCCTTTAGTCCTTGCTGAAATTCGCGACCTTGAATATAAAGCTAAGTCCGGTCCCATCCGTATTACAGCCCAGCAAAACCACGCGGTCAACGCGCGCGACGGCGGCGCCAACGATCCGCAAAACCTAACAACATTCTGTGCATTCCATCACGATCTCGTCCATCAATTGAGATTTTTCGAATGAAGTCATCACCAAAAATCTTCGCTCGACAGGGTCACGTCAAAGCGCCTAAGCTCAAGATATGAAGATCGTTGAAAAACATGCCCTCTGGCTGCGCCTCGTTCATTGGTTTAACGTGCCCTTAACTTTGCTTATGATTTGGAGCGGAGTGCTCATCTACTGGGCTAATGGTGTTTACCCTGGTTTTTTTCCCAAAGCATTTTATCGGACGCTAGATTTGCAACAAAAATTGGCCGAGGGTATGGCGATGCATTCTCTTATCGCGTGGCTTTTGATCGTTAATGGAATAATCTACTTGTGTTTACTTGCGGCATCCGGCCACTGGCGGGAGATTTTTCCGAACCGCAAGACTCCGGCGCAAGTTGTTCCCACTTTGCTCGCCGATCTCGGCCTAATCGAAATGCCAAACACCGGCGACAAATTCAATGCCATGCAACGATTGGCGTACACGGGTGCCATCGGGCTTGGAGTGGTGGCGGTGCTTTCCGGTTTCGCGATTTATAAGCCGGTCCAACTAGAGTGGTTGACGGACTGTTTTGCGGGATACGAGGGCGCACGGCTCACGCATTTTATCTGTATGTTGGGGCTCTCCGGCTTCATCGCTGTTCACCTGGTTCAGGTTGTACGGGCGGGATGGAATAACTTTCGTGCCATGGTCGCCGGCTTTGAGGTGGAAGATGAACGCTGAGTTAAAACGCCGGAGCACAAAAAGTTTCGCGGTTCTGCTCCTGTTTATCATTATTTTCATCGGCACTTGGACCTGGCTCAAGCGGCAACCCGGCGTCGATGAGACGCCAAAACCGTTCCGCCAAGTTTTGGAATTAAACGGCGCAATATGGCAGGCGTTGTTTAATCCGACCCGCCTGGTGCATTCGCCACCACCGCCTGAAAAAAAGATTCCGCGCGTGAATGGCACCCTTGGACTGAGCGAAAATATTAACCCCGAAAACTGGCGACTGGAAGTCACCGGTGACGATGAAGACGACAACAGTCCCCACCTTAGCCTCACACTGCGGGATCTCCAGGCGCTTCCGCGCACCGATAGCAACACGCAATTGCGCTGCGTGGAAGGTTGGAGTGAAAACATGTCGTTTGCCGGCGTGAAATTTTCCGATTTCGTACAAGCCTATAAATTAAAGACCATGCCCTATGTTGGCCTTGAGACTGAAGATGGCAACTATTATGTTTCCGTCGACATCGAAAGTATGATGCATCCGCAAACGCTGTTGGCGTATGAGATGAACGGCGCACCGTTGTTGCCAAGGAACGGGGCTCCACTGCGATTGGTGATTCCCACCAAATACGGAATTAAGAATTTAAAGCAAATCAGCCGTATCTTCTTGTCGGCGACCCGACCACCCGATTTTTGGGCGGAACGGGGTTACGACTGGTTTGCAGGATTGTAGACCGTCCGACCAAGGACCTGAACACAGTCACCAACCGAATCCGTGCGACGACAAAGGTTGTTCCAAGAAGAAAGCGTCAGGGCCATGTATCAACGGATCGCCGAATTTAAACGCTGGTTCATTATTTCGGACTTGGTTGTGCACGGCGAGGCCCAAAAAACCAGAGAAAAATTCCATTACGTAATAGGCAAAAACCAAGACTTTTAACGCTTACAAACAAGTGACCTAAGTGCTTGAAAATGGTGCGCTTGTGCAGATTTGAACTGCAGACCCCTACCATGTCAAGGTAGTACTCTAACCAACTGAGCTACAAGCGCATCGCGAGAAGGCCCTAAGTTCGGCGAGAAAGCCGGTCTTGTCAACTCTGCGCAAGGCAAAAATTATCACCGTCGACCCCGCCCTGCTCGAATGTGGCAACCCATCGTGCATAAACTTCCTCTAGCGCGATCCCCTCGCCCATTCGTGCAACGGCTGCCCCAGACACACCACACGCCCTTATCAAAGCATAATCCGAAAGCGCATTACTGACATTGATCGCCAAGCCATGCGTCGTAATACCGCCCCGCAGTCGCAAGCCGAGCGCCATGATTTTACCCTGAGATGTATAGAGCCCGGGTTGGGCTTCGTCCCAACGCGCCTCGATCTGCCAGGACCGCAAACACTCACGAGTAATTTCGACCAGTCGGCAAATCCATGAGCGCAAGTCCTCCCGCCGCAACTGAATCATCGGAAAAATCACCAGTTGACCCGGATGATGAAGCGTCGCCTGTCCTCCACGATCGAGTTGCAGCAGTGAAAATCCCAGAAGGGCCAACTCCGCCTGGGGAATCGTAAGATCTGTTCGCGCGTCACCACGCACTCCGAGGGTGACGACGGGCTCAGATTCAAAAGCCAGAATTACACCGCGCGACTCGCCCGTCGCAATCCGCCGATGCCATTGCTCTTGTGCAGCCAGCGCCGCTTGAAAAGAAACCCGCCCGAGAAAAACCTTATCCATAGGGCAAGAGTCATAGCGCGCCTTCGGGCATCAGGTCCAGCGAACTGGGAGTCATGGTCTTGCGCGGTGAGATTCAAGCGCGGCAGGGAGCTTAAATCTGAACTTTAGTTTTCAGTGCTGTCAAACTAGTAGAGTTCGACCCGATCGTTTTCCTGAAATCCAGACCCTGAGTGGATCACGGTGATCGCCCCATCCTTGCCGAAATAGGTGACAACTTCCACCGTACCTTTGAGGCGGCCGGGAGCGGTGCCAATGAAGCGACCCGTTTCCGGATCGTAAACATCGTCGCCCTCTTCGCTGACTTTTAAAATATCGCCAACCTGCAGTCCAGACAAGCGGCCAGCGTTGACGAACACACGCTCACCGGAGACCATCGCCACGCGCCCTTCCCAGCTCAACTTTTCCACCGACTTTAGAATATTGGGAATCGCACCTAAAAAGGCCTTGCGGATGGCCGCGCGTATCAGTTCTGGATCTTCACTAAGCGAATTCGAAATATCTCCGCGTTGGGCGACGTGGGTGGTGGAAGCATCGGTCGTGCCCGAGCGCACTTCGTTGAGAATCTCCTTGCCATTTTTACCGGCGAAGATCCGCACCCGCACCTGTGACGACACTTGCGCCTTTTGCTGGCGAATTAGCCCCACTGTATCACCCAGGCGCTTGGCTTTGATGCTCAACACTTTTCCTTCGACCACCGCCGCCACTCCCATGGTGGAGGCCAGGCGCGACACTTGCGCTAAGTCATATTCATTTTCTTCGGTCAGATATTTTTTGGGATCTTGCGGAAAGTCTTCGGGCGAGACAATGACGAATTGGCGAGTCTTTAGAAGCTCGCGCACCACGGTCTGGCGCGCCACTTCGGTCATCGCTTGCGCATGATCGGGGCGCTCGTCGAGAAATGGTAAAACCAAAATGCGGTGACGAGGAGCTTCCTCTTCACCACGTGCGGAATAACTGACGTCTTTGGTTTCAATCGTCGGCGTTTTGTCGGCGGCTTGGCCGGGGCCGAACAGGTGGCTGCATCCGGCCGCACTAAACAATATCAATATTAGGCTTAATCTCATGTCTTTTAGTTTATGCGAAAATCCGCCAAGGAACTACTCGGCTGAGGCCGAGGACAGGGCTTTCACGTTCAAAGCCAGACTCTCGTCTTGGGCGCTCACCACCTCAATCATATACAGCGGAAAGCGCGCTTTCTTAAAGGCCTGCGCCAACTCTTGCGTCGTAACCGGAGTCTCAGCTTCAAAGGTCACTCGCCCCGGCTCAAGCAGCCGTTCCTTGAGAATGCGAATCTCGCGCATTTGCGCCATTTGCCGCTTGAGCTCGGCCTGCTGCCGGTAGGACATGGCGCCCGAAAGCGCGATTTTCACCACATTTAAATTCAGATTGCCGGCATTTAAAGACTCAACCAAGTGATGAGATAAATCCTCGATCACCTTCTTTTCACTTTGCTCCAGCGTAGCCAGCACCACTTTGGGTGAGTCAGACGGCACACTCTCACTGCGCTGGACCTCGCCAATTAGGCGTCCCGACTTGGCCTGCCAAAGCTGCAGGTCATAATCGAGCTTGGCCTCAGCGCCCTCCCTATTCAAGCGGGTGACACTGACCCGGCCGCTCAAGACCACGTCGGCCTTTAGGTACTGAGCAAACAGCATCTGCTCCTCGCGCTTTAAATTTTCACCCCGGTAGGCCGCAGGGATGGCCATGCGAAAACTGGTTTTGGTGGGATCAAGGACATAGGTATTTTTGGATTTGAACTTGGCTGTGACGTGGGTGAAGAACTTGGTAAAGAAGTCTTGCACGGACGTAGACTTGTTGGTCTCCTGTCCCGCCGCCCACCATAAAAATCGCGCACCGTGGCTATCACTGACCTCGACCAACGGCAAAACTTTCACACCACCGGAATTGAGCACGCCCTCTTCGCGCAACCAGGTTTCAATCGCATCGGGCGAAAGCCGTAAGCTCACCGTAATCTTCTGCATCCCGCCACCCGTGTCCTGCGGTGGTGAGCCCTTAATAAAAAGTACAAAACGCCGGGAATTCTTCATCAATTTGGCTTTGAGGCCGGGCCAATAGCGCGCCATACGCTCCCCCCCGAGCAGGTCCTCAGCGATACGTGCAGCACCCTGCTCGGTGGCCTGATCAAATGCATCCTGTTTAGCCTCAGAGCCGCCCTTTGCCGTGGTGATGTCCAAACTCAAATCCTGCAGCTCGCGGGCGTGGGCGGTCAGGACGATTAGCGCGATAGAAAGGCATTTCTTAAACGACATAAGGGCGATGTTACGCGAATTTTATTTGCTAGGGCAATTTTTAGTTCCCACATTGGCCGAAAATGTCATACAACCTGAGCCTTCGTTAAATTAAGAGGAGAACACTATGCTTGAATACGATCGCAAGAAATTGGGCCATTTTTTAAAAGGTGTCCGCGAAACCGCCGCCATCACCCAAGCCCAAGTCTCAGAGCGCCTGGGTTACACCAGTCCGCAATTCATTTCGAATATTGAACGCGGTATTTCGGTAGTGCCCCTCAAGACTTTGGCGCGCATGATCAACCTCTACAAAGGCAGCCCTGAGCCGGCGATCAAAATCATTTTGGACAGCCAACGCAAACTCTTGCGCGATAAATTAACGCGAAGCAGATAAAATATTTGTCAGGGCGGACTTTAGCGAGGGATACCGCCATTTCATAGCGTATTCCTCAAGCCGCCCTGGAACGACCCGCTGGGAACCTAGCAGGGCCTCCGCCAATTCACCGTATAATATGCGCATGGCGAATGCAGGCATCGGAAGACTTGAGAAAGTCTTGAGTTGCTTAGTCAACTCGCTCGTCAATTCCTGATTGGTGATGGGTTGAGGCGCGACTAAATTGAAAGCCCCGTGGGCACGCTCTTGGTTCAGCAGCAAAATCAGGGCCTCGACGAGATCATCCATATGAATCCAGCTGAACCATTGTCGGCCCGATCCGATGCGGCTACCGCCAAGTCTTTTGAAAATGGGTGTCACTTGGGCCAGGTAGCCACCCTCATGGCTGAGGATAACCCCAAAGCGCGCGCACACACAGCGGTCCGCCGGAATCGCCTGCGCTGCCGCTTCCCACTCCAAACAAAGTTCCGCTAAAAAATCGTGGCCAGGCGCCGAGTTCTCGCGCAGAATTTCATCATTTCGATCGCCATAAATACCGATGGCCGAAGCCGTGATTAAAACCGAAGGCGTAACACCCGCTAGAGTTAGTCCGACTTTAAGATTTTGAGCCGTGCGAACACGCGATTCGACCAGATCATGCTTGCGCGCGGGAGTCCAGCGTTTCGCGACTATACTCTCACCCGCCAGATGAACCACGGCTTGCACGTCGGCAAATGCCAAGGCAGGCGCGGGCTCTTTTACTCCCTGCCAGGTAATGACCTGGGCTGGGAAAGGCAGCGGCACTTTGGGATTACGAAGTAAAACCACAAGGCTGTGGCCTTCTTTCACCAGACGCAAGCCGAGCGCCTGACCAACTAGGCCGGACGCGCCCGTGAGGACGATTTTCATATAACTCCAAGGTGCCGGACGACGCTGCTTTAGGTTCTGTGACAGAACCTATTTTCTAGTAATTTATAGGCGGTTGCAAGCGGCGCTCGATCTCTTGCTCCAGATCAATGCCGAGAACTTTTAGCACGTTCACCAGATCGCTCGCGCGAATCTCGCTACGGCCGCGGAAAAAGCGGTTCACGCTGATGCGTGAGATTTCACAATCTTGTGCAATGCGTGTTTGCTTCACCTTCAACCGATTCGCCAACAATGCCACCTGCTGCCCCAACTTGGACTCTTCCATCTTCCCCTCCCCCTTCATTCTTGATCACTGCCGATGGTGTTTTCGTGACACCGGTCTGCAGCTGTATAGGAAGAGGAGCAAAGTATGTACCAGGTCCATGTGGTGTACATTAGGCTCTACATTTTCGGCCATTGCTCTTGTATGCGTTCCACTTTGGTCTGGCGCTTATAATGGCCGCTAACTTTGGTTATGAGTGGAGCCAAAGAGACCCCGGCGAGATCCGCTACTGGAAGGCCAGAGGGATCTCGAGTCGCAACAATTCATCGAACGCTTCGCTCGACGCGAGGACCCCCGCAGGCTCTTTGATTTCCATTTCGGCGGTCCGTTTAAGATCTTGTAAGTGCAGACGCAGATTCAGCGTGGTGGAACCGGGAAATTTATCGGCCCACTGGCGAATGGCGGGGAGTTTCGCGGAGTCATCTGGTTGCATGTCTAAAGTGATGCGGCGAACCGATTTGAACATCTCGTCGACACTGCGTAAGCTTTCAGCAATGATCTTGGTGTGCTCTTCCTCGCGCTCCACCGTCCCGCTTAAAACCAGTGCAGCTTCGGATTTAAGAATCCTTTCGAACTGCGCGAAAGTATCGGGAAAAATGACCGCTTCGACGCTGCCGGTGGTGTCTTCGATGCGAGCAAAGGCCATGCGGGTGCCTTTTTTGGTGATGATCTCCCGTAAGGTCGAAATCAGGCCGACCACTTGGGTCTTGGTTTTACTCTCTAAATTATTGAGGCTTGCGATGTCTTTGGCTCCCCAAACCTTTCCTACCCGCTCCAGCCCCCGCAGGGGATGATCGGTGAGGTAAAAGCCCAGCACTTCTTTTTCATAAGCCAGAGACAACGCCCGGCTCCAGCGTTCTAGTCTACTGATCTGCACTTTGTTGTCGGCCAGTGTTTCTGGCGGAGCCAGGTCAAAGAGCGAGGCCTGGCCCACCTCTTTGGCGGCGCGAGTGCCTTCCGAGCGTTCGATAAACTGGGCGAAACCGCCAAACAGTTCGTTGCGGTTGTAACCGAAGCCATCCATTGCGCCGGCTTTGATGAGTGCCTCGATCGCCTTTTTGTTGACCTTTTTGGTGTCCACTTCTTCAAAGAATTGCTCTAAGTCACTGAATTTTCCGCCAGGAAGCCGCGCGCGGGCGCTGACAATCGCTTCCACGGCACCCTCACCCACACCTTTGATTGCGCCCAGGGAAAACAAAATGCGCTCACCTTGGGCTGAAAATTTATAAGACGAGTGACTCACATGCGGGGGCACCACCTCGATCTTGTGCTGGCCGGCGTCTTTGACGTACTTAACGATTTTGTCGGTGTCGCTCATCTCCGTACTTAGGAGAGCGGCGTAGAACTCCACAGGATAATAATTTTTGAGCCAGGCGGTTTGCGCCGCGACCACGCAGTAGGCAGCCGCGTGGGATTTGTTAAAGCCGTACTTGGCGAATTCCGCCATAAGGTCAAACAGATCCTCGGCTTTTTCAAGGTCATGGTTGTTTTGTTTAGCGCCCTCAAGAAAACGCGACTTTTGTACCGCCATTTCGGCGGCGATTTTCTTACCCATCGCACGCCGGAGCATATCGGCTTCACCAAGGGAGTAATTGGCGATGCGCGCCGCCACCAGCTGCACCTGCTCCTGGTAGACGATGACCCCGTAAGTTTCTTTGAGCACGCCTTCGAGTTCAGGGAAAATATAATCGACTTTTTTCTCGCCCTGCTTGCGCGCTAAATAATCGGGAATCATATCCATTGGACCGGGCCGATAAAGCGCATTGATCGCCACGATGTCTTCAAAGCAATTGGGCTTGGCCTTACGGATCAGGTCGGTGATGCCCTCACCTTCAAACTGGAAGATTCCCGCGGTATTGCCCTGGCACATGATCGAATAGATCCCCGGATCAAGCAGAGAGATATCTTGCACGGTGAATTTTTTGCCGCGATTGGCGGCCACTAAATTGAGCGCCTCTTGAATATGGGTCAAAGTTTTAAGACCCAAGAAATCGAATTTGATTAGGCCGATTTTTTCCGCGTGCTTCATGTCGAATTGCACGACGTTTTCGCCCTCAGTGCCGCGATAAAGCGGCGCGTGGTCCATTATATTGCCGTCGGCGATAATCACGCCGGCCGCGTGAATGCCGGCATGACGAACCAAGCCTTCCACCTTTTGCGCCAAGTCCATGAGAGTATTGACCTTTGGATCCATTTCCATCAGGTCGCGCAGGCGCGGCTCGGTGCTGATCGCCTCGGCCAAAGTAATGCCAAGTTTTTCCGGCACAAGCTTTGCCACCGCATCGACATCCGCGTACATCATACCCATCACACGGCCCACGTCGCGAATCGCCGCGCGCGTTTGCAAGCGTCCGTAGGTGATAATCTGCGAGACGGAACTGCGCCCGTATTTCTGCGTGACGTAGTCGATCACACGGCCGCGATGCTCCTGACAAAAGTCGATATCAAAGTCCGGCATGCTGACACGCTCAGGGTTTAGAAACCGCTCGAACAGTAAGTTGTAAGGCATTGGATCGAGATCGGTAATGCGTAAACTGAAAGCGACAAGTGATCCGGCACCGGAACCTCGTCCCGGACCCACCGGTATTCCTTGATCTTTCGCCCAACCAATAAAATCTTGTACGATTAGAAAATAACCGTTGAAGCCCATGTTCGCGATCACGCCGAGCTCAAATTCCAGCCGATCCCGATACTTGGCGTGCTGATCTTCAGGAACACTTTCACCGCGCTTTGCCGCCTCTTGAAAACGCCGCTCCAGGCCTAGCCGCGAGAGTTTGGCGATTTCATCACTAAGCGACAGGCCTTCGGTCGTCGGGTAAGACGGCAGATGGTAGACTTGCCCACCGCTTGCATCTTTCAATTCGAATTTAAGATTGCAGCGATCCGCGATTTCCAGCGTACGGTCACAGAACTCGGGATGATCGCGAAACAATTCGCGCATTTCGTCAGGACCCTTAAAGTAAAACTGATCGCTGCCTAAACGAAAACGCGACTCATCCTGCAAGGTTTTATTGGTGCCGATACAAATTAAAACTTCTTGCGCCAGCTGCTCTTCTTTGGAGATATAGTGCACATCATTGGCCGCGACCAAAGGCACGCCGGCCTTCTCACTGGCCTCAAATAAAAATGGAATTAGTTTTTCCCAACCTTTGACTGCCGTTCGGTTCACTTCCAAATAAAATCGGTCTCCGTAAATATCCTTGAAAAACTGAATGCGCGCCAGTGCGGCTTCAGGTCCCTTGTTGAGAAAAGTCCAGTTGACGTCGCCGATTAGGCCGCCGCTCAAGGCGATTATGTCGTTGCTGTATTTTTGCAAAGTCTCGTCATCGATCCGCGGGCGGTAGTAAAACCCCTCTTGATATCCGATGGTCGAAAGTCTGCAAAGGGTTTGATAGCCCTTGTAATTTTGCGCGAGCAGAACCAAACGCCGAGTCGGTTGGGACGCGGCTTCGCGGTCCTCGCCTTTAATCAGGCGGGACTTAGGTGCGATAAAAACCTCGAGACCAACGATCGGTTTGACGCCGGCGTCTTTGCAGGCAAAATAAAATTCGATGGCGCCAAACATATTGCCGTTGTCAGTGAGCGCCAAGGCCGGCATGCCGTAGGCCGCGGCCTTTTTGGCTAAAGCCTTAGCTTGGCAGGTCGCCTCAAGCAGCGAGTATTGCGAATGTACGTGCAAATGGACAAATGACATTCTACTCCCACTCGATTGTGCCTGGAGGTTTGGAGGTGACGTCGTATACCACGCGGTTCACGCCCCTCACTTCGTTGGTGATGCGATTTGAAACATGGGCCATAAATTTAGCATCAAAGGGATACCAGTCGGCGGTCATGCCGTCGCTCGAGGTCACAGCTCTGAGCGCAACCACTTTGTCATAGGTCCGATTGTCGCCTTGCACACCCACTGTCCGCACCGGCAGCAGCACACAAAAGGCCTGCCAAATTTTTTCGTAAAGGCCGTTTTTCTCGAGTTCGCCAATGTAAATGGCGTCGACTTCTTTGAGAATGTTCAGGTCCTCTTCGTTGATCGGTCCAATCAGGCGAATAGCGAGCCCTGGACCCGGAAAGGGATGGCGCCACAGAAACTTATGCGGAATTTCTAAATCAGCGCCGATGCGTCGCACTTCATCTTTGAAAAGTTCACGCAGTGGTTCGATCAATTTTAGACCCAGATCTTTGGGCAGGCCACCCACGTTGTGATGGGATTTGATCGTCACGCTGGTCCCGCGCGGACTGACCGATTCGATCACGTCCGGATAAAGAGTACCTTGCGCGAGCCACTGACACTCACCGACTTTTTGAAAGGCCTTCTTAAACACCGTGATAAACTCACGGCCAATAATCTTGCGTTTTTGTTCAGGATCTTCCACGCCGTTAAGTTGCGCTAAGAAATCCTTGCGGGCGTCATAGCCATGAACATTCAAACCGAGTTCCGCATACATTTTGAGCACGTTTTCAAATTCGTTTTTACGCAGCAAACCGGTGTCGACAAAGACGCAATTCACCTGGTCATAACTTAAAGCCTTGGTGAGAAGCGTGGCCACCACGGTGGAATCCACCCCACCACTGAGCGCGCATAAAACTCGCTCCTTCTTTCCCACCCGCTCTTGAATGTCAGCAATCAGATGGTCGCGAATGGCACCGCTGGCCCAATTCACTTTGGCTTTACAAAATCCAAATAAAAATTCGCGTAAGAAATCAGTGCCGCCTTCGGTGTGCGCCACTTCGGGATGGAATTGCACCGCCCAGAATCCGTTGCCCACCAATGCCGCCGGATGATCATTGCCGGAAGTCGCGACCACCCGCGCGCCCGGGGGCGCCTTGGTGATCACGTCGCCGTGACTCATCCATACCTTTTGTGAAGCCCGCCACGACCCTAATTTTTCATGCCATTCGACTGTATTAAAACCATATTCGCGTTTTGCAGCTCGCTCCACCGTGCCGCCCAGACCTTGAGCCAGAAGCTGCATGCCATAACAAATCCCAAGAGTCGGCGCAATTTGGAGTAGACCCTTGACGTCGGCAATCGGTGCGTCCGCATCGTCTACGGAATTAGGTCCGCCACTGAGAATTATGGCTACGGGTTTGCGTGCCGCGATGTCATGAAGAGGCGTATTGAAGCGCAGTAACTCCGAATAAATTCCCATTTCCCGACAACGCCTGGCGATCAATTGCGTGTACTGGGAGCCAAAGTCCAGGATAGCGATTCCACCATTTACCATGGCGGAAACTTTATGCGAAAGGGGGCGCAGAGTCCATGCGTTAATCCTATAGAGCCGTGCGCTAAATCTAGGGACTCGCGGTGAACGGCATTTGACCTAAGGTCATATCCACCAGGCGGCGTATGCGTACCAGCTCCCGCATCATGCGCAGAGAATCGACCAGGGGATTCACAGTTGAACCGGCAACATCGTTCCACAAGATGGGCATGGTCATGATTTTAAAACCCATCTTCTCACAAAGCACCAGGATCTCCACGTCAAAGGCAAAGCCTGGGACTTTTTGCCGGTCGAAAATGGCGTGAAGCGCGGTGGCTCTGAAGAACTTAAAACCCGCCTGGGTGTCCTTGATGCCCTCGACTGAAAAGTACTGGGTCAAGCGATTGAACGTCAAACTCATGGCGCGGCGAATGGGATTGCGGCCCTCGCCGTTTTGTGGATTGGCACTCCAACGGTCACCGATCACCACATCGGCCTCAGGGGCTTCGGCAAACGCGAGCATGACCTTAAAGATTTCGGGTAAAGACGTCGCCAAATCGGCATCCATAAAACCCCCAAAAGGCGTGTGGATATGGCCCATGCCGGCTTTGACATTCATGCCTTTTGATTTCCTCCGCCCGCAGTGGAATCAGAAGGAGCCACAACCACAATATCAGGGTCACTTAACAACGCCCACAATTCCCCGCGCCCCAAGCCGCCTCCTGGGCCTCTCTATCCGCGAGCCAAATCGCGGCTTCGGGACAAGACAGGAGTGGCAACACCTCGGCGCTGACGGCGATAGGCAAAAGCAAGAACGCGAGCAAACATTTAAACATAGCGTTCCTCCACCTTCAGACCTCAGACCTATCAAAAATAGCCTGAAAGTTGAGCAAAAATACGAGCTGTGGAAAAAGTTTCGCGGCTATTCCCGTAGGCTAGTACGCTTGTACATACGTTGGGGGTTCACAAAAAAGGTGGCAACCCCACCTCTCAACTCCGCATAGCTCTTGCCGCGCGCACAAATCGTCATGAGGGCATGGCCAAATTCAAGCCAGCCGCTGGTCATGCGCAAATGGAAACGAAAGCGCTTGAGGCCGTCCTCAGGAGTGAAATAACGCTCAAGCGTGGTCAATAATAAGAGGCAGGCGCGGCCATATTCAGCGCCCTCCTCGGTTTCCGTACTGGGCACCGTTTCGCCCTCGTGGCCGTCTGGATTCGCCATTCCCAAAGCCTCACCCACTTGCCACATGAGCCATGGGCGGGCGGCTAGTGCACGGCCAATCATGACGGAATCACAGCCCGTCTGCGTGAGCATCGCGAGGACATCCTCGAAACATTGCACATCGCCGTTTCCCAGGACGGGAATTTTTAAAGCACTACGGACCCGGGCGATCTGTCCCCAGTCCGCAACCCCCCGGCGCTTTTGCGTACTCAACCGCGGATGCAACGTGATCCATGCGGCACCCGCCGCCTCAAGACCGCGCACAAAACGCAGCAGAAATTCCTCATCTTGCTGAAGACCGGCACGCAGTTTGACCGAAACCGGAACACCTGCGTGCCGAACCGTCATGCGCACAACCTCCGCGGCATAATCTGCGTCGCCCATTAAGGCCACACCATAATTGTGGCGAAGTGCTTTGCTCACGGGGCAGCCCATATTTATGTCGATTCCGGCCGCACCCCACTCGACCAATTTGCGCACTGACTCTTTAATGGGTTGCTCTTCGTTACCCAGAATTTGCGGGACCAGCGGGTCCTCACCTGCGCGCAAAGTTTCAGGCGTTTGGCCAAGCTCTTCTTTAGGCAGCCGCCATGTCGAAAGCATTTCGGTGGGCCAAGGTGTTTGCACGCCCGGTGGACAATAACTCTTCACCAAAACCCGCAAGGCGACGTGGGAAAGTCCCACCATCGGCGCTAGGCACACCGGAAAGTTGACCTTCCCGTTTAAAAGCGGTCGTTGCAGATAATTGTTGCCACTCAATGTCATCCTTCATCCCAATAGCCTAAAGCACCACAATTAGCTACCTTAGGGCGATGAAAAGACCGCAGATCGGAATTTTAGGCGGTGGCCAGTTGGCCCGAATGCTAGCCCTTGCGGCCTATCCGTTGGGCGTCGATGTATCTGTTCTTGCCACGAACCGTGGTGAACCCGCCGCCCAGGTGTGTGGGAGCGTGCTGTGTGGCAGCCCCGACAACGAAAGCGATTTGACCAAGTTCTTTGCCAACCTCGGAGCCGTGACCTTTGAGAGCGAGTTTGTCGACACTGCGCGGGTTGCGCGCGTGGTGCCCCCGACTTGCCAGGTCTTTCCTGCTCTTACGGTCATCGGCACGATTCAAGATCGCCTGGAGCAAAAGCGTCTGCTCGATCGCTTTAAAATTGCGACGAGCCCGTGGCTTGAGATTGATTCGACCAGCGATTTAAAAAGGGCCGCGGAAAAATTTCCTGATGGCCTGGTTTTAAAACAACGACGCTTTGGTTACGACGGCCACGGCACTTTCATAGTGCGCAATCCGGCGCGCAACTTGGATCCGAGTCTATTGCAAAAATCTAAGAGCGGTTTTATCGCCGAGAAATGGATTCCTTTCACGCGTGAGCTTGCCACTTCCTTTGTGCGCTCAATCAGCGGAGAATTTTTAACGTTGCCTATGGTAGAAAGTGTGCAAATGGACGCTCGCTGTTTTTCGGTGCGCGGCCCTATCACCCATGCGGCTCATAAAAAAATGAGCACCAGTTTCAAACGTCTCATGACTGAACTTGACTATCATGGTGTGCTCGCGACTGAGTTTTTTGAAGTCAAAAAAGCGTTGTTGGTGAACGAACTCGCGCCGCGCGTGCACAACTCGGCCCACTATTCCATTGAGGGCCTAGTCTGCTCGCAATTTGAGTACCACCTGCGCGCGGGTCTAGGGATGCCGTTGCCGCTGGTAGCTGCGGCTGGACCCGGTGCGTGGGCGATGATCAATTTGCTGGGCTCAAGTACGACGCCGCCGCGTTTGAACTGGTCGACAGCGGGTAAACTTCACTGGTATGGTAAGAGTGAAAATCGGCCGGGGCGCAAAATGGGTCATATTACGGTGCTCGATAAAAATTCCTCAGAGGCCTTAAAGCAGGCCCTGCGCTGGCGAAAGGATTTTGTATTATGAAACGCCAAGTCGCGATAATTATGGGTAGTACCTCCGACGCGCGCGTGATGAAGGATGCGGTCAAAGTTCTTAAAGATTTAAACATCGGATTTGAAAGCAAGATCGTATCGGCCCATCGCACGCCAGAATATATGCAAGAGTACGCAAAGCAAGCCGAAGCTCGGGGCTTTAAAGTAATCATTGCCGGTGCCGGCGGGGCCGCGCATTTGCCGGGCATGGTAGCGTCGTACACGGTGCTGCCGGTGATCGCGGTGCCAGTGGCGACCACTTCGCTTAAGGGACTCGATAGTTTATTAAGTATCGCGCAAATGCCTAAGGGCGTGCCGGTCGCGACCATGGCGATCGACAATTCACACAATGCGGGCCTACTCGCGGCGCGGATTCTGGCGCTTGGTTCAGCTAGACTCACCCGGGCGCTGCACCAGCACCGACGTGGTTTAAGAGTGAAGGTGGCGAAAGCGCAGGGGTCGCTTAAAAAATTGTTGAAATAGGTCACACCCCTCCAAATTCAAAACACGCCCTAATAGAGCAAATAAGCCTGTCGCTCCTCGCGCCAAGCATTTTCGTCAGCCAACAAAGACTCGTCCCATTCTGCAATCCGCGGTTTGGAATCAGCGACCCAGTCCCGAAGTTTATCGGTGCCGCTCAAGATATCGATTGGCATAAGTTTGGTTTCATACTCATAGGGAGGCTGACGCCAAATTTCGAGCCCCGGATGAATGCGCTGAGTGGCTTTCAAAAACAAGTTCATAAGACGATAGGGACGAAACGTTTGTGCATTGTAAAATGGCCCGTCGATATGGACCTGAATGCCATTAACAAGTTCGCCCTTGAATTTATGAAAAGTCGGCTCGTAAAAGGCCGGACGTATCATGCAGCCGCGCAACCACCCCGGTGCCATTTGCTCCATCTCCCTAATAATTTTCGTCATCGAAAGCCCGGGCGCACCAAAAAGCTCAAGCGGAATCGTGGTACCGCGGCCTTCGGAGAGATTGGTGCCCTCAAGCAAAACCGTGCCGCAATAAGTTCTAGTGGTGGTCAAGCGTGGAATATTTGGTGACGGATTGACCCAGCTCAAATCGGGCCAAGGCTCCTCTTTCGGGTGGTAACTATTCATGGCTATGACGGTGAGATTGATCTTTAGCTTTTTGAAATCACGATACCAAAGCGCCGCCTCGCCCAAGGTGAGACCGTGGCGCATCGGCAGCGGTGCCGCACCCACGAAGCTGGCGAATTTCATATCCAGAGTGTGGCCTTCGATTTCGCGGCCGGCAGGATTGGGGCGATCGAGCACCCAGATTTCTTGCCCGCTATGATTGACCGATTCCATCATATAAAAGAGCGTAGTGAGAAAAGTGTAGATCCGGCAACCGACGTCCTGTAGATCGATAAGCAAAACGTCCCAGCCTTTAAGCATGTCCACCGTGGGCCTGCGCACTTTGCCGTATAGGCTCATAATCGGAATATGCAGTTGCGGGTCGAGGTAATCCTCGCTCTCGATCATATTGTCTTGTTTTTCGCCGCGCATCCCGTGCTGAGGCCCAAAGCCCGAGACGACTTTGAGCCCTTTGATCAGGCTCAGCTGATCCAGCGAATGCTGCAGCGATTGCGTGACCGATGCAGGGTGACCTAAAAAGGCCAGGCGCTTTTCAACTAATTTGGCTTGGAGTTCCGGCTCGTTTAATAGACGCTCAATCCCCAGTTGAAACACGCTCTAGCCTTTCTGTTTACATTAAAACCGAAAGCAAAACCACGAACACCGCGGTCAGCGCAAAACCACAGGTCAAGACGCCCTTGATCGTGGTCAACGGTCCGGTCTTTCCGACGATGCCGTTGGCTTGGAGACCCAAAATCAGCAACAGTGCAACAATCCAATAAACACAAACTTGCGAAGAGTCCGTCACGCTAAAGCCCAAATGATTGGCCGCGAGCATAAAAAACAACATGGGAATCGAAAATAACGTATTGGTGCGCGAAGCGAGTCCCGCTTTAGCCGCAGCCATTGCCGCTGCAGGATTCGCGGCCGCACCACCTGCCACCGCGATCGCATTCTTGATCACGATCTGTTGTTTGGGCCAAATAACGATCATAACGTTCAAAAACATCAGCGTACCAAAAGTGGCACCCGTCAAAATATTAATCCAAAACGGCGTGTTGAAAACGGCCATGCCCGCTCCAGACACATCAAGATGAGCGCGAATCATAAGCATCACAAAGCCGGTCGCGAACGTCCACATCGAGCCATAGCGAAACCACCAAAGAGCCCGTGGCAGGAGTTTTTGAATGGCGTGGGATTTATTGCCGGCGTCAGTGGTCTCTGCCATAAATGCGCCATGCACATAGTTGAAATAATAGAGTAGGCCGATCCACATGACGCCAAAAAACAAATGCAGCCAACGCATCAGAAAATGAAAACCTAAAATATTACTGGTCAATGTTTGCAACATTTGAAAGCCCCTTTGCTAAAAGTTTTGCACTCGCGCAATCATTTGTATGATCGATGCGCGACCCTGTCCAGCGTTTAAAGAAATTCAATTTGCTGTCCGGTCGCCAAAGCCAGCAGCACCAGCCCGCCCAAAATCACCCGGTAATAGCCAAAATACTTCAGGCCGAAACGCTCGATGGCCCGCACAAAATAATAAATGGTGAGTAGCCCCACCGCAAACGAAACCAAGTTTCCCCACAGCAAAATATTCCACTGTTCCGCACGGATTTCAGGATAAACCTTAAGGACTTTTAAAAAAGTCGCGCCGCTGAGAGTGGGCACCGCGAGAAAAAACGAGAACTCGGTGGCCGATACCAAACTCAAGCCTTCAGACAGCCCGCCCCAGATTGTCGCTGCAGAGCGTGACATGCCCGGAAAAAAAGCCAAACACTGAAACAAGCCGATCTTGAAGGCAGACGGAGCCTTCAATTTCTCAACGCTGACCACCCGCACCTTATGGTGGCGAAGCCAATGATCGGTCAAAATCAAAACAATGCCGCCCATGAACAGCATCGCACCCACAACCCACACATTGCCCAAAATTAAATCGATGCGTTTCTTCACCACCAGACCAATGATCGCGGCCGGCAAAAAAGCCATAAAGACCTGAGGATAGATCTTGAAATTGAGCAAGAATCGCCGCCAGAACAACATTAAGACAGCCAAAATTGCACCAAACTGCACCATCACAGTGTAGTCTTTGACGAAGGCGTCCTGGTTGATGCCCATCACCCAGGACGTGAGAATAATATGGCCCGTGGAAGACACCGGTAAATACTCCGTCAATCCCTCGACCACAGCCAATAACATCGCTTGCGCAAAACTCATGCTCTTAAGCATTCAGGAGTTGAAACTTAAAATCAATCTTTCTTCTCAAATGTTGTCGCAAACAATGCGGAAGCAAAAATGATCGCGGCCCCGAGAGCCTCGGTAAGTCTGAGCGACTCGCCCAACAGCATCATGGCGAAAAACAATGCAAAGGGCGACTCGAGCAAAAACATTAAGCTCGAAACAGTGGCTGAAAGACGGGCCTGCGCGCGCACCTGAAGATAAAATGCAATTACAGTGGAGCCGAGCGCCAACGAAAGGGTTCCCAGTAAGGCATGGGTGGGCCACTCCGCAATATGCCCGATTTTTGTGCGCAGTTCGTGACCATACAAAAACGGTACGGTTAACAAAAGTGACCACACACATTGGTAAATGTTGAACACAAAGGGCCGATCGACGCAGGGGCTCACCACTCCCATCCAATAAATTTGCCCGGCCGCAGTGAGCGCACAGGCAAAGGTCAATACATCGCCAAAATTAAGCGGCGAAAACCCCAAGCCTACGATCAACAGCATGCCAAGAAACGAGCTCAGTACACAGAGCACCAGCCGCGCCGGCAACCGCCGCCCGCGCAAGAGCAATTCGAGAATGGGCACAAACACCACATACAGTGTCGTGATAAATCCGCTTTTGGTCGCGCTGGTGTAAAGCAGACCCCAGGTCTGAAAAGTCAACGTTGCCACTAAAAATAGTGCCGGCACGAACGAGCGGCGGGCGTATTCGTTAAATTTGGCGCGAGCGGGCTTGGCGAGTAGGAACGGCAGGCCCACCAGGCTTGCGAGCACAAAGCGCAAAAACGAAACCTCGAAGGCATCGACAGCTTCCAGCGCCCATTTGGTCGCAATAAATCCAAAACCCCACAAACCCGCGGCCACCAACAGTTCTGCGACCGGGCCCCAAGCTCGAAATTTGGCCAAGAAAACCTCCGACGCGGAGTCTAGAAAGTCGCCCGGCAAATGTCCATCAGCGTTTTGCTCTTGCGCGCCAAGCTTTACCACTTAATCCAAAAGCAATTGAAAAACCTTTCCTTCCATCCTTAAGCCGGAAGTCGCTAAGATCTTCGAACACGGCAACACGTTTTACTCTGGCGTGGCCGATGAAGTGGAGGAGATGCAACCCGGGTCTGTGCTGTCGGTACCGACTTCCCCCTTGCGCTTACTGCCGATGCTCGCACAGGATCCAGGCCCGTTCCCCTACCACAACAGCGTCACTAATCCGGCGCTGCACAATGTGATCGCAGCCTATTTCAGCGCGAGCTATTTACCGCTCAAGATCTCCGCGTAGCTGATTCGATATAATAGCACTCCGCTCTCAACCGCAAAGCACAATAATTCTCTCCGCTTGTGCTTGGTCGGCAATTTGATACAACCAGCCCTTGTTCAAATTCTGAGGAGGCCCCATTGAGAATACTCTTACTTGCCGCTTTGTTCACTCTAACTCTGGCGGGATGCAAATCCACGTCGCCAACTGCCACCCCCGAGGTGACGTCCCCAGCCGAAGGATCGTCGAACCTCTCGGCGACTGAAGCCCAAAGCCGGGCGGCCCGTGTGAGCGCGGTTCAATACCAATTGCAGGTGACTTTGCCGGAAACCGATAAAAGCTATTCCGGAAAGAGCGAAATTCACTTTGATCTAAGCGACAACAGCCGATCGCTGCGTCTTGATTTCTTCGAAGGCCAAGTGGCGCATATGACCTTGAATGATCAGACCATTGCTCCGGACGCTAAAAAAACTTATTGGATCGAATTGCCCGCGCATCTGTTGCGTAAAGGCGGCAACACCGTAAAAATTGATTTTACCCATGACTATTCGCACCAAGGTCAAGGTTTGCATCAGTTTGTAGATCCCGAGACTAAACAAGTCTTTCTCTACACCCAGTTTGAAACCTTTGACGCCAATCGTTTTATGCCGTGTTTTGATCAGCCCGACTTACGCGCGACTCTGGCGCTCACCGTCGACGCCCCTGCCGCTTGGCAAGTAATCAGCACTTCGCAAGAGACGAGTGCCGCCGTGCAGTCGAATCACCGCAAGCTTTGGACGTTTCCCGCCACACCCCCAATCGCCACCTACCTGTTTTCCTTGCATGCCGGCCCTTACCAAGTGTGGACCGATCGCTTTGAAAATATGCCGCTTCGACTTTTTGCGCGACCCGCAATGGCAAAGTACGTGCATCCGAAAGATTGGTTCACGATCACCAAACAAGGTTTGAAGTTTTACAATTCCTTCTTCGCGTACCGCTACCCGTTTAAAAAATATGACCAAATCGTGGTGCCGGAGTTCAATGCAGGCGCGATGGAAAATGTTGCCGCCGTGACTTTCACTGAACAAACGTTGCAACGTTCCATGCCAACCCGCGCACAGCGCCGCCACCTTGCAGGAATTATTCTGCACGAAATGGCGCATATGTGGTTTGGCGATATCGTCACCATGCGCTGGTGGAATAACCTCTGGCTGAACGAGAGCTTTGCGACATTTATGGCTTCGCTGTCCATGGCGCAAGCGACTGAGTTTAAAGAGGCGTGGCAAGACTTTCACGACGAAAAGAACTGGGCGTACTGGGAAGACGGACTCGTCACCACCCATCCGATTGAAGCCCCGGTTGGGAGCGTAAAGGAAGCGTTCGCCACTTTCGATGGTATTACCTATGGCAAAGGCGCCAGCGTGTTGCGCCAGCTCTACACTTACATGTCGCCGGAGAAATTTAAAAAAGGCTTACAGAATTATATTCAAGCTTACGCCTTTAAAAATGCCGATCTCAAACAGTTTGTCGACATGTTGCAGGCTCAGAGCGAAAAGGACTTAAATCTGTGGGCCGATCGCTGGCTCAAGCAAAGTGGTCCGGACCAGTTAAGCGCTAAATGGACTTGCAATGGCGATTCGCTAGAAAACATCACTTTGACCACAACGCCTAAAAATCCCAGCGCCGGACCCACCGAGTTCCGTCCGCAAGTGATTCATGTGGCCTTGTTCAAACCTCAAGACAAAAAATTTAGCCAACCCATCGTCATGGATGTGGAAATGAAAAAATCCGGGCAGCTCATTGTCGGCCATTGGCCATGCCCGGCTTTTGTTTATCCCAACTATCAAGACGATGGTTACGCGCAGGTTTCGCTCGACAGCGTGAGTTTGAAATATGCAAAAGAAAACTTGAGCCGTGTTCACGATCCACTTCTGCGGACTATGATATGGAATGACATGTGGCAAATGGTGCGGGACACGCAAATGCCGCTCAGTGACTACATTCAAATTGTAGAGCAACATTTTCCGGTCGAGAACGACGAGATGCTGCTTAATGACATCGTCGGCACCATTTCGGGCCGTCGTGGCGAGCACGGCACTACTCTTCAGTATTGGCCTATGCAAACTCCTACTGGCATAGCCAGCCGCATGAAATTTATCGGCGAAATGGAAGCCCAATATTTGAAACACATTCAAATGGCCGCGGCCGGTTCGGATTTGCAGAAATTCTGGTTTGACAGCTATGCGAGCGTCGCCCAAACCGAAAAGGCGTTGGCGCAATTGGTGAGCTGGTCAAAGCAACCCAAAATCAACGCCAAATTTGCGTTGGATCTCGATCGCCGTTGGGCCTTGGCCCGTCAGTTGGCGCGTTTTCAGCACCCCGCAGCCGCCGGATTGATCACCCAACTTAAGCGCGAAGATCCTTCGGAACGCGGTAAGAAATCGGCACTCTCGACCGAAGCCGTGCAGCCCAATATAGAAGTTAAACGCAAATGGGTGCAAATGGTGGAAACCGCCAAGCCGGCGGTCTCTTTCGCTGAAGCCCGCACGGTCATTGGCAATTTGTTTCCGCTGGGTCAAGAGGATTTGGCCAAACCTTTTGCCAACGACTTTTATACCTACATCAGCAAATACGGAAATTCAGAAGACGAAATATTTGTGAACACCATCGCCCGCAATATGTCGCCGCTGTTTTGCGAAGAGCCAGGCTCTGGACGCATGAAGGAATTTTTAAAGACCGGTACTAAATTTTCGCCTAGCGTACATAAACAGCTGAGGGTGCAACTACAGGAAGACGAACGCTGTCAGAGCATTCGCGCTTCGAGTAAACTTTAATTGTTTTGTTTAATGCGCTGAAGCGCGGCCGCCAGTGCGTCCTCATTCTCGGGGACGCGCTGGTCTGGACTATAGCCGATTTTCTCAGGGTTACGGCGATCCCTAAATTCGCTACGCATAGTACTCAACGAAACCACCACATGGGAATTCGGCAAACGCACTCTTCCGAGTTCGCCATATTCCACCATGCCGCGCGAATTTTCCCCCACAAGTACCCGGTGTGGCAGCTTCTCTAGCGCCTGCAAAGTGTTCTCGCACGCCGAAGCACAGCGCTTGTCGATCAACACATAGATATTTTCTGCAAAGGCCCTCGTCACAGGAACCTCGGCATAGGTTTCAACCGCTACACTCGGAAAAGCATGCGCTTTGGCCCGCTTCATCCACTCCAAGAGACGCTGGCGGCGCACTTCCTGATAGGGCCCTGGTGTCCGACCATTGTGTAAGCTTCTAGCATTTTGATAAGCGATGTCATTGGCTTGTAGAGCGAACGCTTCGGGTGTTTGTATCCAGGTGCGCCCGCGAATCGGTGCCGGTACATTCACATCGCGCGCAAGACCATAGAGGACGCGCGCCATTTCAATGCCCATGGAGTCATCGCCGCCGCTATTCCCGCGCAGGTCGATAATAAATGGCTTACCTTGAGCGTGCAAAGCTTGAATTGCCGATAAAAATCCTTCCCATTCCCGATCTGCTTCGTCGGCGAAATGCGCGAGGCCCACTACTGCCACCGGCTGTGATCCCGCTCGGCGCCACTCGATGACCCATGGCTTGCTTTGATCGTTAATATTTGCGCCCGCATGCCCCGGAACTGGATTGGCACCACACCTGTTAAAATCAATATTCGCCGCCAAATGGCTATCCGCTACCTGCTCAAACGCCTCGGCCAAAGCCAAGCACAGGGCTTCGGAGTCCGAAACCGCAGGGGCAAACGAATCCAGGGCGGCAAGCAACGACGGAGGTCCGGCATAAGCCAGTTGCACCGCGGATTTTAGCAGTTGCAGATCTTCCTTCACGTCAGCCGCACTAAAATGTGCAACAGCCGTGAAATCAGAAGTGGGTTCAAAGAGGAGGCTCTGAGCCTCAGCCACGGAAAACATAAAAAGTAGGGGAAGGAAGCGCATCACCACACCCGCAAATATGCGAACCTTGTGCCTAGGGAATGCAGTCGCGCAGTAAGCCCTGAGAGCAGCGGGCGCGAATATGCTCGCTGATCATTGTCCATATATTGACGTCTTTGGAATTAATACCCGATTCCGCGTGGGCGAGGCCCGCGAGTTTGCGTGGATCTTTGGAGTGGCCAGGCAAGAATTGACTCCAGTCCAGACCCGACTCGCTCGCAGGTTCGCGACCGCCGCCGTAACCTGAAAATCCCTCACCGGGATTCAACGCCGCTTGCTGACTATAACCGCCACCACCGGATTCGTTGCCCAAATTGAAGCTCTTTGCGGGCGGTGCCGCCGCTGGGGGCGCTACCGCTGCCAAACTAGCGCCTTGGCCGCCGCCTCCGCCACCTGAAAATCCGCCCCCGCCCGGTACACTCGCAATCGTCGGCGCGCCACTGGGCGCCGCTGCAACCACCGCTTTCGCCGCACCCGCATTGTCGGCGTTTTCGGCGGGATTGAATGCACCCTTAGCCGCGCCGCCAGGTCCATCGCCATCCATCGCCACTTTTGCAAAGGGTATTGGCGGACTCGTGGGCGCCAGCGGTTGAGCTGGACAACTGCCACCAACCATAGCGGGATTGGAGCAATCCGCTGCGGGCAATCCGGCGTCGGTGGGATTGGGATTGAACGGCTGCTGATCTTGGGCCAGATATTGATTCAGAAGATTCGAGCCCATCCCGGCAATCGCGGCGATGTCGCTAAAGCTCATCGGATGACTTGATCTGGGGGTGGAATCGCTGCTCGAGGTTTTCCTCAGTGCGTCCGCAGCCTTTTCGGTGTCGCGTATCGCGGCTTGTAAGTTGGAGCGCAAATCTTGCTCCGAGTAGCGAGTGCAGGCCTTCTCATAATCCGCTATCTGCCGATTCGCCTCAGCGGCATCGGCACTCTTTAATTTGCTCACTACCTTCTTCATTTCGTCGATCTGAAAGAGACAAGCATCCTTACGGCCAAGACATTCACCGACAACTCCGAAGATAAACACAGTCTTAAGCGAACTTCGGCTAAGTCCGATTTCGGCAACCCGTTTTAGGCTGTCCCCGTTTTGGCTGTCTGAGCTCAATGATTTTTTGGCATCGTGGGCGTCGCCGGGAGGCAGGTTGCAACGATCCATATCCTTGGCCTCACAACAGCCATTGGCGTTTTCTTGCAAGCTTTTCAAACCACCCATCGCCGCACTAGTCTTTTCACTCGCACTTCCGCTGCTTTGCCAATAACTGGAGGCTGCGGGAAGGGCATTGCCATCAGAAGCATTGCATCCTGTGGCATTGCTATGGGCACGGCAAAAACCAACTTTAAAAGGAGTGCATTCCTTTGAGCTTTCGTTTTGTTTGCATTCCGGAGTATTGTCGCGATAGGCAGGCCAGGTACCAGACCCAGCCGCAGAACCAAATCGCGGCCAAAGCCCGATTGAAACCAGCGCAATGGAAAGTGGGACAATTACTCGCATCTCTTTATTGTACACAGTGGCGGTAAAAACTGAACCAGACCTTAGTGAGTGTCGCAAAATGAGACAGTCAAAAACCTAGCAAATAACTTAGTGCACTAATAATTCCAGCGCGCGGCAATCTCTGTCCCGCCGGAGATTGGAATCGGCACTATCTGGACCCGTTCGCCACCCTGACCAACACTATGCTGGGAGTAATAAATCCCGTAAGCACAAGTGAGCCCAATGGTGGCACCCGCTACTACATCGTGCACATGGTGCTGATGGTCGTTGATTCGGCTATAGGCTACAAAGGTCGCCATCGCCATTGCCGGCGCGCCATAATACCATCCATGCTCAGCCGCGACGACGCCCGCAAACGCGAAAGCCGTGGTCGCATGGCCCGAGGGAAAACTGTTGCGCACATTCGCATCATAGGGCCGCGGTTCGCGAATGGTGTACTTCAAAACCGTGGTGATCAGTGCCGAGTAAACGGTGGCCTCCACCATCACGAGACTGCGTTCGAAACCCTTAGGCACCCCGCTCCAGTAAGCCAAACCCATGCCTCCAACATAGAGTGCATTGGGCACCAGCTGCCCCAAGGCATCGCCGTACTTTGACGAAGCTCCGAGCGGCTTTTGTTGAACGGTGGTGATTTCGAAGGGATCTTCCACGGACTCGTGGCTCGCCAGCACAGCCAGAGTCAAACCCGTTCCGCTGAGCAAAATCCAACGGGAGTCGGTGGTGATCGGTGACTTAAGATCTTCCACCAAGCTGGCGTTTGCCATTGGCATAAAAATCGGTATCATCAAAACGACGCTCAAACATTTCTTGAACAACAAGGTCACTCCCACTTGACGACTCTATTATGCGCGCCATTTGCTTAACAACGATTTTATTTTTGACCGGCATGCGTGGGCACGCCGAGGAGCGTATCCCGTTGCTCTCCGTTGTCACCGAAGTCCCCACCACGACTCTCGATACTTTTGAATATTCCTTTACCAAGCGCAGCCTTCCCGCCTGGGCGGTAATTCTCACTACCAGCGCGGCGTTTTACCACTACGACGAGGACCTCCTCAAAGCTGCAAAGAGCGATGGCCGGCGCTGGGGGCTTGGCAATTCGGACACCACCAAAACAGTAGTGCATGGCTTTGGCTTTGACCTTCTCCGACTGCCGAGCGACACCGGATCGGCGCTTTATTTTTTGGGCGACGGCTGGACGCACTTTCTGATGAGCTTTAGTTTCTTGGGCACTGGCTACTTCTCGGGCGCCAATCGTCCCTACAATACAGGACTTGAAATTATCCACGGCATGATCACCTCGACTGTGATCAGTCAGGCACTTAAGCGCGCGACCGGTCGCGAAAGCCCCAGCGTTTCCAGCGCACCGCGCGGAAAATGGCGGCCCTTTCCGAGTGTGACGGGTTATCAGGCGCACACCCCGATGTACGACGCGTTTCCGAGTGGGCATATTATGACGGCGACGCTGACGTTTACGATTATCAATGAGAATTATCCGGAGTATTTCAAATACGTAGCGCCGGCGGAAGCACTGTGGCTGACGGTGCTTGGTTTTCAGATGATGAACAATGGTGTGCACTGGGCCAGTGATTACCCCCTCGGCATCGGCATCGGTTATGCGGTGGGAAAAATGTCGGCGCATTTGGCTCAACGGCATAAGCAAGAGGGGGCGGCCAGGAGCGCAAGTCAGTGGATGATTTATCCCGGCATTGGGCCTGATGGGCCGGAACTAAACGCACTGTACGCTTTTTAAGCGCTCGAAAAAACACTGCAGATTGCACAGTCAAGTATGGAAGTGGCGACAAAGCTCAAAGTGACATTTCACGCCACCACTTGTAATCAAACTGGGCGCCTCGCCCCTACCTTCGCGGCCCCCGGCCTGCATGCACCTTGCAATTTCCTAAACGCAGAACCTTTAAACATGGAGAAACCCATGACCCGCACCGCAAATCCCGCAGCCCTCATTATCTGCATCTTCGCACTGGCTGGCACGGTTTTGTTCTTTCCTTATAGCGAAGGTCCCGGGCCGTCGCGGGTCGCGCGTATTATACATGGCTTTGTGGGCTTGCCGCTCGAGATTGTCGCGGGAGCGTTGCACGCGGGCGTGGTCGACGTGGTCCTTTTTGGTAACGCGACCGAACGCCATCAATTTGCGAAGGGTGTCCCCACTCGCTTCGGACAGATGAATTACAGTGTCGACGATTATCTAGCATCGACTTACGGGTGGTCGGAAGTGCAGATCCATAGCCTTGGTCATCGCTTAGGCTTTTCAAAACTTTGGCACTAGAACCTCACAGGCCTCACCACTACCACCGCAGCAAGAATTAGACCTCATGGTTGTTGAGTGCGCCTCGGCTGGTACGACTAGCGCCTCCGGGAAGAGTCGTTGATCGCGGCCGGCGCGGTAATCTGCCGCGCAAAAATAATCAACACCAACAATGTCACCACGTAAGGAAGAATTTGCACAAATTGATTGGGTAATTCCACGCCACCCATCGACCTCCCCTGCATTTGAATCTGCACGGCATCGGTGAATGCAAAAAACAAACATGCGAAAAAAGTCGGAATGGGTTTCCACGCACCAAAAATCACAGCCGCCAGCGCGATAAATCCGCGACCCGCCGCCATGTCGCGCACGTAACCACTGCCTTGGCACAAACTCAAATAAACTCCACCCACGCCCGCCAAAACTCCGCCCTCGACCACCGCGCGCAGGCGCACGCGCTGATAGTCAACACCTTGATTAACCAATGCCGCTGGATTTTCTCCGGCCGCCGACAGGCGAAGACCGTGACGAGTGCTGGTAAATAAAAAATGTAGAGCCCACAGTACGCATAAGGCCAGTGCAAAAAATGGCCACGTCTGATGGAACGTATTGGCGAGTGCAGGCGTAGAGCCCATGACATTAAACAAAGCCTTGTTGAGTACCGGAATCAGCCCCGCCGCCAAAAGATTAAACGCGGTGCCCACTACGATCTGATCGCCGTGCCCCCAAATACAAATAAGCGCAAAAATCAGCGACACCAAAGCTGAGGCCACAACCCCGGCAGCCACTCCGAGGACCAGCTGTCCACTGAGCGCCACCACCGCGGCGGCGGTAAAAGCCGAGAACAGCAGATTCGCTTCCAAAGCAATATTGGCAACACCGCTGCGTTCGCTCAGCAAGCCTCCATACGCCGCAAACAAAAGCGGCACCGAAAGCCTCAGTGTGCTCATCAATAGATCCACAATCATGACGTCACCTTTCGCCACAAATTGTGCAAGCCAACTTGGCTCGCCACCGCCAGCACGATCAACGCTTGGATCACCGTGGCCAAGTCGCGCGAAACAAACCGGGTATCCATATCGAGTTCGAGCGCGCCTTTGGTGAGAGCGCCAAAAAGCAGTGCCGCAAAAACAATTCCCAGCGGCGACTTGCGCCCGAGTAACGCCACCGCAATTCCGATAAACCCGACGCCTGAGGTAAAGCCTTCGCGGGCCTTGAAGGCAAAGCCCAAAACCGGACTTGCCGCCGCAAGACCTGCCAACCCTCCGGATATAAACATCGCCAGTATAGTTTGGCGGCCGATGTTCACGCCCGCGCGCGCCGCGACTTGGGGCGCCTCTCCCGCCAGTCGTTGAAAATAGCCAAGGCTGGTGCGGCCCATGATAAAGCCATAAATCACGATCAAACACAGGGCCAGTGCCAACGTCCAATTGGCCGGGCTGGTGCCACCGATCCATTGGGGCAGAGCACCGATTTGGAAGCCGCCACCGACCACTGCGGTCTCTGGTCCCTGCGACTCGGGATTTTTGAACACCCGCAAGATAAAGAAGCTGGCCAGACCATAGGCGATAAAATTCAACAAAATCGTGGTGAGCACTTCATGGCAACCGCGCCGCGCCTTCATCCACCCGGCGAGCGCTCCCCACCCTCCGCCCACTAAAAATGCCAGGGTCAGTGCCAACGGCAGCGCCACCAGCATCGGTAAGTCGTGGGCCAAAATCCCAATTGCGGCGAGAGCCACTCCCCCCAATGTCATCTGTCCGTCCGCACCAATATTGAACAGGCCCGCTTGCAGCGCCCACGCCACCGATAGCCCGCTCAGGAGCAAGGGTGTGGCGTAAAAAAGCGAGTAGCCAACATCAGTGGCTGAGCCAAACGCGCCCCGCACCAAGACCAAGAAAACATGCCCAGGATTTTCACCCAGAATAGTGGCAAGGGTCAGCGAGAGGGCCAGGCCTATAAACAAAGAAACAATAGTAACATAGATATGTTTAGGCATGCGCCACTCCAGTCATCGCCGCCCCGATCTGGGCGCGATTAAACTGCGCGCGCGTAAACTCGCCGCTCACCTGGCCGTCATAAAAAACGTAAATCCGGTCGCAGAGTTTCAAAAGCTCATCCAGCTCGCTGCTCAATAGCAAAACGCCAAGGCCTTGGTTGCGCAGCTCAACCAACTTTCGGTGTAATAAATCGATGGCGCCGAGATCCACGCCACGAGTAGGCTGGTGGCAAATCACGAAGCGGGGCGCGCGCCCTCCTACCTCGCGCGCAAAAACCAATTTCTGTTGGTTACCGCCGCTCAGACTTGCAACCGGGGCGAGCAAATCACCCGCGCGCACATCGAACTCCTTGGCCCAAGCAGCCGTGGTGCCCTCGATTGCCGCACGCTTGAAAATATTATGTTTCAGAAACGCAGACTCAAGACCTATTATCATATTGGTGTAACAAGATTCTTCGAGCCATAGCGCCTGGGCCAGGCGGTCTTCGGGAACCAGGGCGACACCGAGCCCCCGCACCTGTGAGGTGTTTTGCAACTCTTCATCGAAAAGCCGGGCACTGCCGTGGAATTCGCGCAAACCCATCAGTGCATCCACCAATTCGCTCTGCCCAGAACCCTCTACTCCGGCGATGCCAACGATTTCTCCGCGCTGAACGTGAAGCGAAAGGCCAGGCTCAGCGTGCGCATCGCCGACGCGTAACTCGCGCGTCACCAAAGCGGCCTGCCCATGTACCGCGGGCCGGGCTACAGCGAAGTCAGGCATCGTGCGACCAATCATGGCTTCGACAATTTCGGCCGCCACCGCACCTTTCACTTCGCCCTGCACGATGGAGCGTCCCTGACGCAAAACGCTGTAGGTGTCGCAAACCGCAAGCACTTCGCCAATTTTGTGCGTGATCAAAATAATGGTGCGGCCGGAGTCTCTGAGCTTGCGTAGCAACACGAAAAATTCTTCGATCTCAATCGGTGTGAGCACCGCCGTGGGCTCATCTAAAAAGAGCACCTGGGCCTGGCGAAATAACAATTTCAAAATTTCAACCCGTTGCTTTTGTCCAATCGAGAGGTCACGCACCAGCGCATCCCAAGGCACACTAAGGTGGCGCATCGGCAGGAGTTCCTCTAACTGCGCAATCGCCTCGGAGCGCCGTAAAACTCCAAGAGCAGAGCAAACTTCAGCGCCCACTAAAATATTGTCGATGACGGTGGAATTTTCCAGCAAAGTGAAATGCTGTTGCACCATTCCGAGTCCGCGACTGATGGCCTCGCGAGCAGAGCGCCACTCGAATTTCTCGCCGCCCACACGAATTTCACCCGAGGTGGGCGGATAAAGCCCGAACAGCACCTTCATCAGGGTTGACTTGCCGGCACCGTTTTCGCCCAACACCGCGTGAATACGGCCGGGCGCGAAACGAAACGACACCCGATCCAGCGCCGTGCAATGCGCGAAAGTTTTACTGAGACCAACGGTTTCCAGCTGCAGACTCATGACTCAGTTCATTTTTTTAAGCGTATAAAAATCCGGAACTTTGATCTCGCCGGCAATGATTTTTTTGCGTATCTCATCGAGTTTCACTTTGTAGGGTGCGATCAGCTTTTCATTGTTTTCATCGACGGCATAGTCAATGCCATTGTCTTTAAGCCCGAACGAACGCGTACCCGGAGTGAATTTGCCAGCGGCTTGCTCCTTGATCACATCGTAGACGGCGATATCGACCCGCTTCAGCATACTCGTCGCCACGCGCCCCGGTTTCAACCCGTTTTGATTGCTGTCGACGCCAATCGCGTAAGCTTGCCTTTCAGCTGCGGCATCAAAAACACCGAGACCCGACGCTCCGGCCGCATGAAAAATAATGTCGACCCCGCGACTGTATTGCGACAACGCCAGCTCCTTGCCGCGCCCTGGATTGACCCATGCCGTGCTGTTGACACCGACGTAATTCACATCCACCTCAGCCTTGGGATTCGCCGCCTTCACGCCCGCGCCAAAGCCCATTTCAAAACGCCGAATCAAAGCAATGTCCATCCCACCGATAAATCCCACCTTGGCCGATTTCGACATCAGTCCCGCCAAATATCCAACCAGGTAGCTGCCTTCGTGTTCGGCAAACATCAAAGTGGACACATTTGGCGATTCGACCACGCCATCGACAATCGCAAAATGCGTCGCCGGGAATTGTGGCGCCACTTTCTTGACCGCGTCAACTTGCGCGAATCCAATCGCTAGAACCAGCGGATAGCCGCGCTCGGCAAAACTACGCAATGCCGGTTCAAACGCGGCATCATCAGGAGATTCCACCATCTTAAGCTCAATGCCCAATTCGTCGGCAGCTTTCGTAGCCCCGCGGAAGGCACCGCTATTGAATGATTTGTCGTCCTTTCCGCCCTTGTCCAAAACCAACCCAACTTTGAGCTTGTGGGACTCCTGCGCCTGCGGCGCCGATTTGGTACAGGCCGTGCTCCAAAGCAGCGTTAAAATCACGATTTTAGAGAGTTTATTCACAAGACCACCTATCCGGCTTAGAGAGGGCCTGAAACTACAGCAAACTGATTTAGAAATAAAGCCTGTCGCCGCTAACGCAGGTGGAAATGACGTTGATTCTAAGTATTTTCGCCTAGAGAATGTCCCCGGTGACAAACAATATCCCTTTCTTATCTGATTTTGGCCCGCGTGACGGTCGTCCGCTGATTTTTTTCCATGGTTTTCCTGGATCCCATAAACAAGGAGTAGTGGTGGAGAAATGGGCCGTTAAATTCAATCTACGCGTTCTTTGCCCTGACCGGCCCGGCTACGGCGAGTCTCTACCCCTGCCTGGCGCGGGCCTGAAGGAATTTATCGCAGGCCTTGAACAGGCGCTTACACTCAAGCAGATCGAGCGCTTCTTTTTGGTCGGAGTCTCAGGCGGCAATCCCGCGGCCCTTTCCGCCGCCGCGTATTTTGGCAATCGGGTGCTAGCCCTGGGCAGTATCTGCGGATTAGCGCCTTTTACCGAAGCGCGCGATTTTTATCCGCCCTATGCCCGCCGCGGCTTCGACCTTGCCAAACGCACACCTGAGGCTCTGCTGCGAATGATCACTCAGCAATATGTTAAAAATATTCGGCCCGAAAGTCAGTTAAAAACACTTATCCCTCGACTCACACCTCCCGACCAGAAGGTGCTACAAGATCCGGAAACTCTAGCGGCTTTGATGGAGTCCATGGTGCTGGCCCGCAAACAAGGCTCGGCCGGGATCGTCTTTGATCTCAAGAGCTACGTCAATCCTTGGCCCTGCCAGCTCGATAAAATCACTTGCCCGTATTATTTGTGGCACGGCCAGCTCGATGTGGTATTGCCTTATGCGATGTCCACCTATGTGCATGGTCAAGTGCCGCATTCCAAACTGAAGCTATTCCCGGATGAAGGCCACTATTCGCTGCCCATCATGCGTGGCGAAGAAATTTTAAGCGATTTAATCTCCCGCGCGGAAGGATCATAATTATGTCGAAAGTACTCATGGCCATGGTGTTTTCGCTCCAAGTTCAGGCCGCCTCACGCAGTGGCTCTGCCCTTTCCAGCGAACTGAAAAATCAGGAATTCACGGCCTCTTTAAAAGAAGGCTTTCATTTCAATGAAAAGGCCCCCAATTCCCTGTCCCTCGACGGACACCTGCTCAAAGCCAAAAGTTTAAGCGTGCGAAAGGTGGAATTTAGCGGGTTGCCGCAGGAATTTCAAAGTGGCCGGGCCATGCTTTACGTGTGTGACGACGCGCTGACTTTTTGTGAAACCCGCGCTCTCGACCTGAAAACGGGAGGCGACGCTAAACTCGCAGCCGCTCAAACCAAGAATGTGAAAACCAAGGTCAATGCTCTGGGCTTTATCGAAGACAATTTCGCGTATGCAGTGGCCCAAGCCAAAAGCAAAAAACAACTGGTCCTGATCGACTTTGGCGCGCGCTGGTGCCCCAGTTGCGTGCGCCTCGAGCGCGAGGTTTTTGCCACCGCCGAGTTTAGAAAAGCCAGCAAGGCGATGATCAAACTCCGCCTCGACGCCGATATTTTTGAAAACTCAGTGCTGATGGATAAATTCAAAATCGATAGCATTCCTGAGCTCTTAATCCTCACCGCCGATCAAGAAGAGGTTTCGCGTCTAGAAGATTATCAACCGCTCAGTGACATCACCGCTTTTTTAAATGACGCCGTCGCTAATCCGCAAAGCTTAACCCAGCTCGCCAGTGCCCGCGGTGACACGAAACGCCTGGGCCTGAGACTTTTGGCCGCCAAACGCGCCAAGGAGGCGCTGCCTTATTTGGAAAAAGTGCAGCCGCCGCCTCTGGAATTATGGAACGCGCGCTTGGCTATCGCGAAGCCCGATAAAAAAGCCTACGCCAAAGCTCTTAAAGCTGCGCTCAAGGCCGAGCCGTCGAGTTCGCGTTCGCTCGGCTGGCGCACCCAGTGGATCGACCTCATGGACAATAAGGATGAAATCAAAAAACTGCGAACCGAGGGCCTGGCTCTGGCCGATACACTCTTGAGCGACGACGCAAAGCTGCGGGAAGCCGTGAAGAGCGAACCTCCCAACGAGTTTTCTGGTTATGACAAGTTTTTGGTGGCCTTTTACCGCGGCCAACTGGCTGAGGCGGGAGGCCTTTCTCCCGACGAGGCCGCCGCGGGCTGGAAAAAATCGGCGGAGGTGATCAAAGGTTTGAACATACCGGTGGCCCGCATCGGCACCGGCATGCGCTATCTTAACGTTTTGGGCATGGCGAAAAATTGGCAAGAACTAGAGGAGCTGTCGGCCGCCATGCTTAAGCTGGAACCGAAGAATCCAGAGATTGAGCGCCGCCGGCTCAAAGCCCTTATCGAACTCGGTAGATTTGCCGAAGCTATTCCGTTGGGCGAAAAGGTTTTGAAGAATTCCTTTGGGCGCAACGAATTTTGGGTCGCCACGCTGCTTGCCGAGGCCTACGTCAAGAGCGAACACAAATTGCAGGCCAAGGCTTTGATCTTCCGCTATCTTGGGCGCCATGAGATCAATTGGCCCAATATGGCGTCGTCGCGCAAGACTCTTGAGAAACTACAGGGAGAGATTTGAAGCTTTGAAATCTGGGACACTCGCTTGCCCGATGGTCACACGGGACTTCGCCAGATGCTGCCTTTGTAGCGAGAGCCGTCCCGCCACGGGCGTCGTAAGCGGGAAGATCGATGCGGTCACAGTCCAAGCTTTATGGGACCAGTTTCTAGAGCACACCAGTCATTGAGGTTTTAGCAACCTCCGTCTCAGTGGTGATTTGCACTTCGTCCGCCACCGTGATGCCAGAAAACGTAGGAATATCGATCCCGTAGGCTGAAAGTTTCAACGCGAAAGACGACGAGGCCGTGATTTTGCTGTCCGAAGCCTTCAGCTTCATCACCACAGTGATTGGTTTTTCTTTACCATGCAACGTCAGCGTCGCAGGAACGTTAACCTCGCCGCCCGTCTTCAGCAGGCTCGCCGCAAACTTTGCATCTTTAAAATTCAGCGTGGCTTCTTTAAATTTTTCCACTTCTAAGTACTTTTCTTTCATATGGCGGTCGCGCATGCCGATGCCGGTCTCAAGACTCGCAAGGTCGACTTTGGCTTGGCCATTGAGCAACACCTGATCTTTATCTTTGGTAAACTTCAAATCGCCAGTGGGGCCAAGACCGGTCCCACTGATTTTTAGCGCGGAAGGGCGGCCGATGGCCAGGAACTCAGTTTTTCCCTTAGCGGCTTCCAAAGTGACGGAATGCCCCAGTGAGCCGAACATTAAAACAAACAATAAACAGGTTTTTGCCATTTTTTTCTCCCCAGTTAACAGGCCCGCCCAAATTAACGTTGGCCCCGAAAATTTTCTACTGAAAAAATCGCGAATGAAATAATGATTAGGTCGTCAACTCTTATGTAATGCGTTCGTTACGTTGCAAGATCTCCTGAGCGTACTTTTTACCGATCTCAACGCCGGGTTGATCGAAGGCGTTGATCTGCATGGCCTCGGCCACCAGCGCGATCGTCATCTGCCACAACATAAACAGGCCGCCTAAAGTATTTTCATTTAGCTCACCGATCCGCAAGCTGGTGAAACCAATACCCGAGTCCTCAAGCGAGCGGGCAAACGCCTCGGCTTCGGCCGAGAGAATCTGGCCAAAGGAGGTCGGCGAGCCTCCGAAGAGTTGGCGCTTGAACTTATCCGTTTCCTGCTCCGCGCCTGTCACCCGATTTAAAAACACAAACTTGTCATGGGCGCCATCAATCAACTGCTGCACCACCGAGTGCTGATCGCGTGGCCCCTGGCAGGCCATGGGTGTGCTTGCCCTTGGCGCGGGCTTACCCGAATAGTCGCTCTTTTTGCCGAGTGATTCGCCCCAGAGCTGCTGCCACCAAGCTCCGAAGCTACCGAGCGCCTCCGAGTAAGTCCACATTTGCGTGACCCACTCTTCGCGCTGCCAGGACTGCAAAGTCGCGCTGGCCAACTCCACCGCCAGTGGCAGATTCTGCAAGGCCCATGCAGCTCCCTGGCGAAAGCCATCCACATCGAGACCAATTAGTCCCGCAGGCAACATTGCGGCCGCTGTTAACACCGAAAAGCGCCCCCCTACATTGGGCGGTATCCATAGCGTGTGAACATTTTCGCGCTTAGCCCACTGTTGCAAGGCGCCCTCACCCGGGCTGGCAACGACAGTACAGCGGGAAAGTTCGAGTCCCTGAGCGTGGAGTTTTTCGATCCACGCCAAAGTTTCCAAAGTCGCGCCGCTTTTTGAAACCAACACAAAGTGACCGCGCCTTTTTAAACGCTTAAAATCCTGCCAAGCCGTGGGATCGGGTGATTCGAGAAACCCTATCTGTGCCGGGCGCGCGAGGCATTGCTGAACGACCCGGCTGCCGAGATTGGAACCGCCAATCCCGACGACGAACACCGGCTCGCCGGTGGGAAGACTATTCACGCGGGCTGTGACCGCCGACCAGTCGTGTTTGAGCTCGGGAATTTTGACAAAGCCGGCTTCATACCGGCGCATGACCGCGGGCCAAAGTTCGGTCAATTTTGCGGCCAGTTGGGCATCGCCCGCGCGCGAGTGAATTTGAATCATCACCAAGACATAGCAGCCTGAAACGGATTCGTCTAGCGACCCTGTGCCAAGCTTTCCAAACGCCGGCGCACGGCGAGGTCATCAGGCCGCAAGCGTAAGATTTTATTGAAAGCGCCGGCCGCGGCCGCGACATCCCCCACTTGCAAATAGAGCTTGGCCAGATTCTCGTAGCCTAAAACATAGGTGGGCAAATGCGCGACGGCTTGCTCTTCAAACGCGATCGCCTGGCGCGCGTCGCCCCGGCGTTCGGCGAGCGCCGCCATATTGTTGAGGGCACGGGCGTAAAATGGAAAGACCGCAAGCGCCTGACGAAAATAGCGTTCCGCATTTGCTCCATCGTTTTGGCTCAAATAGTAAACGCCAATATTGTTGTAAGGATCGGCAAAGTCGGGCTTGTGCACAATAGCCGCTTCAAAATAAGTGAGGGCTTGCGCCCCTTCTCCCCGATTCAATAAGATCGCACCCAAATTATTTTGCGCGAGCCAGGCCTGAGGATTTTGCGTGACGGTGTCGCGCCATAGAGATTCTTCGCTCTTATAAACCGCGGCCCGCTCGAACGTTAGAACCGCGAGCACGGGCACGGCCAGCCACACCACGGGCCGCGCGCACAGTCCGATGATGGCTAAAATGGCAAGATACTGCCAATGATCCGCCACCAACGAGTAGCGCATAAAATAGATCGTGAAAAATCCAAGCGCCGGAAAAATGGCCAAAGCGAAAAAACCCAGGCCCAGCACCCACCGACGCGGCAAAAAAAACGCAGCGCCAACAAACGCTGCAACCACCGAGAGCGCGGGTACAAGACCCCAGTCTGGGAACTGCGGATAAACAAACATCAAGGGCCACGGCACCAGGGCTTTGAGCCAATAAAACCAAAATGCAAAGCCCGCACCGACTGCTCGTTCCATAAAGCCGACGGCGTGTACCGCCTCTCCACCATAGACTTGGTCATAGGCATACCAATTCAAATTGACTAAACCTAAAACCAAGGAGGCCGCAAAAAAGGGTGCAAGCCTTATCCATTCCACTTTAGTGCTACGCCACCACGCCAGGCCCAGCATGATTAGCGGCCACGTGACCACCGAAGCTTTGGTCAACAGTGCTAGGATAAACAAAAATAGAGACAAAGCATAAGGACCCTCGGAGCGCTTCGCTTCATACCGAAGCCAGGCGAGCCCTGAGCCTAACACCAAGCCCGTGGATAGCGTGGTTTTCAGCTGAAAAATCCAGGCGACCGCTTCCACATTTACCGGATGGATCGCAAAAATAAACGCCGCTAGCAAACCCCCGCGCCAGTTGAAATGCGTAAAAATCCTCCACACCAGTATCGCATTTGCGCAATGGACCGCGAGATTTACCAGGTGATATCCAAACGGCCAATCACCAAACCAGCGGCGGAGGCACCAAAAGACCGTGTAGGTCAGCGGCCAAAAATCCGTGGATTCGCGGCTCCACCAAACTCGCCACCAACCATCTGAGCGATTGACCACGTCGTCGTTGACGATAAAGGTGTAGTCATCCCAGATAAAACCGCCGTGTAAACAAGGCCAGTACGCTAAAAGCGGCAGCAAGATCAGGCCGAAATAGGGGCCAAAACGGCGGACTGTCAGTAACATGGTCTAAGGATATCGCGCTTTATTTAGAGGGACCGGGCATTTTTTCCAGGTTCGGACTTAAATCCAGCAAAATGGCGCGAAGCGTGCTATGAGACTCTCAGTTATGGCACACCCGTAACCCAACCAGAAATGAGATCCCGTGCAGACATTTAACGAACTGAAGTTAAGCGCGCCGCTAATGCGTGCGATTCATGATCTAGGCTATGAAAAACCCACCCCTATTCAGGCGGAAACTCTCCCGATTCTTCTCGGGCCGGCCACCGATTTTCTCGGTCTTGCCGCCACTGGCACTGGTAAAACCGCGGCTTATTCGATTCCAATGCTCGAGCGCATCAATCCCTCGCTCAAAGCGGTGCAATGCTTGATCCTTTGTCCCACCCGAGAACTGGCGCTGCAAGTGAGCGGTCAGATCACGCTGCTCGGCCGGCATCGAGGCATTCGTGCCGTCGCGGTATATGGCGGCGCAGGC